>CAYGAJ010000037.1:0-15395 GCA_964347815.1 uncultured Gemmatimonadota bacterium | reverse complement strand
TCGATGTAGGCGCGGGTCTGAGGGTAGCTGCTCAGGGGTGTGCTGACGGTGAGGAGTATTAAGAGAGCCGCGCCGGCGCCCACGTGTCGGGGGCGCCGGTGGGGCTGGCGCTCAGGATTGAGCCGATGGCTGAGGAATAACCAGAACGGCGTTGCGATTTCCGAACCCGTCGTCCACGTAGCGGTCTGCCTTCGGATCGGTCTCCCATTCCGACCCATCGATCACAAACATGTACTGATGGACGCCAGGTTTCAACGCTAACCGTCCGGTCCAGACGCCGTCGCCGTCCGAGTCGTTCAGGACCAGCTGAGGTGTCCAGCCGTTGAAGTCGCCGGCCAGGGCGACCGACTGGGCGCCGGGCGCCTCGAGCACGAACTGGACGAAGATGGTCGGCGCCTCCGGTGTCGGCGTGCCTTCGGGCGGCGTGCCTTCACCGCGGGGCCAGACGAGCAGGAACGCGAGCACCGCTGCCGCCGCCAGGCCGGCGAGCGGAGAGATGCTCACGGAGCGTGGACGGACCGCCCAGGCTGCAGCCCGGCGCCACGTCGGCCGCCGGCGTCGTGCCGGCAACGCTCGGACGATCCGGGCCTCGAGTCCCGCCGGCGCGCCGTGCGGTCCGATCTCCCGGGCTTCGGCCAGCAGCCGGTCCCAGCGCTCGGCCTCGGCGCGAAGCTCAGCCGGAAGCTGGCTGAGGCTGATCTCGCCGTCGAGGTAGGCCTGCAACTCCTTGTTCATAGGTACTTCTCCAGCAGATTCTGCAGCCCTTCCCGGGCCCGGTGGACTCGCATCTTGAGCGCCGGCACCGAAGCGTCCAGCATACCCGACATCTCCTGGTAGGAGAAGCCCTCGATGTGCTTGAGCACGAAGGCCTCCCGTTCCTCCGGTGAGAGCCGGTCCAGCGCCTCGGTGATTCGATCTCTCAATTGCACGAGTTCTGCGCTTTCCTCAGGGTTGCCGCTGTCGCTGGGGAGTGGCGCGGCGTCCTCCAACCTCAGATTCCTCCGGCGCCGACTCTTGAGATAATCCTTGCACTGGTTCGCGTTGATACGAAAGAGCCAGGCGCCCACCCGGTCCGCGTCACGACAGTTCTCCAGGTTCTCGAACCCTTTGATGAACGCGGACTGAACGATATCGCTCGCCTCATCCGGCCGACCCGTCATCCGCGCGGCGTGCCGGTAGAGCATGTCCTGGTAGCGGGCCACGAGAATCGCGTAGGCCTGCTCGTTGCCGTTCAACACGTCGTGGACGACGGCGGCATCGCTCGGTTCGCTGTCTCGCGCCGTCACGCGCTTCGTAACTCCCCACAATGTAGACGATTGGCGGTGCGCTCCGGTCACTGGGAGCGGGGCACAGGGCGGGCCGGGGGGGACCCCAAAAATAACTACAACCGCCCTGCTTCTCAAAAATCGCCCGTCTCGTGGGGTTGGGTCTCAGTCTCGATGGCGAAAAGCGCCGGACCCGCCCACTCGAGCGTGCCCGGCGCCAATCGCTGCCTTTTAGGGTACGATACAATCGGCGGCGGTGATCACGTAGTTGGCGATGAACGTCATACCGTCCATCACCTCCACCGGGCCGGTAATCGGGGTGTCGCTGGCGTCGAGAATGTCCGCATTGAAAGTCAGCTTGTCGTTGTTAGCGAACGTGAACTCGGGGGTGAAGCCCAGCATGTAGTCGTCGGATGGTGGCAGGTTGGCAATCTCATAACTGCCGTCGGTCTCGTCGACCGCACCCGTCCACGTCATGCCGCCCGATTCCGCTGTCGGCTCGAAGTGGGCCAGCGTGATCGTCTGGCTGCCGCAGCTCCCCGGCAGGTTCACCCCCGGGTCCGTCGAAACGGTCCCAGCGATCGAACCCGTGCCACCGCCCATCACCATCGCGTTGATCACAGGGTGCATGATCCAGCGACCCGACATCCCGGCCTGATGGCCGAAGCTCTGGCTCACATCGAAGTCGGCCAGCACCAGCGTCTCGCCCGTGACCTCGAGACCGCCGTCGCGGAAGTTGAGCTTGAGACCGCTTCGGCTACAGCTGGGACATTTCAGTTCGTCCGTCGGGTCGAGCGGCGGCGCGGGATCCCGCAACGCGTTCAGCTCCGCCAGGTCGTCGCTGTCGACGTCCGGGGTGGCGTAAGCGTTGTCGATCGTCATCCCGTCGCCGGTGGCCAACACCGCCCTCGTGATCACGAAACGCAGCTGTCCGTAGAACCCGTCGGGAACCGTCACACCGCTGACCAGCTGTTCCACCTCGCCGGCCGTGAGGTCTTTGAGGTTGATCCAGTCCGTGGGATTCTCGAGCAAGAAGACGCGCCCGGAGCCCATCCCGGCATTGCCGTCGTCATCCTGGCGCTGCAGGTAGATGGCGTCGAACTTGACCCACGCTTCAGCCACCTCGCCCGGGGCGTCTGTCAGCAGGATCGAGATCCGCGCCAGCCCGTTCCCGTCGCCGGCAAGCTCGGTGCTCGACGTCTTGTCACAAGCTCCAAGGGCCAGGGTCAGGCCCAAGAGCAGCGCCAGAGGCGCGAAATGAGTTCCCCGCTGAAGGTGCCGCATCACTTCCTCCCTCTCACCGGTGTTCGTAAGTCAGGTTCTCGCTTGAAGTTAGACGCATTTGCTCCCGACCGGGATCGGAATGACGCCCGCCGAAGCGGGGCGTCTGTCTCGAGTCATGATCTTAGCCGGTCCTATAAGAGACGATTCAAAGGCCGGCGGGGTCACCGGCTCCCATGCGCCCGCGTCTGGAAACTCCTTGCCTTTCGAGGCGTATGGAAGTGGGGGGCCGGGTATGCCCCCACCATGGCCCCACCTCGCTGGCCGGCGCGACGCCGCATGTTCAAGACCTGCATCTACTGCAACCGCAACCTGGGCGACAACGAAGGGATCGAGAACTTCCCCGTCGGCCGCCGGCTTGCCTTCGACGGCGAGCGGGGGCGGCTGTGGGTGATCTGCGAGGTGTGCCGGCGCTGGAACCTGAGCCCGCTGGAGGAGCGCTGGGAGGCGATCGAGGAGTGCGAGCGTCGATTTCACGACACCGCGCAACGCTTCTCCACCGAAAATATCGGGCTGGCGCATCTTCCCTCGGGACTGGAACTGGTTCGGATCGGTCGGCCCAAGCGGGACGAGTTCGCGGCGTGGCGTTATGGCCGGGAATTCCTGCGCCGGCGCATCCGCACGCTGATCATCACGGGAACGAAGGTCGCGGTCTCGGCGGTGGGCGCCGCCCTGGGCGCGGACATCTTCTGGGTCTTCATTCTCGGGCGCGACAAGCAGGTAGTGGCCCGGGTCCGGGACGATGGGGGCATGCGACTGTGCGTCACGCGCAAGGACCTTTCGCGTGCCGAGTTGAACCGCGCCCACCCGCCGGAGGGTTGGTCGCTGGTCCTTCCGCACCACCCAGAGGAGCGGGTCGGGTTGCTGGGATCGCGGGGGAAGGGGAAGCGCAGCACCTCGGTGCTCACGGGGCCCACCGCCGTCGAGGCCGCCGGCCGCATTCTGCCGCAGGTGAATTCGTGGGGCGGGACCGACTCCCAGGTCCGGGAGGCGGTCAAACTGGTCGACGAGTCGCGCAGCCCCGAGCGTCTGTTCGCCCGGGTGGCTGGGGATCCTGACACCGTGCGTTCAACCGGGCGGGTTCAGGCGAAGAGCATCTTCATCAAGAAGATGGACGCCAACGTGCGGCTGGCGCTCGAGATGGCCGCCCACGAAGAGAGCGAGCGGCGGGCACTCGGGGGCGAGCTGGCCGTTCTCGAAGATGCGTGGCGTGAAGCCGAAGAGATCGCGTCGATCGCCGACCGGCTGTTGATCCCCGACCGGATCGAGGAGCTCATCCGCCGCTGGAAGAAAGAGTCAGGGCCCGAGCCACCGGCTAACAGCTGACGGAGGCCGAAAGCGCGACACCGGCTCCAGGCCCTGCCGCCAGACCGGTTCGGCTGTTCTCCAGCGGAAGCTTCTCGCATCGCCGTCTTGCCAACCAATTGAGCCCGGCTGCATGTTGGGCCCTTCATTCGATCGACGGCCGGCCCGCCTTCGAGACGGCGGTTGAGGCAGTAGAGGTGCAACGGCTCGGTCAAAGGCCTCTGTTCGAACGCCTCGAGTGGAGATGAAGCCGTGTCTGACCGCGTCCGCTTCCTACTCGACGAGTCTCAGCTTCCAAAAGCCTGGTACAACATCGGCGCCGACATGCCGGTGCCACCGTCTCCCGTGTTGCATCCGGCGACGCAGGAGCCGGTGACCCCCGACTTCCTTTCAGCGCTGTTCCCGCTCGAGCTGATCCAGCAAGAAGTCAGCACCGAGCGCTACATCGAGATCCCCGATGCGGTGCGTGAGGTTTACAAGATGTACCGGCCAACGCCGCTTTACCGTGCCCGCCGGTTGGAAAGAGCGTTGGATACGCCGGCTCACATCTATTACAAGTACGAAGGCGTCTCTCCCACCGGCAGTCACAAACCCAACACCGCGCTCGCCCAGGCCTACTACAACAAGCTGGCGGGAACCGGTGCGCTAACGACGGAGACCGGCGCTGGCCAGTGGGGCTCGGCCCTCGCCCTAGCCTGCAGCGCCTTCGACCTCGATCTCGAGGTCTACATGGTCAAGATCTCATATGAGCAGAAGCCATACCGCCGCGTGATGATGGAGAGCTACGGGGCGCAGGTCTTCGCCAGCCCCACCGACCACACCAGCTTCGGTCGGTCGGTGTTGGCCGAGGACCCGGACTGCCCCGGATCCCTTGGGATCGCGATCTCCGAGGCGGTCGAGGTCGCTGCCAGCTCGGAGGGCCGCAAGAAGTACAGCCTCGGCTCCGTGCTCAACCACGTGCTGATGCACCAGACCGTGATCGGTGAGGAGGCGGTCGCCCAGATGGAGATGGCGGGCGAATACCCGCACGTGGTCATCGGCTGCGTCGGCGGCGGCTCCAACTTCGCCGGCCTCGCCTACCCGTTCCTCCATCGTAAGCTGCGAGAAGGCCAGGACGTCCGGCTGCTGGCGGTGGAGCCGACCGCCGCGCCGTCGCTCACCAAAGGCGCCTACACCTTCGACTACGGCGACACAGCACGGATGGCGCCGATCGTCAAGATGCACACGCTCGGCCACGATTTCGTGCCCGCCCCGATCCACGCCGGTGGCCTGCGCTACCACGGCATGGCGCCCAGCCTCAGTGCGCTCTACGACGCCGGCTACATCGAGGCGCGGGCGCTGTCACAGCTGCCCACCTTCGCCGCGGCCGTGCAGTTCGCTCGCGCCGAGGGAATCGTTCCCGCGCCAGAGCCTTCGCACGCCATCCGGGCGGCGATCGATGAGGCTCTGGACGCCAAACAGAAAGGCGAAGAGCGGGTGATCCTCTTCAACCTCTGCGGCCACGGCCATTTCGACCTGGCGGCCTACGAGGCCTACCTGGGCGGCAAGCTGGTGGACTACGACTATCCCGAAGAGGCGGTCAAAGCGGCGATGAGCCGGCTGCCCCAGGTGTAGCGGCAGAACAACCCGGTTGCGAAGTGACGGCGCGACTTCGCGACCGCCCGCGGACCCGACGAGAATCTGAAGCGGCACGTCAAGAAGTTGAGCCCCGGAGCCCGCGGTGGCGGCAGCGGCCGAGGGGCGACGTTTGTAAGGCGCCGTGTTATATTGTCTTACGTGGTTAGCCCTTCCAAGGCCTTTCGGGCACACGCCTTGCCCGTTCCCTGAGTCAGAGTGAGCGGCATGACGTTACGTCATAGGCTCGCCGTCGCGTTCGTGACCTTTGCGGCCGGTGCTCTGGGCATCGGCGGTTGGGTCCTGTACGAGTCGACCCGCGACCTGCTGGAGCGCGAGCTGGACGGCACTCTCGAGGCCGTCGCGCTGGCTGCGTCGTCAGGGTTGGACGGCGGGTTGGCCAGTCAGCTCCGGCCCGGCGACGAGGGTACGCGACTGTATCAAGCGTACCAGGCCAGATTGCGTGCTCTCGCGCCGGTGTCGGCTCGGGCGTTCGTGTTCGACTCGGCGGGGCGCTTGCTGGTGGCGTCCTGGGCTCCGGCCGCGATCGGCGATCCCGTGCATACGTTAGCGATGTACGGTACGGAGATCGCCGAAGCACGGTCGCGCGGCACCGCGACGACGACGCTGTTCGAGGGGGCGGGGGGGCGCTGGTACAAGCTGGGGTTCGCGCGGCTGGAAGGTGCCGACGCGCTGCTGGCCGTGGAGATGCCGGCGGCCTTCTTGGCGCCGCTCCGCAGCCTGCGCAACGGAATGATCAGCTTCGCGCTGATCGCCCTGGTGGGGGTGGCGCTGGCGGCAGGCCTACTCAGCCGCCGCTTGACCGGCGCGCTGGAGCAGCTAGCGGGCTCGGCTCGTCGGATCGGTGAAGGGCGCTGGGATGAGCCGGTGCCGACGAGCGCGGGTGGCGAGGTCGGCGAGCTGGCGCGGGCGATGGAGGAGATGCGGCTCGCGATCATCCGGCGCGAGGAAGAGCTGCGGCTGATGCTGGCGCAGGTCGCGCACGAGATCCGCAACCCGCTGGGCGGCATCGAGCTGTTTGCCGGCGCGGCGGCGGAAGGCCTGACGGAAGGCGACGAGCGACGCGGTCACCTCGAGCGGATCCGGGCCGAGGCGCAGGAGCTGGACCGGGTGATCAGCGACTTCCTGGCCTTCGCCCGGCCGCAAGAGCCGGCGGCCCGCAGGATCGACCTGCGAGAGCCGCTGGGTGACGCGGCGGAGATGGTCGGGGCCGTGGCCGCGGGGAAGTCGGTCGAGGTGGGGATGCCGCCCGGCCCCGTCTGGATCACCGCCGACCCCGATCAGGTGAAGCGGATCGCGGTGAACCTGCTGCGGAACGCGGTCGCGGCGGCCGAGCGGCGTGTTAGGCTGACCGCCGAGGGCGAGGATGGCCGGGCGAACTTCACCGTGGTGGACGATGGGCCCGGGATCGCAGATGAGGTTCGGGAGCGCATCTTCGAGCCGTTCTTCACCACTCGCGCGGACGGCGCGGGTCTGGGTCTGGCGATCGTGCGGCAGTTGGCGGAAGCCAACTCGGGTAGCGTGGGATTCGAGTCGCGACCGGGTGAGACGTCTTTTGTCGTGAGGTTTGAAAAATAGAGCTGCCGTGGGCCTGTCGGCGTATTGGGGGAGAAGTCCGGTTGTCGCAGCAGGCGGGTCCCGGCAGCTCGCTTCTTGGGTGACTCGGTCGGGTCGGGAGAGATGATGGTGTTTGCGTTGAAAGACTTTCTTGCTAGCCGGTCGCGCGCCGCCGCCGTCGTGCTGGCGTGCAGCCTGGCGATCGGAGGCTGTGGCGACGACACGAGCACGGGTCCCGATGGGGATTCGGGTCCGCTGACCCTTCGGGTGCTCAATCGTGACACCCTGTCGATGCCGGGGACCGACGTCGCCGTCGTGACGCCGGTGCCCGGTGGACTCTTGGTGCTGGGACGGATCACGACTCCGACGCCCTGCTACGAGCTGAGTCCGGGGACGGTGCAGGAGCCGCCGGGTGCTCTGACATTGTTCATCATCGCGCGCGAGAAAGCCGTGGGCGCCTGCATCCAGGTGCTTCACACCTTTCCTTACCGGCTGGAAGTGCGCGATTTGGAGCCGGGCGAATACGACGTCGAGGTGATCCATACGTATCCGAACACCGGTTGGGCCGACCGTGTGGCAGCCAGCGTGCGGGTGGTCGTGCCGGGTCCGGGATAGGGTGGGGCGGGAGCAGGTGCTTGGGTGACTTCTGAATGGCTACCGCTGGCGCAGTCGGGAAACGGCGCCGGGGATTGCGCTCGCCGGACGGTGGACCGAGAGTTGTCAGCATGGCGCGCATCCTGGTGATCGACGATCACGACTCCATGCGGGACGGGCTGGAGCTGCTGCTGCGACGTCGGGGCCACACCACCCTCGGAGCCCGGAACGGCGCCGAGGGGCTCGAGCTGTTGGGGGAGCCGGGCGAGGTGGACCTCGTGGTCGCGGACCTGAAGATGGAGCCTGTCGACGGGATGGAGGTCCTGAAGCAGGTGCGGGCCCGTTCGCCCAACACCGATGTGCTGATCATCACCGCCTACGGCTCCGTGGACGTCGCCGTCGATGCGATGAAGGCCGGCGCCGTCGACTTCATCGAGAAACCGTTTCGCAGCGAGGCGTTCGCGGCGCGCGTCGAGAGCATCCTGCGCTCGCGGACCGAACGAGAGCGGCTTCGCGATGAGAACCGCTATCTGCGGCAAGAGATTGACCGTGACTACGGCGAGATCGTCGGTCGTTCGACGGCGATGCGCGCCGTCTTCGATTGGATCGATCGGGTCGCCCCTTCGGATTCGACCCTGATGATTTACGGCGAGTCCGGCACGGGAAAGGAGCTTGTGGCCCGCGCCATCCACGCCGCCTCTCCGCGATCGCAAGGTCCGTTCATCCGTGTGAACTGCGGGGCGCTGCCCGAGGGGTTGCTCGACTCGGAACTGTTTGGCCACGAGCGCGGCGCCTTCACCGGGGCCGAGCGCCGCCGGCGCGGCCGCTTCGAGCTTGCCGACGGCGGCACCATCCTGCTCGATGAGATCGGCACGATCCGGCCCGAGACGCAGGTGCGCTTGCTTCGGGTACTGCAGGAGCGCGAGATCGAGCGCTTGGGCGGTGAGGAGACGATCCCGGTGGACGTGCGGATCGTTGCGGCGACGAACCTGGGCGCCGAGGCGCTGAAGACCAGCCGTGAGTTTCGCGAGGATCTGTACTACCGGTTGCACGTGGTTCCGATCACGGTGCCACCGCTTAGAGATCGAAGAGATGACATCGCGCCGTTGGCCTGTCATTTCATCGAGCGGTTGCGGCCACGCACCCGCAGCCGCGTCACCGGAATCTCCGACGAGGCGATGGCCGCCCTCGAGGCGTACGACTGGCCCGGCAACGTCCGCGAGCTGGAGAACGTGATCGAGCGCGCCTTGGTCCTCGCCCGGGGGACGACGATCACACCGGGGGACCTGCCCGCGCTCTCGCCGGCGATGGCGCGGTCGTTTCCCGAGGCCGAGAGCCCGGGCACGTTGGCCGAGTCGGTGGAGTCGTTCGAGCGTGAGATGATCCGTCGCTCGCTCGTGCAGGCCCGTGGCGTCAAAGCAGAGGCCGCGCGGTTGCTTGGCATCCCGCCGGCCACGCTTCACTACAAGCTGCAGAAGTACGGGATCGAGCTGCCGTGAGAACCGCGACTCGGCTGATCGCATTCGCCCTCGGTCTGTTCGCCGCCACGCCGTTGGCGGCCCAGGCGGATCGTGACACACTGAGCCAGGTCGAGCTCTCCCGGCGGTCCGCAGTCCTCGACTCGTTGAGACGCGCTCACGAGGCGGGGTCGCTCCGCGTCGCTGAGTTGGCCGGTGCTCGCGAGCGGGCGGCTGCGTGGGCGGAAGAGGGTTATCGGGAGATCGCCGCGGCTCGGGAGCGGAAGGGGAGCGCGCTTCGGGATGCGCTGGCCGCGGCCCAAATCGCGTCAGACAGCCTGGCCGTGCTGGATCAGTGGCTAAGCGCGGCGGTCACCTTCGAGCGACGGGCGCGCCAGGCGCTTACCGCGGCCCTCGAGGCCGAGCTCGAGCAGACGATCTCCGCTGCGGATCGAGCGCCGGCCGACCGCAGGAACGCACTGGTCGAACGGGCGGGCCGTCTGTCCGCGGAGTTGGCGGCGTTGCAGCGGCCGCTGCAGGTGCCGGCCGCCGAGCTGCCGGTCGTGGTCGTGGAGGTGGGTGACGGACCCGAGGAGATCGCGCTCAAGGCGGATTTCCTTTCCGATCGCGCGGCGCAGTATCGAAGCGCGGCGGAGGCGGTGGCGGAGGAACTGGCCCGGACTGAGCGACGCGACCAGCTGCGTGAAGAGATGCGCCGCCTGGTGACCGAGGTCCGACTATTCGATCAGACCGGCGTCCCGCCGGCGGCGGCCGCGGATGCTGCGGGTGCCACCGGTAACGAAGCCCCGACCCTGGAGGGCGATCGGGCTCTCGGTGTCGATGAGCGGACCTCTCCGGCCAACGTGCCTTTGGACCTGACGCTGCGGTCGCTGGAGTCGAACCCGCCTAGCCGGGCCGAGCCGCGTAGCGTGACGGAACAGCTCGCCCTGCTGCGCGCGGACCTGCTGCGGCGCGCGGAGGCGCTGGAGAACCAGGCTCGGACCATTCGACGTCTGCTCAGGGACGAGCGATGACTCGCCTTGCGCTGAAGACCGCCGCCGGGGCCACGGCGGTCTTTTTTTTGACCGCCGCGCCGTCGCACGCCCAGACGGTTCGGCACGATCTGATGGTCGGTCCCGAGCTCCTGATCTTCCAAGACGACTTCTCCAGCGAGACCTCGGTCGCCGGCCGCGCGAGCGGCGGCCTAAGCTGGCGCTCACGCCTCGGCCGCCAGCAGCTGATCTTCGAGCCCCGGGTCGGTCTGCGTGTGCTCGAGTTCGCCGACCGCACCTCGTCCGAGCTGGTGTTGGACGCCGCGGCGATTCTCACCTCGTCGTCGCCGAACCGCAGCGTGCGCTGGCATCTGGAGGTCGCCCCAAAGCTGCGCGCCGTCTCGAACCCGCCGGACCTGCCGGCCTATCTCGATCCGGGTCGTGCCGAAGTTTGGACGGGCGGCTCGGTCACGACACCGCTGGCCCCGGGGTGGGAGATCGAGGCGCGCGGCTACGGCGGCCTGGTTCGCTACTCGCCCGAGCCGTGGCAGGTCCTCGACCGTAACGGCTACCGAGGGTCGCTGGCCCTGCTTCATGCGCTGGGTCCGGGGCAGGCTCGCTTGACCTTCGCCGGTGGCGGCGAGTCGTACGCAAAGCAGGGCGTCGTCGAGCGCGACGACACCAACTGGTCGCTGCAGGCACAGTGGGTGACCGGTGAACCGATCTTCATTCAGCTCGATGCGGGGTTCGCCTGGAACGGTTCGAGCCGCGATGGCTTCGATTATCGGTCGGGGCGGGCCGCCGTGCTCATCTCGGCACCGTTGGGCCGCGGTTCGGCGCAACTCTACAGCGCGGTCGCGTCGAAGACCTACACGAACCCGGGCCCTCCCGGCGCACGGATCGCGCCCTCGGATCGCGACACCGGCTCCTTCGTCATCGCCCAGGTGACGCAGCCGCTTGGCGCCTCGACTCACCTGCACCTCCGTGGCGAGTGGTCGCGAAGCGAGAGCGGTTTTCGTGATCTGTACTTTCAGCGGTTCGGATTCAGCGCGCTGCTGAGCTTACGCTCGGGGTCCGGCGGTCGCTGAGCGCGGACGGCGAGGGCAGGACGCGACCTCAGGCCAGCAGCACGAGCAGGGCGGCGAGGATGAAAGGAACGATGACTGAGAACGGAATGCGCGGCTTCATCTGACTCTCCTGAGCCTCGGCAGCGGGCCTCTTGCCTCTGGCTCTCCTGTTCAACTCAGTTTGCAACCCTCGTGCCCTGCTGCTGTAATCCCTGAGGGGCGGTCTAAGTCATTACGCCGCAGGTCGTTTAGAAGGGGCGTTGCCTGGCCGGTCGGCTGCCTGTGTCGTCCTTTCTACAACTTTTGGAAGGCGGGATTCAGGATCCCGAAGCCGGCGCGGAAGGTCGAAGCGGCGTCGGCGGCCGCCTCGCGGGCTGGGGCATCGCGCCGACGAGGTCGATCGCCCATCTTCTCGGAAGTCCTGTCGGACACCACCTCAGGCATCGGAGCCATGCGCACGTCGGCCATCTTCAAGAAGTACTTGCTGCCGGGCTTCATCTTTCAGTCGGTGGTCATCGCCGGCGGCTACGGCACAGGTCGCGAGCTGGTGGAGTTCTTCCTCAGTCACGGTCCGACCGGCGGGCTGCTGGCGATCCTGGTCGCGACGCTCATCTGGAGCGCGGTCTGCGCGGCGAGCTTCGAGTTCGTGCGGGTGTTCCGTGCTTACGACTACCGGAGCTTCTTCAGCCACCTGCTGGGCCCGGCCTGGTTTCTGTACGAGGCGTGCTACTTCGTGCTGCTCGCCATCATCCTCGCCGTGATCGCGGCGGCGGCAGGCTCGATCTTGAGTGAGACGTTCGCGCTCCCCTATGCGCTCGGTGTGCTGGGCATCATGGCGGCAGTCGGGTTCCTGGTCTTTCGCGGCAGCGCCACGATCGAACGGGCTCTGGCCTTCTGGTCCTTCGTGCTCTACGCCGTCTACTTCGCCGTCTTCGTCTGGTCGTTCGTCGAGTTCGCGCCGCAGATCGGCGCGGCTTTCGCCGCCAGCGAGCCCGGCGGCGGTTGGGCGGTGGGCGGGGTTCGCTACGCGGCCTACAACCTGGCGATCATCCCGGCCGTCTTCTTCGCGCTGCACGACGTGGAAAGCCGGCGCGAGGCTGTGGGCGCCGGCCTCGCCGCGGGGGGTATCGCCATACTCCCCGGGCTGTTGTTCTTTATCGCCATGAGCGCTCATTATCCGGCGATCCTCGACCGTCCGGTCCCGGCGAACTTCTTGCTCGAAGCGCTGGGCTCGCCGGCGCTTCAGCTCGTCTTTCAGGTCGTCTTGTTCGGCACGCTGATCGAGACCGGGACCGGGCTGATCCACGCCGTGAACGAGCGCATCGCGGCGGTCTATCGGGAGAGGGGATCGCGGATGCCGGACTATTTGCGGCCCGCCACGGCGCTGGCGCTGCTGGTGATCGGTTCGGCGCTGGCCAGCTTCGGGCTGATCGGACTGATCGCGCGTGGCTACGGCACGCTGACCTGGCTGTTTCTGGTCATATTCGTCATTCCGATTCTCACCTGGGGCATCTACCTCATACGGGCGCGCTCGATCGAAGGGACGGCCGTGGCGACGGCGCCGGCCGATCGGGTCTAGCCGGACACAGGCGGAATGGGCGACGACGTCACGATCCGGCCGCTGCAGAGCCAGGAAGACTTCGAGCAGTGCGTCGCGCTCCAATACGAAACGTGGGGCGACGCGTTCGGCGAGTGCGTGCCGCCGTCCATCCTGCTTGCCACGCAAAAGGTCGGCGGAATCGCTGCCGGCGCCTTCGATGCCCGGGGCCGGATTGTCGGCTTCGTCTTCGGGATCAGCGGCGTGCGTGACGGGCGGCCCGCGCACTGGTCGGACATGCTGGCGGTGCGTGAGGAGGCGCGGCAGCGGGGGCTGGGGCGCCGTCTGAAGATGTATCAGCGGGAGCGGCTGCTCGAGCTTGGGATCGAGGTCGCTTACTGGACCTACGATCCGCTCGAGGCTCGCAACGCTCACCTCAACATCGTGCGGCTGGGGGCCAGGCCCGTGGAATACGTGCCCGACATGTACGGCAACCAGACGGGAAGCGAATTGCATTCCGGTCTCGGCACCGACCGCTTCGTCGTCGAGTGGCCACTCCGGCATCCGCGAGTCGAAGCGCTCGCATCGTCCATACCCCAAGGCGATGTGGCCGACGGTGGCGCCGATGCAGATCAGGCTCCGGTCGTCAACATCGAGGAGATCGACGGGGCCGTGGTGCCGATAGAGACCGATCCGCCCGAGGGGCCGATCTTACGGGTCGAGGTGCCGCCGGATATCCAGGCGGTTAAGCGCCGGTCCATCGAGGAGGCTAGGGCGTGGCGCCGCTCTACGCGGCGGACGCTGCTTCACTGCTTGAAACGCGGTTATCGCGTGACAGGCTTTCGGCGCGATGATCGGTCGGGCCGCTGCTTTTATGTGCTGAGCCGCGAGCCGGATTGAGGTTCGGATGAGCATCACGGTGACCCGGATCACGCTACGTGAGATCCGCCTGCCGCTGCGCGAGGCGTTCCGCATCTCGTCGGGTCAGACGATCCGACGGCGTATCCTGCTTCTGGAGTTGGTGGATTCGGACGGCCTCGTCGCCTGGTCCGAGTGCACGGCGGCCGAGCACCCCAACTACTCGTACGAGACCATCGACAGCGCCTGGCTGGCGATCTCGAAGTGGGTCGCGCCTCGCGTTCTGGGACGGCCGGTCGCTGAACCTGCGGACGTGAACCCGATTCTGGAGCGCGACTTTCGCGGCCATAACATGGCGAAGGCCGCCGTCGAGATGGGGATCTGGGGGCTGGCGGCGGAGCGTGCCGGTGTGAGCTTGGCGCGCCTGTTAGGTGGCACGCGGGAAAAGATCGCCACCGGAATCTCACTCGGCATCCAGTCCGACCCCGCCGCGCTCGCGGCCCGTGCCGGGGCGGCTCTCGCCGAGGGCTATCGGAAGGTCAAGTGCAAGATCGAGCCGGGGGCCGATATCGAATACATCGCCGCTGCCCGGCAAGCACTGGGTCCCGAAGCGCCGCTGATGGCGGATGCGAACAGCGCCTACCGGCTGGAGGATGCGGACCACCTCGCGCAGTTGGACGAGTTCGGGCTGATGATGATCGAGCAGCCGCTGGCCAACGACGACCTGGTGCGCCACGCCGAGCTGCAAAAGCGACTCCGCACACCGATCTGTTTGGACGAGTCGATCACGGGCGTTGATCGAGCGGAGGACATGCTGACGCTGGGCAGCGGCCGGATCATCAACATCAAGCCGGCGCGGGTCGGCGGTTTGGCGCCGGCACGCGCGATTCACGATCTGTCTGCGGCCCGGGACGTACCGGTATGGTGCGGCGGCATGTTGGAGACCGGTGTCGGGCGCGCCTACAACGTGGCGCTGGCGTCGCTTCCCAATTTTGTGATACCCGGTGACGTCAGCCCCAGCGCGCGTTACTGGGAGCGTGACATCGTGATCCCCGAGTGGACGATGGAGGATGGGATGATCTCGGTCCCGAGAACCCGGCCGGGTCTAGGCGTCTCGGTCGATCGGGATCGGGTGGAGGACCTGACCGTGCGTGAACGAGCGCTGACCGCGCCGTAGCGTCGCACGTGTGATCGTGGTCGCATGCCGGAGCGCCGCCGACGTCTGCGCCTGCTTTGGTTGACGCTCCCGGCCGCCGCGCTTTAGCTTCTGGCGCTCGATTTCGCGACATCAACGGGAGATCCCAATGCAAGAAAGCGGTTGTTGCCGATGAGTCGTCTGGTTTTGGTCGGAGCCGGTCCGATCGGCGTCGCCGCCGCCGATGCCGCTCAGAGCGACGGGGTGGTGGCGGCCGTGTTCGCGGTCGTCGATCCTGACGACGCGGCCCGGCGCGCGGCGGTGGAGCGGTTCGGTGCCGAAGGGTACGAGTCGGCGGATGCGCTCCCCCGGGCCGACTCGGGAGACTGGGCGCTGGCCGCGTTCTCATCGCGGGCCGATGTGACGGCGCCGGTGATCCTTCGACTCCTGGCGCTCGGCTACCACGTGGTGACTACCTGTGAAGAGCTGTCTGCGCCGGAAGCACGAGAGCAGGCGGCGCTGCGGGAGGCGGCGGTGTCCAACGGGCGCCGGGTGATCGCCACCGGGGCAAACCCTGGCTTCGTCATGGACCGCCTGGTCGTGGCGGTGGCGAGCGGTGCCAGGGCCGTGCGGCGGATCGACGTGCAGCGCCGGGTGGACACGTCGAAGCGCCGCGGCCCGCTCGTGGCCAAGACCGGTCGCGGCCTCAGCC
>CAYGAJ010000036.1:0-16424 GCA_964347815.1 uncultured Gemmatimonadota bacterium | reverse complement strand
CCTTGGGGTCGATGTGTCGCGCTCGTTCATGGTCGGCGACAAACACTCGGACATCTCCTTCGCACACTCGCTGGGGATGAAAGGCGTGCTGGTCAAAACGGGGTACGGCCTCGGGGAGCTGGAGCAGTGGGGCGAGAGCTGGGACGATCGGCCCGACGCGGTCGCGGAGGACTTGCTGGGTGCGGTGGAGTGGATCCTGTCCCAGGGCAACGCATCATGAGCGGAAAACTGGAGAACTGGCTCACCGCGCTAAAGGACAAGCGGATCGTGGTCTGGGGCGATCTGGCAATCGATCACACCGTCTACGGCGACACCTCCCGTATCTCACGCGAGGCACCGGTTCTCATCCTCGAACAGGAGTGGGAGACGGTCACGGCCGGCTGTGCAGCCAACGCCATGCTGAACGTGGCGGCCCTGGGAGGCATCCCCGTGCCGGTCGGCGTGGTCGGGCGCGATGAAACCGGGACCCAGCTTTGCCAGCTGTGCGAACGTCAGGGGATCGACACCAGCCATATTCTACGCCGCCCGAAGGTCGGCACGGCGGTGAAGATGCGGGTGTTAGCCGGGGGCCTGCATACCGTCAAACAGCAGGTGATCCGCATCGACTGCGGAGGCGATTACGGGAATGTGCCGGACACACAGATCCGCGGCGCGCTCGTGTCCGCCCTCAAAGGCGCCGACGGCGTGATCGTCTCGGACTACGGCCTGGGAAGCGTTCGTCCACGGCTGTTCGCGTCGGCTGTGCGACCGCGTGATCTCGTCAAAGTCATCGACTCGCGCTACGCGCTGCTGGACTTCGCCGGCGCCGACTCGGCGACGCCGAACGAGCCGGAGCTGGAAGAGGTGAGCGGGGTGATGCTAAGCGACGACGAAGAAGCGCTTCGGAAGGCGGCCCGTAAGGTGTTGAAGCGTGCACGGCTGGGCGCCCTGCTGGTCACCCGCGGTAAGCGGGGGATGGCGTTGTTCGAGCCTCGGAAAAAACCGCTCGACATTCCTGTCTCCCGCGTTCAGGAGATCGTGGATGTCACCGGGGCGGGCGACACCGTGATCGCCACCTACACGCTCGCCCTGGCCGCAGGCGCCCCATTTGCCGAGGCGGCACGGTTGGCCAACGTGGCGGCAGGGCTGGCAGTGATGAAGCGAGGGGCGGCGGCCCCCGCAGCCAGCGAGGTAGCCGCCGCCCTCCGCAAGCTCCAGAGCCCTTAAGACCCGGGCGGTCTCTCAACAGCCTGAAAGGATCTCAGGCTAAGATCGGATCAGCAGGAAACCTTCGGGTTCCAATCGGCGATGTATTCGACCGAGACCAGCTAGCTGGAGTTGTCGGTCGTTGTGAAGGAAACAGGCTGGGGGGATGTGGAGGGGAAACCGGAAAGAGAAGAGGGGGAAGCAAAGGTGTGTCTAGGGTCTAAGTAACATAATATGTATTATGCGCCAATCACTCGCAGCACGCTTCACCGGCAGTTCGACCACCTCCAGCCCCTCAGCCGCCCTCCGAGCCCGCCTCTCCCCCTGGCGTCACTCCCACACCCTGCGTCCGCAGCTCGGCTACCCGCATCTCATAGAAAGCCCGCGCCGGCGCATCTTCGGGCGTCAGCTCGACCAGACGCTCGTACAGCCGGGCCGCGTCGTCTCGCTGGCCACGGGCGGCGTGCAGCCGCGCAGCGCCCTCCAGGCCCCGGCTCCTGGCAATACGTGAGCGGGCCGAGTTCCCGATCTGCTCGTACACGCTGATCGCCGACGCCGTATCGCCCACTTCCTCGTGGGCCGCCGCGAGCAGGAACGCGGCTCGCATCGAAAGCACGTCTTTCGAAATATCGACCGTGGCTCGTCGTGCCGGCTCGATCGCTTCCGCGGCACGGTTGGCCTGAAGCAGCGCCTCAGCCAACAGGACCCGAGCCTCGTGGGCGTAGGGCGAGTTTCCGTACTGGATCAGGTAGGCGCTGATCCGATCGGCCAGCTGGTCGGCGCTGCTCACCTGGAACTCGGCGCGCAGCGCCCGCATCTCCGTCGACGCAGCCCGGCGCACCTGGATCTGATAATTGAAGTAGTAGCGGACTCCGAAGACCACGATTGCCACCGCCCCGAGCCCGAGCACCAAGGCCCGGGTATGACGTTGGGCCCAGCCCAGTAGCTGCAGGCTGGTGGCGACGAAACGGTCTTCGCCGGTCGTGTGTTGTGCCATGCTCCTTATTTCTCCTGCCGTCGCTTGGCGGCGAGGTAGCCGGCCGCGAAAGCGCGCGGCACGGCGATGTCTGCTGTCAGCGGTCTCAAATCATTGATCAACGCCCGGATCTCTTCGCCGTCCTCGCCCGTCAGAAGCTCGCGTCCGAGCTCGGTCAGGCGGTCCTCCGTATCCTCGGGCTCGCCCGGCGCCGCACTCGCGCGCTCGGATTCAGGCGGCGCTTCGCCCACCGTCGCGTCGGGCCCGAAGAGGTAGGACGGCAACTCCGAGTCCTCTGCCCCTTCTCCCTCCGGGTACGTCGGCACCTCGGCCGTGGCCGCTTCAATCGGCTCGGAGACGGCGTCAGCCGAGTCCGCGTCCTCACCCTCGGGCTGCCGCGGTGGCTCCATCGACGTCAACGCCACGGTCTTGAAATCGGCCAGAACCGGCTCTGCCGGCTCAGCCTCCTGTGGCTCGAGGCTCTCGGCCGGCGCGGCCGGTGCCTCCGCCGGCTCGGGCTCTTCCGGCTCCGTCTGCCACTCGGCGGCTTCGGCCTCTACCGGGACGCTCTGGACGTCGATGTCTACGTCCTCGGCCTCGACGATGGGCTCCCAGGGTGCCCGGTCGACCTCGGGCTCGGGCTCCGGCTCGGGCGTGACCGGCGATTCCGGCTCCACCGAACCCGGGGTGTAAGGCCGAGCGAGCTCTTTTCCCTTGGCCGTTTCGCGCTGGGGCGAGTCGGCTCCACCGATAAACGGTGTCGGAATCGTGGGCACGCTAATTCTCCTTCCTCGGCGCCAATCGCAGCCCGAAATCTACCACCTGGTCAAGCTCGGTCAAATCGGGGACCGCACGGTCAGTGCGTGTATTTCAGCACGACGAACCCGAGCACCAACGCGACGACGAATACGATCGTCAAGAGGTTGAAGTAGCGGTCGATGAACCCCCGGATCTGCGGTCCCCACAACCGAATCAGCCCGGCGACCAGAAAGAAGCGCGCCCCGCGGCTGACGGCCGAGATAATCACGAACGGAACAAAGGGAACGGCGAACGCTCCAGCGGCGATCGTGAAGACCTTGTAGGGTATCGGCGTGAAGCCCGCCGTACCCAGCGCCAGAACGAGATTCGCCCGGTACAGGTCCCCGACCCGCTCGAAAGCCGCCCCCGCGTCGTAGAATTCGATGATCGATCGGCCGATCAATTCGAACAGCTGGAAGCCGATCAGATAGCCGAGCACCCCGCCCACGACAGATCCGGCCGTGCAGATGGCAGCGAAGTAGAGACTACGACGCGGCCGGCCCACGCAGAGCGCGATCAACAGGACATCCGGGGGTACCAGGAAGAAAGAGGCCTCGACCAGGGCCAGAATGAACAGTGCCAACGAGCCGTACGGCGACTCGGACCAGCCGAGTACCCAGTCGTAGACCGCCCGCACCCACCGTCCCAGACCGAACCGACGACGCCCCTCGCTTTGGCCGGCCGCTAGCACGGCGTCACCCGCTCGCTCTTCACTTCGCGGCCATCGGCGCCGCGCAGCGCCACGAACTGAACCTTGGCAATCACGTCGTCTGTGATCGTGGCTTCTCCCGTCTTGACGATACGGTGAAGCTCTTGATGTCTTTCGTCACCGAGCGGAATCAACAGTTGCCCTCCTGGGCCGAGTTGTTCGATCAGCGGGCGCGGAACGTCGCGCGCGCCTGCCGACACGAGGATCGCGTCAAAAGGCGCGTACTTGCGCCAACCGTAGCTGCCGTCACCGGCCCGAACCGCCACGTTGGTGAAGCCGAGGGCCTCGATGCGGGCGCGAGCGGCGGCCGCCAGCTCCGGGACGCGTTCGATAGAAAAGACTTGCTCGCAAAGGGTGGCGAGAAGTGCGGTCTGGAAGCCCGATCCGGTGCCGATCTCGAGCACCCTCTCCTTCCCTGCCAGCTGCAGGCTCTCCAGGTACAGCGCATGGGTCGTCGGACGTGAGATCGTCTGCCCATGTCCCAGCGGCAGCGCCTCGTCGGCGTAGGCGCGGGCCTCGAAGAGCGCCGGCACGAAGAGGTGCCTCGGCACCCGATCGAACGCGTGTAGCACGGCCAGATCGCGGACGCCCGCCGCTCGCAGGTGCTCGATCAGTCGACGGCGCCCCTCTCGTTGCGAGCTCAGATCTCGAGGCGAAAGTCCCACGCGCCGATCTCCTCGAGCAGTTTGTAGTTGGTAAGATCTAACTGTAATGGTGTCAATGAGATATACCCTGCGGCTATCGCGCGGAAATCCGAGTCCTCTCCCCCCGACCAGCGGCTCTTGCCGCCCCCGATCCAGAAGTACTCCCGTCCGTACGGGTCCCGGCTGCGGGTCAACGACTCGATGTAGACGCGCTGACCGAGCGTGGTCACCCGGACGCCGCGGATCTCTGCGGGTGGCACGGGCGGGATGTTCACGTTGAGCAGGGTGCCCGTCGGGAAATCTCGGCGCCGCAAGATCCCCGTCAGAAGCTGCGAGAGCACGATCTCATACTCCTCGCCGGGCGGCTCGAACTCATCGGTCGCGAAAGAGACGGCCACGGACGGTATTCCGAGCATCGTCGCCTCCATCGCGGCCGCTACGGTGCCCGAATAGAGGACATCCTCGCCGAGGTTGGGACCGTGGTTCACACCGGACAGGACGAGGTCCGGCGTCTCGTCCAGGATGGCGCCGCCCAGTGCCAACAAGACGCAGTCGGTCGGCGTACCGTCGACGTGGTACACACCGTCGCCGGTCTCACGAATGCGCAACGGGCGGTGAACGGTCAGGGCATGGCTCGCACCGCTCTGCTCCCGATCGGGTGCGACGACGACGACTCGACCCAGTTGTGTCGCCACTCGGGTCAGGAGCCCGAGCCCCGGCGCCAGATACCCGTCGTCGTTCGTGCAGAGAATCGTCTTGCTCACACCCTGGCTTTCCAGCATTCGAACACCAACCCTCGCGGCCGCGCTCGGGATGTGGGCCGGGACAGAATCCGTCACCCGACGCGCTGCGTCGTGCGTGGCCACCGGCCTCCACAGTAGCTGCTGCCTGGAGCTTGCCGCTGATCCCGAGGAATCCGGGGGTTCCCCGCATCCTCCCCGCCCCGGGCCGCGCCGCGCTCGGGGACCGTAGTTGGCGGGGGCCCGGTGAAAACCCCGCAATATATGCGCTTAGGGGGGTGGCGTCATGCCCGGTCGTCGGTAGGCGGTAGACGGTAGGCCGTGGAAGGTGGTCGGTGGACCGTGGTCGGTAGACGGTGCGCGGTGGACCCGTGGTCGGTAGCCGGTGGGCGGCACGATCCGCACACCCCCTGCAGCTGCAACACCGTCTACCGCCTACCGCCTACCGTCTACCGGTTACCGAACCTCCAGCGTCTCGACCAGCTGTTGCAGACCTTTCCGCAGCTTGCGGAGCCCCTCGCGATTCAGGGCGACGTCGGCGGCCTCTTCCAACTCTCCGCCCTCGCGAAGCTTCTCGAGCTTCCGCCGCGCTCCATCGATCGTGTACTTCTCGTCGTAGAGCAGGTGCTTGACCAGCTCGATGACCTTGATCTCGCGGGCGCGGTAGACGCGGTTGCCGGCGCGGTTCTTTGAGGGACTGATCTCCTTGAACTGCGTTTCCCAATAGCGGAGGACGTGCGGCTTCAATCCCGCCAGCTCGCATACTTCTCCAATCGAGAAGTACTCTCGACGTGCGATGCGTTTACGCATCGTTGCCTCCCCACTACTCCGGCTTTGGCGTTCGCAGCATCAGATCGGCCGTGGCCCGCCGTGGCGACTTGCCCTCGAAGAGGATGTGGTGTACCTCGTCGACGATCGGCATCTCGATCCCGTGCCTTTGCGCCAGCTCGCGTGCCGCCCGCGTCGTCTTGACGCCCTCCGCGACCATCTTCATGCTGGCGAGGATTTGATCGAGCGATTCCCCCTGCCCCAACCGCAACCCCACGGTCCGATTTCGGCTCAACTTCGATGTGCAGGTCAACACCAGGTCGCCCAGACCCGCCAGACCCGCAAATGTCGTCGCGCGAGCGCCCATTGCGTTGCCAAGTCGGATCATCTCGGCCAGACCGCGGGTGATCAGCGCCGCCCGACTGTTGCTGCGGTAGCCGAGACCGGCCGCAATGCCCGAGGCGAGGGCGATGACATTCTTCAGCGCGGCGGCCAGCTCCACGCCGAGGGTGTCTTCGTTGGTGTAGACGCGAAAGCGATCGGTGTTGAAGAAGCTCTGGACCGCCTGGGCCAGACGCTCGTCTTGTGAAGCGGCGACGATCGCGGTGGGATCACCTTCGCCCACTTCGCGCGCGAAGGTGGGTCCCGACAGCACGACCGGCGTATGATTCGGCAACAATGCAGCGAGAATTTCGCTGGGGCGGCTCAACGTCTCGACCTCGAGGCCCTTGGTCGCCGACAGCAGCACGGCGCCGCGGGGGACGTAGGGGGCCGCGGCCGTCATGACCTCGCGGAACGCATGGGACGGAACGACGGCGATGACCAGTTCCGCTCCTTCGAGCGCGTCGCCGTGGTCGACAAAAACTTTCACCGAATCCGGGAGCACGACCCCGGGCAGGTAGTCCCGGTTCTGGCGACCCTGGTTGATCTGGTCGGCCACCGCTGGCTCGTAGCTCCACATCCGCACCTGGTGACCCTTGTCGCCCAGAACCCTGGCCAGGGCTGTGCCCCAGCTGCCCGCTCCGATCACCGTCGCTCTACCCATAGGCCGCTAGACTCCGCTAGCCGAATCGCCACCCGCCGAATCCGGCTCGGCCTGGGGCGCCCCGGAACCCCGTGCGATGCGTGGCTCGCGCCCGCTCGCCAGCCGCCGGATGTTGGACCGGTGCGTGTACCAGACCAGAGCCGCCAGCGGGAGGCTCGTCCAGAAGACGAAATCGAACCCGTGTCCCACCAGCAGAAGAACCAGAGGCAGGATGCTCGCCGCGAAGAGGGACGCCACGGACACGATCCGTATCACGAGCACCACCGCGAGCCACGCGGCGAAGACCAACCCCACCGCCGCCGGGGCCAGGGCGAGGTAGACCCCCGCGCCGGTGGCGACGCCCTTGCCACCGCGAAACCGCAGCCAGAGCGGCGCGATGTGTCCGGCCACCGCCGCCACTCCGTACGCCAAAGCCAACTGCGGCACATCCACGCGATCGAGCCCCGGAAAGAACCAGGCCGGCGCGAAACCCTTGGACACATCCACGACCATGCAGACGGAGGCCGGACCGAAACCGGCGGCCCGATACAGGTTCGTCGCGCCGAGATTCCCGCTTCCCCACCCCCGAAGATCGATGCCCTTCAGGTAACGAGCCAGGATCAGACTGGTCGGGAACGACCCGATCAGATAGGCGGCACAGAGAAGCCCAGCGATGCTCATGCGCGCCCTCTCCTGCGCGCGCGCAATTTGAACCGTATGGGCGTCCCTTCAAAGCCCCAGGCCTGACGGAAGCCGTTGATCAGGTAACGCAGATAATTGACGGGTACGTCCCGCGGATAGTTCACCCAAAGGACAAATAGCGGCGGGCCCGTCGCCACCTGGGTCGCGTAATAGAATCGGATCGGCCGCCCACGCCGTTCCGGAGGTTGGACCGATTCCGTCAAGCTCCTGAGCCGGTCGTTCAGCTCGGAAGTCGGCACTCGTTTGGCTCGTTCCTCGGCCACCCGACAGGCGATGTCGAGCGCCCGCTCGACCCGCTGCCCAGTGAGCGCCGAGATGAAGATGATCGGCACCGCACGGAGCATCGGCGCCCGCGCCCGCAGAGCCTTCTCGAAGCGAGCGGCCGTATGCGTGTCCTTTTCGATCAGGTCCCATTTGTTCACAGCCAGTACGACCCCGCACCCTCGCTCCCAAGCCAGCTTGGCGATGCGAAAATCCTGATTGCCCAGCCCAAGATCCGCGTCGGCGATCACCAAACACACATCGGCCCGATCGATCGCCCGCAACGTGCGCACGACCGCCCAGTACTCCAGCGACTCCGTCACCCGGCTCTTCCGCCTCAGACCCGCCGTGTCGATGAACACGAAGCTCTTGCCGTTCCGCTCGAACGGCGTGTCGATGGCGTCGCGCGTCGTACCCGCTTCCTCCGTCACCACGAGGCGCTCGGAACCCAACACCTTGTTGATGAAGCTCGACTTTCCCACGTTCGGCCGGCCCACCACCGCCAACCGCAGCCCCGGCGCCCCTGTCTCCGCAACCGCGGCCGGCAACCGCTCTACGATCAGGTCCAGCAGGTCACCGCTTCCCTTGCCGCTCGCGGCCGACAGCGGAATCGGTTCCCCCAAACCTAGAGCGTAAAACTCGAAATGCTCCGTGGCTTCCGGCAGGTTGTCGACCTTGTTGACGACGACGAGCACGTTGCCGCCCCGTTTGCGAAGCAGCTCCGCGACGTGCTGGTCCAGCGGGTGTATCCCTTCGCGCCCGTCCACCATCAGGACGAGAAGGTCGGCATCCTCCATGGCGGCCAGCGCCTGACGTCGTACCGCGCCTTCCATCTCGCCGGTCGCCTGCTCGACGATCCCGCCGGTGTCCACGATGTAAAAGCGCCGGCCCGCCCACTCGGCTTCGGCCAGATGAACATCCCGCGTCACCCCTGGCCGCCTGTCGACGATGGCCCGGCGACCTCCCACCACGCGATTGAAGAACGTCGATTTCCCGACGTTCGGTCGACCCACGATCGCGACGGTCGGGGGTGTCACGGCCTTTCTAGTCCCTGGCTCCGCCTCGGCGCCGCTACCCGCGGTGTCAGAGATCGTGGCCGGCGTGGGTTCGTGCATGAGAGAGCCTAGTGCGTTTATCAGGTAGATGTGCTTAAGCACAAAAGTAGATGTGACTTATACCTTGTCAACTGCAGCGCTACTAGAAGGGATCCACGCTCCGCCGCCTCGTGAAAAAACGAGGGGGCGGATGGCCCGCCCCCTCGCCGTTCTGCCGGGGTCCGACTGGACGTCGGGGCTCAGCGGCTCCCGGTTGGCGGCTGCGCCATGTCGGCGCGCCGGTAAGTGACCCCGGAGATGGCTGCGGCCGATTCGGTGGTCACGGTGAACTGGGCCTCGGTCTCCTTTTCCGGGAGGGTGATGCTGGCGCTCTCGCTGGTCACGACCTCCCCGTCATCGGCATAGAAGTCGAAGTGCAGCTCGAGCTGGGTGCCCGGCTCCATGCTGATGTTATGGATGTAGCCTGTTAGCGTGTAGCTCCCCTCACCTGCGTCGAGCGACAGGTCCTGGATCTCGACGGCCAGCGCCTCATGCTTCTCGAGAACCTCGAGCGCCTTTTCCGGCTGCTCCAGCTCGCGGTAGGCGTTGGCGAGCAGGGCCAGGTTGTTCTTGTTGAGCGGATAGCGCTCGACCAGCTTGGAAGCCACGATGCGAAGCGAGTCGTAGTTCTGCAACGAGAACATGGCGAACGCCAGCTGGGCCAGCGATCCGGGACGGTAAGACTGCGCGTCGAGCGCTTTGGTGAAGGCGGCGGCGGCCTCTTCATTCATCCCGATCGTGTTGAGACCAAGCCCGACGTTGTGGTATTCATCCGCTGTCAGATCGTCACGGGCGGTCAGCTTGGCGTAGTACTCCTTCGCCTTCCCCCGGAACACCTCGGCCTCTTCCAGGAGCGCCGTCTTCTGCGCACCCTCTTCTAAGGCCTCGGCCTCAGAAGTCGCCTGCTGCGCCGCACGCGTCAACACCACCGCGGCGTTCGTCAGCGCGTCGGCGTTTTCCGGATCTTCTTTCAGGAAGGCCTCGTAGGCCTCCGCCGCCTCCTCGAACCGATCCTGGAACGCCAACATCTGCGCCAGGTTGAACGTGGCCGCACGACTGAAATCCTGCCTCTCGGAATCTCGGAGACGGTCCGACGGGTTCTCCATGATCTGCAACGCCATCCGATACGCCTCGATCGCTTTCTCCTGAGCGGCCTGCTGCGCCTCGGCATCCGCTGCTGTTAACGCCTGGTTGGCGTGGAGCGCTCCGATCTGCAAGAGCGGCTGAGGCAGCCTCTTGTAGACTTGGTAGGCCTCCTCGTACGAGGCCATCGCTTTTTCGGTGTCACCCGTGTTCGAGTACTGAACGCCATTGTTGAAGGCACGGACCCACGCGTTGTAACGCAGGGTGTCGATGGTCCCGCTGTAGCAGGACCACATGCTCTCGGCCTTCGTCCAGACGCTGTCCGCCCCGACGTAGTCCCCCAACCCTTCGTAGGCCCGGCCGGCCAACTCGTAGTTGCGCGGATTGTCGGGCTGCTTCTCGAACCCCTCGAACAGCACGTCGAGCGCCTGCCGATAGCGGCGTTGCTTCTCCTCCGGTCTCGGATTCTCGCGCGCCTTCTGCAGGTACAGCTCGGCGCTGGTCGCCCACGTGCCGCCGCGTGGGCTCTTGCCCTCACAATCCTGCCCGACGCCGATCTCCGGCAGCGTCAGGATCGCCAACAGCGTGGCGCCCCCCGCCAGTGCCGTCATACGAGACAAACTCATGGGTACTCCTCCCTTGGGCGTACTCTCCCCCGGAATTGGTGGTCGTGCTCTAAGTTGTAGTCTAGCTGACGCCGGACTGCCGCTCCAGCAGTCGCTCGATCGCCAGCCGCGCCTCGAGCGCCGAAATCCCCAGTTTGCGGGCTGCTTCAATAACGTCATCATACTCCGGTTTGCAACGAACGTGCCCTTCGGGGGTTCGGCTTGTCTTTATGCGAATCTGGAGTCCGCGCCATTCTATCGTGTTCGTGGAGCGGGGCAATACCTGGCGCTCCACCTGCCAGAATCGTAGCCCCAGGGTCGTGCTGGCGGAAAACAGGGCGC
This sequence comes from uncultured Gemmatimonadota bacterium, assembly GCA_964347815.1. Taxonomy (GTDB): domain Bacteria; phylum Gemmatimonadota; class Gemmatimonadetes; order Palauibacterales; family KS3-K002; genus CAYGAJ01. Next base: position 5,493 of record CAYGAJ010000036.1, on the reverse strand, counting down.
GGCTGACCTCCTCACGGCGCTCTTCCGGTACCAGTGCCTCGATGCGCTGGCCGCTACGCCCCTTTTTCATCTGGAGCGGGAAGGACCAGACGTCGACGGCCCCGGCGGCTTGCAGAGCCCCGAGCAGCGGCGGCAGGTACTCCGGCGACATGTCGTCGACATCGGCCTGCAGCAGGGTCATCGGACCACGCGGATCCAGCTCGGCGAGTGTCAGACGCAAACAGTTGGGGTGTGTCGTCGGATCACGGCTCCCCGCCCCGAAGCCGGAGCGGATGGGCGTATACGGGCCCGGAAGCCGCCGGCCTCCGGTGAGCACCGAGAGGAGCACGGCACCGGTCGGTGTGGTCAGCTCGCCTTCCAGCTCGGATTCGTAAACGGGCAGGCCTTCGAGCAGTCTCAGCGTCGCCGGCGCTGGCAGAGGCAGCTGGCCGTGGGCGGCGTCCACCCAACCGCGTCCGACGGCCACGGGCCGGGTGTAACAGCTGTCGATTCCCAGCTGGGCAACCGCGGCGGCGGCACCGATGACGTCGATCAGCGCGTCCGCCGCGCCCACTTCGTGAAAATGAACCTGCTCCGGCGGGAGGCCGTGCAGGGCGCCCTCCACTTCGGCCAAACGGCGGAACGCGTCCACAGCATAGGACCGAGCCCGCGCGTCTATCGCGGCGCCGTCGACGATCGCCAGCACATCTTCGAGACGCCGACTCTCCGTCGCCTCCGATGCCTCGACGCGCACAGCCCACGCCTCGATCGATCCACGCTTGACCCGCGCCGCGCGTAGGGTCGCGCGCAAGGGTAGCGAGCTCGCGAGCTGTTCCAGCCATTCCAGCGGCAATCCCACGTCGAGCAGGCCGCCGAGGATCATATCCCCGCTGACCCCCGAGAAGGGGTCGAAGATAAGACAGCGCGTCCGCTCGCTCATCGCGCGCCAGCCGGACCGCCCCCGGCGGTGAAGAACACGCTGAGCGTCCAGCGCAGCGCGAGCGCCTTCTTTTCGCCGCGGATGGGCTCGCCGGCGAAGCCCGGTTCGCTGGACCAGAAAGGCACCGAGACCATTACGGCGATACGGTCGTATCCACCCGTGAACGCTACACCGAGATCCGCCCACAGCGAGGAGACTTCCAGGCTGCGCGCGCGGAAGCGGCCCAGTTCGTTGTCCTCCCCGGCCGGCAGCTCCCGCCAGTCGAAGAGCAGAGCTCCGTTGGGTCGGAGGCCTTCCGGACCCAGACGCTCGGGCAACCCCGGAAGCCAGGCGGCCTCGAGGAACCCGGCGACACGACCCCAGAACCCCCGCGTCGACTCGACGGTCCGACCCAACTCGCCCGAGGCGGCGACGTAACGCTTGACCAGCGGCCGCGTCTCCTCGTAGCTGCGAAGGTTCGGGCCTCCCGGCACGTAATACGGGGTGTCGCCACCCAGGAACGGAAGATCGCTGAACAACGCCCCGCGCGCGTCGAGGTATGGGTTGATCCAGCGGGTGACCGGATCGGCACCCGCCAGCAGGAATCGTCGCTGGAGAGGCGCGTCACCCGAGCTCCACCCGCTTGCCAGCCGGGCCGACCAGTCGAAGCGTCGCCAGGGACCGCCGACCCGAGCCTCTACCTGCCCACGCAAGTAGTCGTGATCGCCGCCGGCCAGCTTCAGCCCTGTGGCCAGGCTCGCGCGCAGGCGCGGTGAGTGCCAGACGCCAGCGCCCCACTCTCCCTCGGCGACGACCGCAACATCCTCGCCGCGGCTCCAGGCGTAGGGCGTCTCCACCTGGTCGCACGGTACCGAAGCTGCCTCGACCGGGCAGGCGAACAGGGGAACGGTCGTCAGGTAGCGTTCGTCGTCGAGCCAAAGCGCGGATATTCCTACGGCCAACCGATCGAACTCGCCCGGCGCCCTTCCCTCGGCCACCAGCACCGAATACTGCACCGAGACAGCCCCGCGGCCGTGCAACTCACGAAAGGCGATCAGGCCCCGATCGAATTGCGCCGCGGCCTCGAAGGCAGAGGGCGTGCCCGCGTCGGGTGCCGTCCCCAGACCGATGCCAAGCCACAGTCGCGCTGAGCCGACGTCGCGCCGCATGGCCACTCCGACCACGCAGCAACCTTCGTCGTTCCCATCGACGGAGTTGAACCACAGGAGGGGGATCACCTCAACGTCTTTCGACGCCATCGGGCTCCACCAGTAGGGCACGGCCGGTAGCGCGGCCTTGCCGATCAGTGCCGATTGAGCAGCGACGCGCGGCGGCGAGGGCAGGCCGGCGGCCAGCACGAACCCGAGCAGGAGAGGCAGGCGTCGCATCGTCTTAGGCACGGTACTTGAGCCAGGCGCCGGTATTGAACAGCACGACACGATCTTTCGCGCTTACGTGCCCTTCCGACATGAGCCGCTGCAGCCCGGCAAGCGTCGCCCCTCCTTCCGGACACGCCTCGACCCCGCACTTCAGCAGCTCCGCCGTGCCGCGAACCAGCTCGGCATCGCTCACGGCGACGGCGGCACCGCCGCTCTCACGAACGGCCCGCAAGATCAGGAAGTCTCCCAGGGCCGATGGAACGCGCAGCCCCGAGGCGATCGTCTCCGCCGACGCCCAGCGTTCCGCCACCTCGGCGCCGTTCCGCCAGGCCCGGACGATCGGCGCGCAACCTGCCGCCTGGACGACATACATTCGAGGGCGATGTCCCTTCTCGATCCAACCCAACGCCTCGAGCTCCGCGAACGCCTTCCACATCCCGATGATCCCCGTTCCGCCGCCCGTGGGGTAGATGATCGCGTCCGGCAGCGCGCCGCCCAACTGCTCGCAGATCTCATAGCCCATCGTCTTCTTCCCCTCGACGCGGTAGGGCTCTCTGAGCGTCGAGACGTCAAAGAATCCGCTTTGCGCCGCGAAGGCGCGCGCCTGCTCACCGCAGTCGCTGATGAGGCCGGCGATCAAGACGACCTGCGCTCCCAGCGCCCGGCATTCGGCGATGATCGCCGGCGGCGTGTCCCCGGGCATGTAGACCCGCACCGGGACCCCGGCGCGCGCTCCGTAGGCCGCGAGGGCACCGGCGGCGTTCCCGGCCGATGGCGCGACGAACCCGCATGCGCCCCCGGCCACCGCGCGTGTCACCGCCGCGGACATGCCGCGTGCCTTGAACGAGCCCGTCGGGTTGAGCGCCTCCTCTTTCACCCACAGCTCGGCCACGCCCACCGCCTTCGCCAGCCGGCTCATGGGGAGTAGCGGTGTGCCGCCCTCCCCCAGCGTGACCGGCGTTTCACCCTCGGCCAGCGGCATCACCTCGAGGTAGCGCCACATGTTCCAAGGCCGGCCGGCGAGCCGAGCAGGCTGAAGCTGCTCGGCGATGCGATCGAGAGGATAGTGCGCCAAAAGCGGAGCACCGCATTCACGGCAGACGCCGGGGGTACCCGCCGGGTCGTGGGGCTTTTCGCAGCGCGAGCAGGAGAGCGTGAACCTAAACGGCATCCCTGGACGCTCCCGACCGCTGCGACAGCTCCCGCGCCTGCTCGACAACCCTCAACGTGGTGGCTCTTCCCTGTATCGCGAACACGTCCACGAGCTCGGGCCCCTGTGTCGAGCCGGTGACCGCGGCGCGCACAGGCATGAAGAGGTCGCGTCCTTTGAGCCCCACCGCCTGCCCTGCCGCCCGGACCGCGGCGACGGCGACCGCGCCGTCCCAGTCCTCCACACCTTTGAGCGCGGCGTGAACGGCTTCAAGCAGGCGCGGGACCCGGGGCGCCCTCAGACTCTCCATCGCCTCTGGATCCCAGCGCATCGGATCCGGCGGGTAAAGCTGCGGCAGGAAGCGGCGGGCCGCCTCGAGCGTGTTGATACGCTCCTGAAGGGCCGCCGCCACCCGGGTCCGCTCGGCCGGGTCGCCGGGCAGGTCGTCCCCGAGGTGCCGAGCCAGTCGCTCCCCCAGCTCTTCGGGCTTCAGGCGACGGATGTATTCTCCCGACAGCCACTCCAGCTTGTCCGGATCGAGCCGAACGTCGCTGGCCCCGATCCGGCCCAGGTCGATCTCCTCGATCAGTCGCGCGACCGGAAGCACTTCGTCTCCGCTGGGGCTCGACCAGGAGAGCAGCGACAGGTAGTTGATCAGCGCCTCGGGGTCGTACCCGGCGTCCAGGTAATCCGCCAGGCTGCGGGCGCCGTGTCGCTTGGAGAGCGGGGCGCCATCGGGGCTCAGCACGTGCGGGACGTGCAGAAACTCGGGGGGCGTGAGCCCCAACGCCTCATAAAGCATGACCTGCCGGGGGGTGTTGGCCAGATGCCCGACGCCGCGAATGACGTGCGTGATCTCCATCTCGCTATCGTCGACGACGACCGCGAAGTTGTACGTCGGTGAGCCGTCGGACTTCAGGATCACGAAGTCTTCGAACTCCGAGGCGTCGAATCGCACCTCTCCCCGTCCCAGGTCGAACACCCGCGTCACGCCGGCTGGAACTCGAAAACGTACGGCTGGGACGACCCCCTCCTGACGCAGGCGCTGCTCGTCGTCGGGCCCGAGGTCGCGGCAGCGGCACTCGCCGCTCGTGCTCCGGGCACGCGCCGATGTCTGCTCAACCTCCGCCGGCGGGCAGTAGCATCGGTAGGCGGCGCCAGCCTCGATTAAACGCTGCGCCTGCCGGGAGTACATCGCTCGCCGCTCGCTCTGCCGATACGGACCGTAGTCTCCGCCGACGTCGGGCCCTTCATCCCAGGAAAGTCCCAGCCGGCGCAGCGAGCCCAGGATTTCACCCTCCGAACCCTCGATGTTGCGATCCACATCGGTGTCTTCGATGCGCACGATGAAGCGGCCGGCGCAATGGCGGGCATAAAGCCAGTTCAAGACGGCGATGCGCGCATTACCGAGGTGAAGCTCACCGGTTGGACTGGGCGCGAAACGAGTCCGGACGCTCATCGGATTGGCTGGCTGTGCCTTTTATCTGCTGGCTTGAAGCGCGGCTCAAGATAGGCGCGCCACCGAGAGCGAACAAGCTCCACCTAGCTCGATCCGTTCACTTCTCGAAGGTGGTGCGCGATCTCGGTCGCCAGGCTCATCCCGATCCCTCGCACCCGGGCGATCTCCTCGAGCTTGGCCTCGCGCACCGCCTTCAGGCTGCCGAACGCCTCGAGCAACGCCTGTTGCCGCGCCGGGCCAACGCCGGGCACGTCGAGCAGGACCGAGCGTAGGGTTCGCCGCTCCCGGCGCAGCCGATGGTATCGAAGGCCGAAGCGGTGGGCCTCGTCACGAACCTGTTGCAGCAGGCGCAGACCCGCCTCGCGTCGTGGTAGACGGAGCGGCTCGGCTCGATCCAGGGTGAATACCAGCTCCTCGCGCTTGGCCAGCGAGATCACCGGGAGGTCCGGCACGCCCGCGCGCTCCAGCGCCTGGGCCGCCGCGGAGAGCTGGCCGCGACCGCCGTCCACGAGCACCAGATCGGGTAGCCGTCGCTCCTCCTCAAGCCGCCGCGTGAAGTAGCGCCCGACGATCTCCTGCATCGCGGCGTAGTCGTCGATACCGGACA
>CAYGAJ010000035.1:0-16473 GCA_964347815.1 uncultured Gemmatimonadota bacterium | reverse complement strand
CGACCTCGTCGTCGTAGAAGTCGGCGATCTTGTCGAGCATCTCGTCGATCGTACCGGTCTGCTCACCGACGTTGATCATCTGGGTCACCATGGGCGGAAAGACGCCCGACTCCTTCAGAGGCTCCGCGATCGTCTCACCGCCCGCGATCGACGAGCGGCTGCGCATGACCGCGTCGTGGATCACCCGGTTGCCCGCCGTGCGCGCCGTGATCTCGAGACCATCGAGGATCGAGACGCCGGATGCCAGCAGGGTGCCGAGCGTGCGGGTAAAGCGTGCAACCGCCGTCTTCCGCAGCAGATCGCCGAGGACCGGTACCCTGAGGAGCAGCTTGTCGAGCGCCAGACGTCCTGCCGACGTCTTGTAGTACATCCGCACGCTCCAGATCGAGGCGGCGATCACACCCAGGATCAGCCACCAGTAGTTCTGGAGCATGTCGGACATCCAGATCACGAACCGCGTGGGCGCCGGCAACGCCAGGTCGACGCTGGAGAACATGCTCTCGAACGTCGGGATGACGAACACCAGCAGTACGGTCACGGCGACGACGGCCACCGAGAGGATCACTCCCGGGTAAATCATCGCGCCTTTGACCTTGCGGACGAGAGCTTCGTTCTTTTCTAAGAAGACGGACAGACGGAGAAGCACGGTGTCGAGAATACCGCCTGCCTCACCGGCCGCGACCATGTTGACGTAGAGATCGGTGAAAACCTTTGGGTGGTTTCGCAGGGCGTCTGCCAGGGTCGCGCCCGACTCGACGTCCGCCTGCACCTCGCGGATCGATTTCGAGAGGAACTTGTTCTCGGTTTGCTGCGCCAGGATGTCGAGGCACTGGACCAGCGGCAGGCCCGAGTTCACCATCGTGGCGAACTGCCGGGTGAAGTGAACGATCTCCTTCATCCGGATGCGGCGGCCGATCGGCAGGGTTACGTCCTTCGGCTTTTCCCGCACCGTCACCGGGATCAGCCGCTGCCGCCGCAGATACCCGATTACCGCTTCACGATTCGGTAGATCGACGTTGCCGCTCTGGATCTCACCGGCAATCGTCTTAGCGCTGTAAATGTAGATCGGCATCTCTCAGTTCCTGCGTCCTATCACCTTATCGAACCGGTTTCCCCCATCAAACCGGCACCGGCTCGCCGGCCAGACGAAGCAGCTCGTTCGGATCGGAGGAGCGCTTTAGTGCCTCCTCCAGCCTGATGTCGTTCGCCAGCACGAGCTGGTACAGCGCGTCGTTGAGCGTCTGCATCCCGTGCTTCTTACCTGCCTGCATGAGACCGTAGATCTGCTGTACCTTGGCGTCCCGGATCACCGCCCGGATCGCCGGCGTCGCCATGAGAATCTCGCAAGCGACAGCGCGGCCCCGTCCCCGCGCCCGGGGCAGCAGCGTCTGGGTGACGACGCCTTCCAAGACGAACGAGAGCTGCGCGCGAACCTGCGACTGCTGGTGAGACGGGAAGACGTCGATGATGCGGTTGATGCTCTCCGCCGCCGAGTGGGTGTGCAGTGTCGCAAGGCACAGGTGGCCGGTTTCCGCGGCGGTGAGCGTCATCCCGATCGTTTCCAGGTCCCGCATCTCACCGATCAGCAGCACGTCGGGGTCTTGCCGCAACGCGTACTTCAGCGCGTTGGAGAAGCTCTGGGTGTCGGTGCCCACCTCCCGCTGATTGATCATGCAGCTCTGGTGCCGATGGATGAACTCGATCGGCTCCTCGATCGTAATAATATGGCCTTTTCGCGTCTTGTTGATGTGGTCGACCATCGAGGCCAGCGTCGTCGACTTACCCGATCCGGTCGGGCCGGTGACCAGCACCAGACCGCGCGGTCGCTCGGCCAGCCGTCGGAGTATCGGCGGAAGACCCAGCTCTTCGAAGCCGCGGATGTCGAATGGGATGAGGCGCACGGCCAGCGCCACGCACCCCCGCTGTCGGTAGGCATTGCCCCGAAACCGGGCCAGATTTTGGATACCGAACGAGAAGTCGAGCTCGTCTTCCTGCTCGAACTTCTTCTTCTGGGTTTCGGTCAGAATCGAGTAACTGAGTTGGAGCGTGTCTTTGGGCATCAGCACCTGGTCATAGTTCGAATTGACCAGGTCTCCGTCGATCCTCAACTTCGGACGCTCACCCGCCGTCAGGTGCACGTCGGATGCCCCCCGCTCGATCATCTCCTCCAGCAGCGCTCTCACCGTCAACGTCGCCATATGCCCGTATCTGTGGTGGCGCCTCGAAGCGAGGCCGCCGGTTATGTATCCAAGTCGCCGCTCCCCCGATCCACTGAGCAGCCCGCGCGGGGGCACCGACAACGATGAGGCTGGACTTCTCACGGCCGGGGGAGGATTCTTCTAGCCGTGTGGCCGGTCAGGCCTTAAAGGCGGCGCCAGCGAAAAGCTACGCCGCCGTCTCTTTCAGCACTTCGTCCAGGGTCGTGACGCCACGCCCAACCTTGACGAGCCCATCATCGCGGAGCGTCAGCATCCCATCCGTGACCGCCTGATTCTTGATCTGGTCCGCGCTGTCGCCCTGGACGATCTGGCGGCGGATGGCGGGCGTCACCGGCATCACTTCGTAAAGCCCCTGCCGACCTCGATACCCGGTCCCGTCACAAAGCTCGCACCCCTCACCTTTGTAGAAGGTCATCTGCGAGTATTTCTCCTCCGGGACCTGCGCCACCTGTAGCATGTCTTCGTCGTAGGTGACTTCCGCCTTGCAGTTGCTGCAAATCCGGCGCACGAGACGCTGTGCCGTCACCAGATTGACCGCCGAAGCGACGTTGAAGGGCTCCACGCCGATATCGATCATACGTGTGATCGTCGACGCCGCGTCGTTCGTGTGCAGGGTCGACAGCACCAGGTGGCCGGTTAGCGCGGCCTTGATGGCGATGCCCGCCGTCTCGACGTCGCGGATCTCACCGACCAGAATGATGTTCGGGTCCTGCCGCAGGAACGCGCGCAATGCCGCTGCGAATGTGAGCCCGATCTCCGGCCGAATGTGCGTCTGATTGATCCCACGGAGGTTGTACTCGACCGGGTCCTCCGCGGTCATGATGTTGACCTCTTCCTGGTTCAGACGCATCAGCGCGGCGTAGAGCGTCGTCGTCTTACCGGAACCGGTCGGCCCCGTGACCAGGACCATCCCATACGGGTTGCTGATCGCGTGTAGGAACTCTTTTTCCGCCTTTGGCTCCATCCCGAACTTCTCGAGGTCGAGGCGGAGGTTCGACTTGTCGAGGATACGCAGGACGATCTTCTCGCCGAACAGGCCGGGCAACGTCGACACGCGGAAGTCGATCACCCGCTTCCCCATCCGCATCTTGATGCGCCCGTCCTGGGGGATACGTCGCTCGGCGATGTTCAGGTCGGCGAGGATTTTGACGCGGCTGGTCAGCGCGGCTTTCATCCGCGCCGGCGGCCGCATGATCTCTCGCAACGCGCCGTCGATCCGGAAACGGACGCGGATCTCTCGCTCGTAAGGTTCGATGTGGATGTCGCTGGCGCCCTTCTGCACGGCGCTGGTCAGGATGCCGTTGATCAGCTTGACGACGGGCGCTTCCTCGACCTGGGCCTGCAGAGCGGTGACGGAAACTTCGTCCTCGTCAGCCCCCTCCACCACTTCGATGTCCTCGTCATCGAACTCTTTGAGCAAATCCTGAAGGCCGTCCTCGATCGCCTCGTAGTACCGCTCGACCGATTTGCGGAGCGAGTACTCACCGGCCACGACCGGCTCGATGTCATAGCCGGTCGAGAACCGCAGCTCGTCGATGGCATCCAGGTTGGTCGGATTCGCCATCGCCACCGTGAGGGTTCGCCCCACCCGGCGAAGCGGAAGCACCAGGTGGCGGCTGGCGATCTCGGGCTTGACCAGATTGATCACCCGCGGGTCGATCTTTTCGATCCGGGACAGATCGACGGCTTTCACTCGGTACTTGCGGGCCAGAACCCGCGTCAGGTCGGTCTCGGAGACGAAGCCCAGGGAGACGAGCGTGAATCCGATGCGCGAGCCGTCGCCGCGCTGCTCCTGCAACGCACGCTTGAGCTGCTCCTCCGTGATGAGTCCCTCACGGATCAGCAGATCACCGATCAGATTAGTAGACTTGGTACGGGTGGTCGCCATGAGACTGGGTAACGGTGCCCACAATTAGGACCCGGCGGTGGAGGGAGGAGTACAGCAAGTGGTAAAGCTGCTAGAAGTTACGCCAAGTGTCAAGGTCCGACGCTCGCCAGGGGCCGCAGCCGCTCCAGCGTCGCCGGCCCTATCCCCGGCACCTCCAGCAACTCCTCCAACTCGCGGAAGAGGCCGTGCTCTTCCCGCCAACGCACGATCGCCCGTGCTCGGGCCGGTCCGATTCCCGGCAGCCTTTCGAGCTCCTCGACCGACGCCTCGTTCAGATTGAGCCGGTCAGGCCGACCGGCCGACGCCGCTCGATTTCGCCCGCTGCCGCCGGGCGTCTCCCGGATTTCCGACACGTCCGGCAAGCTCAGGTACGGTGCCAGACGCTCCACGCTTCTACTCCCCAGCCCCGGCACACGTTCCAGGTCCGTCAGGTCGCGGAACGGGCCCGCCTGGCGCCGCCGTTCCACGATCGCCCGGGCCAGGGCCGGGCCCACTCCGGGCAGGCGGTCCAGCTCGACCTCACCCGCCCGATTCGGGTCGATCCTCTCGCCTTCGGCCAGCGGCACGCCGCGAAGGCGTTGCTCCACGTGCACCGACTCGGCCAGCGCGAGCGCCGAGTCGACCGGCACCGACGAGTCGAGGCCGTGGCCCCGCGGCTCCGCCGGCGCCGTCTGCAGAAGCATGCGGCCGATCGCCGCCAGAATCACCAGAGCCGAACTGGCCAGCAGCGCCCTGGTCTCGCCCTCGGTCAGTGACACGGCTCCCGTCCCCGAGCTTTCCACCACCTCTGTCTGGGGCCAGCCCGAGGCGAAGCTCTCGATCTCCCCTCAAAGGATCGTCAAAGGAGTCGTAAAGCGGGTCCGGGGCCGGGGCGGGTCTCCGTTCCTACCCGGCCGCTCTTATCTGCCGCGATAGATCAAACGGGTCATCACGGTGCCCACGGCGCCCAGGCTGGAGGCTGTGACTTTGTCCGGTGTGTCCTCCGGGGTGTGCCAGTAGGCGTAGTCGAAATCGATGACATCGATCGTCGGGATTCCCGCGTCGTTGAGCGGGATGTGGTCATCGTTGACCGTGTGTCGCGTCTCGCGATGGAAGACGTCGTTGAATCCCAGCCGCCGGGCGATGTTCCAGACGCGATCCACGACTTCCGGGGCGAGCCGGTTCGAGTTGCCCTCGACATAGATGTCCAGGTCTCGGTCGCCCACCATGTCGAGCAGAACCCCGTACTCGGCCCGGTAGCCCTGGGGGAGGTTCGCTGCGAAGTAGCGAGACCCGACGAACACGTCCGCGCCCACCGCGAAGTCCCCATAGTCCTCTCCGTCGACCAGCAGAATATCGACGGCGCGAGGCGGCGGTGTCTGAGCCAACACGTTGGCCAGCTCGAGGAGCACCGCCGTACCGGAGGCGCCGTCGTTGGCGCCGGGCACCGGTTTTTCCCGGTCGGCCGGTTCGTGCGCCGCGTCGGCCCGCGGGCGGGTGTCCCAGTGGGCCAGCAGCAGCACGGGTCGAGACGAGGGCCGAAAGCGCGCAAGGAAGTTGACCATCGGCAGCGACACGCCGTCCACGCTCACATGGGTGAAGCGCTGGACGATCAACGTGTCGGCTCGCTCCCGCAGGTATTCTTCGACCCAGGCCGCCATCGCCCGGTGCCCCTCCGTGCCCGCGACTCGGGGACCGAACGCCACCTGACGCTGGACCAGCTCGTAGGCCGCCGCGCCGTCGAAACGCGGGTAAGGCGCGCCACTCGAGGCGGAATCGCCTTCCGCGGCCTCGCCTCCCGCCCCGCCGCAGCCGGCCACCGCCAGCAGCAGACCCGCCACGAACGCCCAGGCGCCCAGCTCGAATCGTCTCAACGTATCTCCCCCGTTTCGAACAAGAACTGACCGAACAATGAGATCTCCAACTGGGTCGAGCCGGCCCGCTGCCCGAGGCGGCTCTGCGTGTCGCGCCAGGAGCCCTGAAGGCCCAGGCTGAAGGGCCGCACATCGGTGCTCACCGTGAGGTCGATGTTGCGGATGCGGCGATCCGTGTACGGCTCACACCGCGCGGCCACCTCTTCCCCACCGGCCTCGGCGGCCGCGGCGCCCAGGCGGCGGCACTGCTGAGAATCGTCTTGCGAGAGACCGAGGGAGATCCGGATCGGATTGCTCCAGGTCCCCTGTCGCGTCAGCGGCCGAACCTGCCCGCGGATCTCGACTCCATGTCTCTCGCCCTCTCCCAGCGACAGCCCCGTCGGATCGCGACGCTCCTCTTCGCTCAGCGACAGGTTGTAGTTGATCGACCAGTTGGTCGCCAGTGCCAGGCTGACCGAGATCGGAATCGTGCGCGACTCGGACTCACGCGTCTGGTCGGTGCCGAGCGTCTGGTTCCGGCGCGTGACCAGCGTATAGCCGGTTCGGAAACCGAGGTTCCGCACCCAGCGCTGCACGAACGACGGCAGCGGTATTCGGTTCCATGAGAAGCTGACGTTTGGCCAGGTGGTGTTACGAGACCGGGTTTGCGTGATCGGCGACCAGGCGAACGCGTCGTTCTGACTGTAGTCGAAGTTCAGGTTCGCACGGATCGGCAGCCGCAGCCCGGTCGAGAACGTGACGACTTCGGTGTCGATCACGCGACTCGCCGTGTCGCCGGCCTGGAAGCGGAACTTGTCGAAGCTGCCGAAGCCGAACTGGTAGCCCAGGCCCGGCGACGCTTGCCGCCGCTGAAACCGCGAGCCCAGCGATCCGGTCCAGCTCGCGGTGACGATATCCAGCCAATCGATAAAACCTACCAAGGCGCCGACGACACCGGTGCGGTTCTGGCCAACCGTCGAGCGGACCAGGGTCGGCAGATTGAAGCCGGTCGAGAGCCTCAGGGTGCGCGAGTTCTCGAAGTCGCGGGTCAAGACGGTGTCACCGTCCTGGACGGTGATGAACGAGGCGCCCTGGCCCAAGCGGAAGCGCGTGTCGAGCGTCGCCTGGGGGGTTAACCACGTCGCGACGGTCGGGCGATACGTCCAGTTAAAATCCAGGCTGCGCGCGGTCTCCCAGCCCAGGTCCAGACCGAACAGGTAGGTGCGTCGCTGGTTGATCAGCCGCTGGGCGGCGACGCCCTGAACCAGTGCCGCCGCCGGCACACGCTCGCGCCCGTGCGTGAAGGTCATTCGACCGGTGAGCGCCTCCACCGGCTCGAAGTTGACGGTGGTGTTGGCCTGGATCCGCTCGTCCAGCGTACGGATCGGGGCGACGGCCGAGTCTTGCGGCAGCTCGATGATCTCCGAGAAGCGCCGGGTCTCGGCCTCCGTGTCGACGTAGCTCGAGCCGAGCTGGATGGAGCGTGGGGTCAGACGCAGCCGCTCAGGCAAGAAGAACAGCGCCTTGTGCAGGAATTCGGGGAACAGCGGGATCGAGATGTCCCCGACATCGGAGGTGTAGTTATAGACGAGCGAATAGGTTTGCGCCAAAGAGTTCGACCGCGACGTCTGCGAGGTTCGGCGGTCGTAGGTGAATCGCAGCGATGACTTGTCCACCAGGAAGCCGACCCCCGGCGTCCGTGCCTGCGGCCGCTTGTTGAGGGCGAGGCCCAGACGGAGGTTGCGATTGTCGGGCGTACGGAGCCCGGTCAGCCGCTCGACCTGAATGTCCGTTCTCGGCAGCAGCAGCGGATTGGACGACGAGCTCGTGTAGCTGAGCGTGACGGGCAGGTTCACGGCCCAGGCATCCGGCAACAGCTTGCCGAATTGCAGGTTGCCACCCGCCTGAAAGCTCCGGCTGGAGCGGAAGCTGGGATCCTGAGCCAGTTGCCGGAAGTAAGGGTTCTCGCCGCCGTACGACAGGTTCACGGACAGGAGATCCGAGGCCCTCACGTCCAGGTTCACGCGCCCCACGAAGCCGGTGTTGTCGATGGGCGTGCCCAGTCGCATGTCGTCCACCCACACCTCACCCGACGGCACGGGCGTCAGGCCGGCATTGTAGACGCCCAGGGAGAGCTGGCGAACCGCCGCCAGGTTGGGCGCCCGCGAGCGCTGACTGATCACGACCGCGTAGCTCGAGTCTCCGTTCTCGAAGACGTCCACGTCCCAAAGCATGAGAACGCTGTCCGGCGGCAAACCTCCCTGTCGCAGCATGATCTCTTCGGCGGCCGTGCGCAGACCGATGAACCGCTCGAAATCGATCTGGAGCTCCGGCAGCCACGCCTCGCGAAGCTCGGCACCGCCCGTCCCCGACGGCACGGCGCCCAGCGGCGTTTGAAACAGATAGAAGTTGCGGGCGTCTTCCCCCAGCTTCATCAGGAAGCGCAGCGGCTCGCCACTGGTCCCCCAATCACCCTCGATCCCGAGCGCCCACAGCCGCAGGCTCCGGTAGGCGAGGAAGTCACGTGGCGTCTGCGCGTACTGGAGATAGACCTCCGCCCGCTCGCCGGGGCCCAGCTCGCTGAACTGGACGCTCAGCGACTGTTCGTTGAACGCCGTACCGCCCACGGTGAACTGATCGGACTGGTTGGCGATCTGGTCGCTGATACCGGGCGGCGGAACGTAACGCGAGTCGAGCGTGCTGATCGGACCCACTTCGACCAGTGCCGAGGGCGAAACGGCACTGGCCGTGTCGGCGAGGCCGGCGACGACGCCGGCTCGTCCCCGCTTGAGCCAGCGCGAGCCGAGAAAGCGTGCGCGCGCGAGCAGCAGCGTGTTGTTCGACTGGGTCACCAGCGTCATACGCAGGTGGCGGATGTTCTGAAACTCCGCATCGGCAACACGCTCGCGGTGGTCGGGCCGCCGGAGCGGTATGCGAAACAGCCGAAAACGCGCGCCGCCGAATTCCCGCGCATCGCGGACGAAATAGCGACCGGTGCGGTCGCCGATGCGGATGGTGTAGCGGAAGAAGCGCTCGTCGGTGTCGAGGATGCTGTTCTGGTTGAGATCTTCGGTATCCTCTAGGCCGTTGTTGCGTGTGCAGTTCGCGTTGATGCTGCCGAGCGGGTAGGCGGTGAGCCCCGGCTGCGCCTCGCAGCCGATATCCCAAAGCCCGACATCTTCCGCGTTGCTCCACACCCGCGGCGGATCGACCTCCCGGTTCAGTTGGCCGAGCCCCAGCGGCTGGCCCTGGTCATTGAGCGCGAACGCGTCCTCGCTCAGCGTTCCCAGGTCCAAGATCAAGCTGGTCGAGTCAGCCAGCTCATCGCTGACCGCCACGTAGAACTCGAGGAACTCGATCGTGGTGAAGTCCTGCCCGTTGACGGAGATCACGGACGTCATCGAGCTCCAGGCGGGGCCGGGAGGCGGGTTGGGGTTCGGGCCGATCTGCCGGTTGGCCGGCAGCCGGGCGGTGAGGGTGAGCACCGGCTCGGGCCGCGCCTGTCCCTGGATCAGCAGCTCTTCGTCTATCTGGCCCGGGAAGAGGCCACCCACGACCTGCTGGCCCTCCGCCGTCTGCACCACGTACTGATCCTGCCAGACCAGCTCTGCCGCGTTGCCCGCTGAGAAGTCCGCCGGCGCCACCGATTCGGCCCCGGTCGTCGTCGACGGCGACGCGCCCAGCCGCCAGGCGCGCGCGACCATGGGCAGGGTGAAGCCCGATCCGCCCTCGAAGTCATCCACGTAGGTGATGCCGCGCGTGTTCGTCGTCGGCATCGACAGCGCCAGCTCGCCGTCCAGCGAGATCGCCGACGGCGCATCGCTCTCCACACCCGGCAGCGCGTTCACCAACCCGGTCAGCCAGTCGGGTCTGAAATTGAAGCGGCCGGACACGCCGCCCAGCCGCACGGCGCTCGGCTCCAGCCCCAGCTCGGGCCGCGTTTGCAGCGTCTTCTCGGTCTGAGAGAGGCCGATGAAGTTGAGCTCGCCCGTCGTCCCCAGACCGTAGCGCGCCTGGAACCCGAACACCGTGGTGGGGGCCAGCTGAAAGAGCGGCTTTTGCTCGTAGGAGACGCGAACGCGGGCGTTGAGGTTGTTCGCGAACCAGCGTTCGGGCTCGCGCAACTCGATCTGCCCGACGTCGTAGTCGATGATATAGTCCTCGCCGCGCACCAGTTCGACGCCATCGATCGACACCCGATCGCTTCCCTCGCGAACACCGCCCACACCGATTGAGATGGTGGAGAGAAACCCCTCGAACCGCTGGCGGTAACGGATCGTCAGCAGGTAAAGGTTCGAGCCGCGGCGGACCTGGTCGTTCGGTTCGTCGTAGATCGCCTCGTTGCGGTCCCCAGCCACCAGCGGAAACGGCTGGCCGGACAGGCCGGTCACGCCTCGCAACGGCGGCGGGACCTTGAACGGCTCCAGGGTCGGTGGAACGATGTAGGTGCCTGTCGGCCCCGAGGTGACCGCCACCCCCACCGGCGTCGCCTCGTAGATCTGCGAGACATCGATGCGGTTGTCGGTGGGATCGTCATCCAGTCCGAAAATCTTCAGGAACTCGAGCTGCGTCCCGTTCGGTGCGTCGCGAAACGTGTTCCCAACCTCCGGGTCCCCCTGGGAGATGATCAGCTCGACACTCGCTTCCGCGACCCCCGGGCTGGCCGAGACCCGGTAGACGTGGTGCATCTCCCGGTCCCACGTCGCCGTCTGTGGCCGGTGGTTGATCCCCTTGATCAACTCCAGGAAGGGCGGCGCCACGTTGGCCGGATCGGCCGAGTGTGCGTCGGAAACCGACTCGGCGGCAAACGTGCCGATCTCGCGGCCGTCCGCGGCGATGTAGGTCACCGCCAACGCCTCCTGATCCGGCAGCGTATTGCGCAGCTGCAACCAGAGGCCGCTCTGGTGCAGAAGGTAATCCTCCCCGTCCACCAGCGGCCGGTAGAGGCCGGTGAGCGTGTCGGCGATTACCGAATCGGCACCCGCCTGCGTCTGAATCGTGTCGATGGCCACCGCCACCGCCTTGATGAAGCCCTCCGGCACCTGCGCTCCGATCCCGGTCCCGAGAACCTCATAGCGGTACACCTTCACCGCCGAACCCGGACGGACGTCCTGGGGCGCATCCGAGGCGATCAGGCGCTGGATGTCGATGTCCGGGTGGTTCGGCAGCCGTTCCGGGTCGAACAGGAAGAAGAATCGCCCGCGCTCGTAGTCGGCGTCGTCCAGAATGGTGATCGCGCTCTGCTCGAAACCCTGGCCGCCACCTCCGACCTGCAGCTCCCGTGTGCCCAGGTCGCCTTTTTGCTGTGCCCAGACGGTTTGAAAGTCGATCGGCCCCATCTGGCCGGTCGAGCGGAAGCCGAAGTTGCCGGCTGGAATCCCCTGAGTGAGGAAACGGTTCTGCGGCAGGGGGAACGTCACGTCCCCCACTTCCAGCCGCTGTACGATCTCGTCGTCCAGACCCTGATAGAAGACGTTGATGTTGTTCGCGGCATCGAACTCGCGGCGGTTGTCGTAATCCACGTTCACGTGAACACGTTCCGAGATCGTGCCTCCCAAACGCGCCCCGAACTGGATATCCGGCTTCAGCGTGGGGATCAGCGAGGGGTCACAGTTGAGTTGGACCGTCAGATTACAGGGTCGGAAACGGTTCCAACCGCCCCCCAACTCGACCCGCCCCTGCACCGTGGCGCCGAGGTCCGCGTATTGGCCCAATACATCGGGCAGGAAGCCCTCCTCCTCCTGGGGCCGCGATGGTGCCGCCGCCCCGATCGTGTCCTGGGGCGCGGCCGCCACCTCCGCAGGCTCGGCAGCCGGCTCCTCCGGGGTCGGCGTACCGGGGACGTCGGCCCGCAGCCGCTCGCGCTCCTTTGGCGCGCCCAGGGCAATCGGTCGGCTGCTCAGCCAGAGGTCTCTCTTCTGGGCGAGCAACTCCTCGTTCACCGCTTCGCCCCAGAGCGCCGCCCAGCTTCTTCCCCCCAGCCGCAACTCCGGCCGCTGCCGGGCCGGGTCTGGCAGCCCGGCGCCCAGATCGATCGGGAACGGGAACGCCAGCGGTTTGAGCCCGAGGTAGAGGCGACGGGTCTCGGGTGGGACCCGGAGGGAATCGCCAGCGGCCGGGGGGTCGCCGCCCGAACTTCCACCAGGCCCGGCACCGGCGCTCCGGACCCGGCCGGTATCCTGAGCGGCTGGGGGCGTTACTGTATCCTGTGCTACAAACAGTTCGGAGAGGTCCGACGACGATAGGAGGCTGACGCGCCCGTCCAGGGGCGAAGTCGGCCCCGCATAGCGACTTACGGTGCCGATTGTTTCGGGCCGCTCCCGGACCGCGGAGGCCGGTTCGCCGCCCGCTTGCCGGGGCGCCCCTCCGAGGGCCACAATGACGGCAGAGCCGAAGAAGACCGCTAGCCTGAGGTGCACCTTTCGGCCATAACGAGGGTATGGTAGAGCCGGAGTCCGTTGAATTGTCGCGCGTGATGAAAATACTGACACGGTACGTACTTCGCGAGCACGTGGCGCCGTTCATCGCCGCCATCGGGGTGCTGACGGGGCTGATGCTGTTGAACCAGCTGGCCCGGCGGTTCAGCGACCTGGTCGGCAAAGGGCTGCCGTGGTACGTGATCGCGGAAGTGTTCGGCCTCTCGATCCCGTTCATCGTCGCCATGACGATGCCGATGGCGGTGCTCGTCGCCGTTCTTTACACCTTCAGCCGCCTGGCGGGCGACAACGAGATCACCGCGTTCAAGGCGGGCGGGGTGAGCTTGATCCGCCTGATGGTGCCGGTCCTCCTGGCTTCGAGCCTCGTCGCTGGGGGGATGATGTGGTTCAACGACCGGGTCCTGCCCGAGTCGAACCATGCGCTTCGCCAGTTGCTTTCGGACATCGGCAAGAAGCAGCCGACCTTCGAGCTTCGGGAGCGTGTGATCAACGAGGTCGTACAGAACAAACTGTTCTTGCAGGCGGCGCGAATCGAGCGTGTGCGCAGCATGCTGCGTGACCTGGTGATCTTCGACCTGGGCCGGCCGGCGGTGGAACGGACCATTTACGCCGACTCGGGGCTGATGGCGTTCAACGAGTCACAGACCGATCTGTACCTCACGCTGTTCGACGGTTCCGTCCACGAGCTGGACACCAACGACCCGGCCATGAACCAGCTAACGCACTACGCCAAGCAGATCATTCGCGTGTCGGGTGTCAGCAACGAGCTGGAACGGGGTTCGAGCAGCGATTGGCGTGGCGACCGCGAGATGAACATCGGCATGATGAAGGAGGAGGTTCGCCGCCGGCGCGAGCGGCTAGCCGAGCTGCGCGACAGCCTCGCGCTGTTCGTCGAGGCTCTCGCGCCGTCGCCGGACACTGCGAGCGAAGCAGCAGGCGAGCCTTCACCGGCGCTCGGCGATGATCCGACCGACGCCGAGGACGCGCTGCAGCGGCAGCGACGCATCGAGCGAGCGCGCGACGCGGCCCGAACGCTGGCCGCCGACTCGCCGGCCAAGGCGGCCGCCCTGCCCGCGCCGACGGATCGCGGAGTGGTGAGCGTTCCTCAGAATCTCAGGGGCCGATTCAATCCGTTGCGCCGTGGCGGGTGGCCGCCGAGGGGCGACCCGGTCACGTACGCGGCACAGGTGCGGAGCGAGCTTCAGCGCATGGCCTCGCGAGCGGAGCTACAGCAGCGCGAGGTCAACAAATACTCGGTCGAGATCCAGAAGAAGTTCGCCATCCCCGTGGCGGCGATCGTCTTCGTTCTGATCGGAGCCCCCGTCGGCGTACGTTTCCCACGCGGCGGCATCGGAATGGTGATCGGGGTCAGCCTCACGGTATTCTGCGTCTACTATGTGTTCCTGATCGGCGGTGAGGACATCGCCGACCGCGGGTTCATGTCGCCGTTCTGGGCTATGTGGACGCCCAACGCCCTCTTCACCGCACTCGGGTGCTTCCTCCTGCTACTCGTTACCCGAGCCGGAACGCGCGGGCGACGCGACGTGCTAAGCCGGCTTCCCGCTCTGCTATCGCGTCGCCGGCCGAGCCGGGCCAAGCTCGACCGGGGGAGAAAAATCGCTTGAGAACCCTCGACCGATACGTGGCCGGCCTCTACCTGCGGGTCTGGGTCATCTGCGTGGTCGGGGCTCCCGTCCTCTTCATCATCTTCAAGCTGACGGACGACCTCGACAAGTACCTCGCCCGGGGCCTGAGCCTGCAGCAGATCATGCTGGCTTACCTCTTCGACTTCCCTTATCAGATGTCGCTCTCGCTGCCGGTGGCGAGCCTTTTCGGCGCCGTCTTCACGGTGGCGCTCATGAGCCGCAACTTCGAGATCACCGCCGCCAAGGCCAGTGGCGTCAGCTTCTACCGGCTCATCGCGCCCATGGTCGTGCTCGGCGCGGTGCTCAGCATCGCCGGCGTCGCCCTGGGCGAGCTGGTCCCGGTGACCAACCGTTTAAGGGCCGAGGCGTTGCAGGAGCGGGCGAGCTCGGCCCGCACCGTTCGCAACCAGTTCGTGTTCGGCGCGGACGGGGGACGGGCCTACACCGTCAAACGCCTGCTGGCCGAGCAGGGCCTCATCCAGGATATCGTGATCGACCGGGAGGGGACCGGACCGGACTATCCGACTTATCGCGTTTACGCCCCCACCGCCGAGCGGGCGGACGCACGCTGGCGGATGCTCCGGGGGTATCTGCACTACTTTCCGACCGAGCTGCGCGTCCTCACGTTCTCCTTCGACACGCTGTATCAGCTCGACTTCTTGGAGACGCCGCAGGATCTGCTCGCCGAACCCAAAGACCCCGAAGAGATGAACTACCGCGAGCTGGGCCAGTTCATCGACTCGATACGCCGGTCAGGAGGGGACGCGCGAAAGCTGGAGGTCGAGCAGAAGCTCAAGGTCGCCCTGCCGATGGCCGGTTTCATCGTCGTGCTCTTCGGATCCGCCTTGGGGAACAGCACGGGGCGCAGAGGGCCGGCGATGGGTGTGGGCATCGCCCTCGCCACGGTGCTCATCTACTTGCTGAGTGTGAGAATCTCGGAGGGGATGGGCGCGGGGGGCGTCGTGCCACCCAGCCTGGCGGCCTGGCTGCCCAATCTGCTCTTCCTGGCGATCGGGCTTATCCTGCTCTACCAGACGCGGA
Organism: uncultured Gemmatimonadota bacterium; assembly: GCA_964347815.1. GTDB lineage: Bacteria > Gemmatimonadota > Gemmatimonadetes > Palauibacterales > KS3-K002 > CAYGAJ01. The sequence continues at coordinate 1,410 of CAYGAJ010000035.1, read as the reverse complement.
CGTAGTCGCCTACTGCGAGTTCGCCAGCTCGAGCAGCGAGCAGCCGCCCGCACGCCGGTCCGCTTTCAGAAGAAGCTCGCGCGGCTCGCCCCCGTCCTCCGGATGGCTGGCCAGACCGACCCGCAGCGGTGACGTCGCCAGGTCGGCGGAAAGCCCCCGCGCCGACAGGAAGGATGTGAGCACTCGCTGCGCGGCCACCTTCGTACCCTCCGGGCCGGTGTCGGGGAGCAACATGCCGATGCCCCGGTCCCCGAAGGTTCCTACGACGTCGAGCAGACGGCAGCATTCCCGTCCCTGCTCCGCTACCTCGCGCACCGTCTCCGCGTCTGGAAGCTCGAGTTTGAACAGCGCGACTGAGAGGGGCGCCTTACGCCTCCGCGCCCGTTCCAGCTCGCATTCGAGCAGCAGCACAAAGCCCAGCTTGTTGTAGCAGCCGGCGACTTCGGTCTTCAACTTCTCGATCTCCAGCGACTCGTCCGGGCCGAGCAAGCCCAGCTCTCGGTTGCGACGCAACCGCAGCGGCCCTTCGCTCACCGCGACCGCTTGCGTGAGCGACTCCAGGTAGTACAGCTCCACAGCGCGCCGGGCGGCAGCGGACAGCTGCTCGGCGAGCTCGCGGGCTGAGTCTTTCCCCTGTCCGGGCTCGAAGTTCTCGACGCGCAACGAGGCGAGTCTCAGCCCCAGAGCCAAGTCACGGGCCGTATTCGCCGCTATCCCGCGAACATCTCGTGATGGCGCTTTTTCAACCTTCATGACGCCCCGCTCCTTGCTGAGAAGCTCCAGATCCTGCCAAGGCGCCCGCTTTCTGTTCACGTTCAGCAGGCGGCGCCCACCGCGCCCCACACCAAACGCAACGGTGCGCTCGAGGCCGGTCCGAAGGCTGGCGCTTGTCCCCGTTGCCTATCGTGCGAACGGGCAGCAGCGCCGTCCGGCAACGAGCACAGAGCGGCCGCTCGCCCCGGTTCCACAAGGCGTTCAGCCGCTCGATTTCATCTTCGCTGTACCGTTCTATGGCAAACGAGAACTCGTGTTCCTCCGGATTGCGCGTGCACCGTAGCTGCACACGGCTCTCGACGTCTTCGCTCGCCTCGAACTCCCGTCGCCCTGTGACCAGTAAGCCCCTGCAGTCACGATGAGGGCAATCGATGATCGCCTCTCGCGCCATGAACGCTTGCTTCAACCGCGCGATCGGGTCAGCCTCGCCGTTGTCGCGGAGCGCGCGGCGATCTGAATGCGAACGTGCCAAACGTCCCGGGTCACTTTCGTGACTCGCCCAGCGCTGCCTCAAGCCCGCCACATTCAGCCGATTCCACATCTTGTTTGGCCCCTTTCGATCCTCGACGCCACGCCGCTGAGTCCCGGCGAATCGAACCGAGAGCGTGCAAATCCACGGCTGTCCAGGGGCAGGAA
>CAYGAJ010000034.1:0-17042 GCA_964347815.1 uncultured Gemmatimonadota bacterium | reverse complement strand
TGGCGAAGATGCGGGTTTACGAGCTCGCGCGAGAGTTCGAGATCACGAGCGAACAGCTGATTCATCTGCTGCGGGAGATGGAGATCCCGGTCCGCAGTCACATGTCATCTCTCGATGACAGTCAGGTGGCTCGCGCCCGTACGCGTCTCGAGCGCGAAAAGCGCCGGCCCGAGAAAGAGGCGAAAACGAAGGACACGGGCCGCCGGCGTCGACGCCGGCGTGTCGTCGAGAAGGTTGCCGAGCCGGTAGAGGTGGCGGCGGAGGCGGTCGAAGAGGAGCTGGAGGAGGCCGCGCCGGTCGCGGAGCCCGAGCCGGTTGCCGCTGCGGACGCCAAGCCGACCCTCATCTTCGCAGACATGGTCGAGGAGCCCGAGGAAGCGCCCGAGGCCGAGGTCGAGCCCGAGGTCGAGGTCCCCGCGGCGCAAGTGGCCGAAGAGGAAGAGCGGGTCGAGGAGCCGAGCGAAGAGCTGGTCGAGGTCGAAGAGATCGCGGCCGTGGCCGAGACAGAGCCTGTGGCCGAGGCCGAGTTGCCTCCGCCGCCCACCCCGGTCGCAGCCACACCGGCGGCCTCCTACAAGCGCGAACCGGCGCCGCCGAAGACCGCGGCCGGCGTCGTTCGCATCCAGGCTGAGGGGTACACGCTGGACGGTCGCCGTCGGCGCCGCGCTCGCAAGAAGAAGAAGCGCACGCTGGTCGACCAGGAGGCCGTGCAGGAGAACATCAAGCGCACCCTGGCCAAGATGGAGGGCGCAGGTCCCCACCGGCGTCGACGCCGCGATACGGGCAGCGAGCAGCGTGAGCTGGAAGCGGCCGAGGCCGAGCGCGTCGCGCAGGAGGAACGCACGACCGTGCGCGTCGCCGAGTTCCTCACGGTGGCGGAGCTAGCCGACCTCGTGGGCATCACCGCTAACGAGATCATCACCTCGACCTTCAAGAACCTGGGGTTGATGGTCACGATCAACCACCGGCTCGACTTCGATCAGATCGAGCTGATCACGGACGAGCTGGGCTACAAGGCGGTGCGGGAGGATGAGTACGGCGCCGACGTGATCGAGGAGATCGAGGAGGCGCGTCCGGATCGCCTGCAGTCGCGGCCGCCGGTGGTCACGATCATGGGCCACGTCGACCACGGTAAGACCTTGCTGCTCGATCACATTCGGAAGACGAACGTGATCGCCGGCGAGGCCGGGGGGATCACGCAGCATATCGGCGCCTACTCGGTCGGCGTCGGCGAGGGTCGGCGAATCACCTTCCTCGACACGCCGGGACACGCGGCCTTCACCGCGATGCGTGCCCGCGGCGCCGACATCACCGACATCGTCATCCTGGTCGTCGCTGCGGACGACGGCGTGATGCCTCAGACTCGCGAGGCGATCAGTCACGCCAAGAACGCCGGCAAGCCGATCATCGTCGCGGTCAACAAGATCGATCTGCCCTCGGCGAACCCGACCCGTGTGAAGCAGGAGCTGCTGGAGCACGGTGTGGTGATCGAGGATTTCGGCGGCCAGGTGTTGAGCTCCGAGATCTCCGCGAAGACCGGTCAGGGCGTCGACGACCTGCTCGAGAAGGTGTTGCTGCAGGCCGAGATGCTGGAGCTGAAGGCCGACGCTGAACTGTCGGCTCGCGGCACGGTGGTCGAGGCGGAGCTTGACCGGGGGATGGGCCCGGTGGCCACGATCCTGGTCACTGACGGGACGCTCGAGATCGGGGATGGGTTCGTCTGCGGTGTCTACGCCGGCCGTGTGCGCGCCCTGCTCGACGAGCGCGGCAAGAACATCACGTCGGCCGGGCCCGGGATGCCGGTTCGGATCCTCGGCTTCGAGGGGGTCCCACAGGCGGGCGAGAGCTTCCTCGTGCTCGATTACGATCGCGCCCGCGAGATCACCGGCAAACGGCAGCAGATCGAGCGCGAGAAGGAGATCCGCCGCAAGGCCCAGGTCGCGCGGCTGGAGGATGTGTTCGAAGTCGTGCAGGCCGGGAAGAAGACGCAGCTCAGGTTGATCATCAAGGGCGACACCGATGGCTCCGTGCAGGCGCTGTCGGACGAGCTGGAACGTTTGTCGACCAACGAGGTCGAGGTGCAGGTCATCCACCGCGGCGTCGGTGGCGTCAACGAGACCGACGTGCTGCTGGCCCAGACGACGGGCGCCATCATCATCGGGTTCCACGTGCGGCCCGACCGGAAGGCCCGGGAGCTGGCCGAGCGCGAGGGTGTCGACATCCGCTCGTACCGGGTCATCTACGAGGCGGCGGAGGAGGTGCGGGCGGCGTTGGAGGGGATGCTCGCGCCGGAGGAGAAAGAGGTCATCCTGGGGAGCGCCGAGGTGCGGCAGCTGTTCCGAGTGCCGAGGGTTGGCACGGTCGCCGGCTGTTACGTGACCGACGGTACGATCGATCGCAACGCGCCGCTGCGCGTGCTCCGCGACCACGTGGTCGTGTACGAGGGCCGCGTCGGCAACCTCAAGCGGTTCAAGGACGACGTGAAAGAGGTCAAGGCCGGGTACGAGTGCGGCGTGTCGGTCGAGAACTTCAACGACGTGAAGGTCGGTGACATCCTGGAGTCGTTCCGGGTGGAGAAGGTGGCGCGCACCCTCGAAGACAGCCTCGGGGCCCAGGCCACCCTTGCAGGGGAAGGGGAGACGGGGGCGAAACGGTAAACGTCCGCGCCTTCACGTTCCGGCGAACGATAATCCGCCCGTCGTGGGCGGTTGCAACCTCGGACAGCCTTGGTCGTGAGTGTGATCGCTTGGGAGCTGCACCTGGACGGCTGCACCTCCCTCAAGCAGAAACGAGCGATACTCCGAAGCCTCAAAGATCGACTTCGAGGCCGCCACAACCTGTCGGTGGCCGAGACCGATTACCAGGACACGTGGCAGCGGGCGGAGCTGTGCGCGGCGATCGTCGCCGCGAACCGCACGCTTGCGGAGCAGGTCCTGAATCGGGCTGATCAACTGGTGGCGTCCGACGCGCGGGTCCGCATCATCGATAGCACGACGATCTTCTACTGAGCGCGCCGGCCGCTCCGGCGCGTCGCCTGACACCCGCTTCGAAACCCACCACCGGTGACGGATGGCGAAGGAATACGGCCGCACGCAGCGGGTCAACCAGCTGCTGAAAGAAGAGATCGCAAGGCTTCTTCTGCGCGAAGTCAAAGACGCCAGGATCGGGGCCGTTACCGTGAGCGCGGTGGAGGCCAGCCCCGACCTGATGCAGGCGAACGTCTACGTGCAGGTGCCCGGCGACGACGCGCGCAAGGCCGAAGCGCTCGAGGGGTTGGCCAGCGCTGCCGGCTTCATCCGCTCGCGGCTGGGGCGCGACCTGCGGATACGGCGCAGCCCCGAGCTTCGCTTCATCATCGATCGAACCCAGGAGCACGCCGCGCGAATCCACGAGCTGCTGGCCGAGGTCGAGAGCGAGAGCAAGAGCGAGGAGGATTCCTCCCAGGGCGAACCCGAGTCATGAACCCGGTCGGGCTGCTCCTGATCGATAAGGCGGAGGGTCCCAGCTCCCACGATGTGGTCGCTCGGGTTCGGCGGGCACTGGGGGTCCGCCGCGTCGGACATACGGGCACGCTCGATCCATTTGCCAGCGGCCTGCTGATCCTCTGCGTCGGCTGGGCCACGCGCCTGGCCGAGTTTCTGACGCGTCTGCCGAAGACCTACCGCGCCCGGATCCGATTGGGCGAGCGAACCGACACCGAAGATCGAACGGGCACGACCCTCGCGCGCAGCGACGTCTGGCGCGAGCTGAACGTCGACGATGTCAGATCCGCGCTCCAGGCGCAGCAAGGCGTGATCGAGCAGTTGCCTCCCGCCTACTCGGCCAAGAAGGTGGCGGGTCGCCGCGCCTACGAGCTGGCGCGTGAGGGCGCCCCCGTGACGCTACGTCCCCAACGAGTGCGCATCGTGCGAGCGGAGCTTCTCGACTTCGAGCCGCCCGACCTGGAGGTGGAGATCGAGTGCTCGAGCGGCACTTACGTGCGGTCGTTGGCGCGGGACCTCGGCACGGCGCTCGGTGCCGGCGCCCATCTCGTCCGGCTGCGCCGCCTGGAGATCGGGCCGTTTCGCGTCGAAGATGGTCTGAAGCTGGAGGAGGAGCCCGCACGAGACGAGCTGCTGTCACGACTCCGGCCGCCCGAAGCGGCGGTCGCCGGACTCGCTCAAGCGGCGCTGGACCCCGAGGCGGCCGCGGCCGTCGCCCAGGGCCGCGCGGTCGCGTGCAGCGAAGCGGCCCCGGAGGGCCCGGTCGCCCTGATGAGCGGTGGCCGCCTGCTGGCGATCGGCGAGCTGCGCGATGGCCAGCTGCACCCGCGGAAGGTGTTCCCCCTGTCGGGATCGAGCGAAAGCCGATGAAGGACGCTTCGCGTTCCGCGGTGCTCGGCCTCCCGCCGCAGGCCAAGGGCTCGTGCATCACGGTGGGAACGTTCGACGGCGTTCACCTCGGGCACTGGGCGGTGCTGCAGCGCCTCTGCGAGGCGGCGGACGCCGACGGACTGCTCAGTGTGATGGTGACGTTCGACCCGCATCCTTTGAAGATCGTTCGGCCCGAGATCGCGCCGCGTCTGCTCACGACCCCGAACGAGAAGAAAGAGATCCTGACGCTGTCGGGTCTCGACTACGCGGTGTTCCTCGGCTTCACCCGTACGCTTTCCCTGTATCTGCCGGAGGAGTTTATCCGCGACGTGCTGCTGGCGCGCTTTGGCCTCAAACGGCTGGTCGTCGGGTACGACCACGGGTTCGGACGGGGTCGGAGTGGGGACGCGGAGACGATGAAACGTTTCGGCGCGCGCTACGGCTTCGACGTCGAGGTGGTGGAGCCGATCCAGCTAAAACACGGCCCGGTGTCGTCCAGCGGGATCCGGGCCGCCCTGGAGGAGGGGGATGTGGAGCTGGCGGGGCGCGGCCTGGGCCGACCCTACTCGCTGAGCGGGGTCGTCGTCCACGGGGAAGGGCGGGGCCGCACCCTGGGGTTCGCCACCGCCAATGTGAGCGTGGGCCACGCGGACAAGCTGCTGCCGCGGCAGGGGATCTATGCGGTGCGGGCCGCGGCGCGGAGCCACCTGGGGCCAGGCCTCCTGCACCTCGGTCCGCGCCCCACGTTTCGAGGCTCGCCGCCGTCGATCGAGCTGCATCTGCTGGACTTCGCCGGGGATCTGTACGGGGAGCTGGTGCGGGTGGAGTTCCTGAAACGGCTACGGGACGTGCAGCCGTTCGGCTCGGCGGCCGAGCTGGTCGAGCAGATGAAGCGGGACCGGGAGGCGGCGATCGAGTACTTCCAGGGGCGGTGAGGGCCCCGCGGTGGGGACCTGGCCGCCTTTACACGTGGCCTGGGGTGAAATAGGTTAGGGGGTTCATTAATAAGAGGAAACAGGCGGTTTGGAGCGGCAGAGTCGGAGCGAGTTTACAGGATGGTGATGACCAAGGACGAGCGGGCGGCGCTCATCGCGAAATACCAGATCCACCCAACGGACCGCGGGTCCACAGCGGTTCAGGTCGCGTTGCTCAGCCGGCGAATCGCGGATTTGACAGAGCACCTCCGACAGCACCCCAAGGACCATCACAGCCGGCAGGGACTGCTGAAGTGGGTGGGGAAGCGACGACGCCTGCTTCGCTACCTCAGCCGCACCAACCCGGACGCCTACCGTCAGCTGACGAAGGATCTCGGACTCCGAGGGTAACGAAAGAAGCCCCGAGGCGAACAGAGCCCCGGGGGGCTTTCCTTGTATACTCTACTATCTAATGCACATCTCGCGCAGTTACTGTGCAGCGGCGAAAAGCAGCGGAGAAAATGGCAACATTGATTGAGCGTAAGTTCGCAGGTCGGAATCTCACACTCGAGTCCGGTCGCATGGCACGACAGGCGGACGGGTCCGTGCTCGTCCAGTTCGGCGAGACGGCCATTCTGGCCACGGTTGTCGTCGATGACAAGCCCACCAGGCTTCCCTTCTTCCCACTGACGGTCGAGTACCGGGAGAAGAGCTACGCGGCTGGAAAGATCCCGGGTGGCTTCTTCAAGCGGGAGGGACGGCCCAGCGAGAAAGAGATCCTTTCGGCGCGGCAGATCGACCGCGCGATCCGGCCGCTGTTCCCCAAGGACTTCATGAATGAGCTCCAGGTCGTCATCTACATTCTGTCCGCCGACCAGGAGAACGACGCCGATGTGTTGGGGCTGATCGGCGCCTCGGCCGCGCTGAACATGTCCAAGGTCCCGTTCCCCTATCCCATCGCCGCCGTTCGCGTCGGGCGCTTGGAGGGAGAATGGGTGTTGAACCCGACCTTCCAGCAGCTCGAGTTCTCCGACGTGGACATCGTGTTTGCCGGCTCGGAGGACTCGATCATCATGGTCGAGGGCGGCGCGCTCGAGATCTCGGAAGACGAGTTCATCGAGGCGCTCGAGTTCGCGCATGAGGGGATCCGTGAGCTGGTGACGTTCCAGAAGGAACTGGTGGATCCGCTGCGCAAGCCGAAGATGGAGTGGACGGCGCCCCCGTTGAATGACGCGCTGGCGCAGCGCGTCAGCGAGCTGGCGCGCCTCCGCGTCGACGAGGCGATCAACTTGCCGACCAAGGAGGAGCGCAACGCGGCGCTCTCGGCGCTGCGTCAGGACATGGCCTCCGAGGTCTCCGATCCCTTCGAGGAGGAGATCGAAGATTACGCGGATCAGGTCGATCGGGTCATCGACCAGATCGAGTACGACACCCTGCGCAGGCAGATCATCGAGCGGCGCGAGCGCGTCGACGGCCGTTCACCAGCGGATATCCGGGCCATCACCTGCGAGGTTGGCCTGCTGCCGCGCACCCACGGATCGGCGCTGTTCACACGCGGGAGCACGCAGGCCCTGGCCGTCGTCACGCTGGGCACGAGCCGAGACGAGCAGCGGATCGACACGGTCGACGTGCTGCAAGAGACTTCGAAGTCGTTCATGCTGCACTACAACTTCCCGCCGTTCTCGGTGGGTGAGGTGCGGCCGTTCCGCGGGCCCTCGCGGCGCGAGATCGGGCATGGCGCTTTGGCGGAGCGGGCGCTGCAGCCGTTGCTGCCGCCGTACGATGAGTTCCCTTACACGATCCGCGTGGTGAGCGACATTCTGGAGTCGAACGGCTCGTCGTCGATGGCGACGGTGTGTGGTGGCTCGTTGGCGCTCATGCAGGCGGGTGTGCCGGTGCGTGCCGCCTGCGCGGGCATCGCCATGGGCCTGATCAAAGAGGGCGAGAGGGTCGAGATCCTCACGGACATCATGGGCATCGAGGATCACCTCGGCGACATGGACTTCAAAGTCGCCGGAACGCGCAAAGGCATCACGTCGGTGCAGATGGACATCAAGATCGAGGGCCTGTCGGCCGAGCTGATGCGCGAGGCCATGAGGCGGGCGCGTGAGGCCCGGCTTCACATCCTCGACATCATGGACAAGACCCTGGCCCAGCCGCGCTCGTCGCTGTCGCCGACGGCGCCGCGGATCATCACGCTGCAGGTCAACCCGGAGAAGATCGGCGAGGTCATCGGGCCCAAGGGCAAGACGATCCGGGGCATCGAGGAGGCGACGGGCGCCGAGGTCAACATCGAAGACTCGGGTCTGATCACGATCTCGTCGGTGAGCGGCGAGGCCGGCGAGCGGGCGCGCGAGATGGTCGAGGCGATCGTAGAGGAGCCCGAGGTCGGCCGCATCTACGAGGGCGTCGTCAAGAACACGACGACCTTCGGGGCGTTCGTGGAGATCCTGCCCGGCGTCGAGGGGCTGTGCCACATCTCGGAGCTGGCCGAAGGGCGAGTCGCCAAGACCGAGGATGTGGTGAAACGTGGAGATGTGGTGAAGGTGAAGCTGATCTCGGTCGACGATCGCGGCCGCATGCGGCTGTCGCGCCGAGCCGCCATGGCGGCCGAGCTCGAGACCTCGAAGACATCGTGAACTCGGCGGCATCGCCGTCGAACGAATAGGCCGCCCCCCGCTGCACGCGTGGCGGCCTATTACTCGACATCCGCAAACCAAGAAACCAGATGAGCAGCCCGAACGGCGCGGCGACCGTCCAGCTGGATGAGAGAGTCTACCGGACCGAGCTCGACGGCGGCCCGCTGGTGCTCTCGGAGTGGGTCCCGGCCGTTCGCTCTATAGCGGTGGGTATCTGGGTTCGCTGGGGCGCGAGCCACGACCCGCCGGAGCGGATGGGCGCCTCCCACCTGCTCGAGCACCTGATATTCAAGGGCACCGAGGCCCGCACCGCCCACGAGATTGCTCTGGGAATCGAGGGCATCGGTGGTGCCCTGGACGCATACACGTCGCGCGAGCACACCGCCTGCCACGCCCGCGTCCTGGATGAGCACCTGCCGGTGGCCATCGAGATCCTCGCTGACCTGATGTTTCACCCGCTTCTGCGCGAAAGCGACCTGGCGATCGAACGGAACGTGATTCTGGAAGAGATCGCCGGAGTCGAGGACGCGCCGGAGGAGCTGGTCTTCGACCTTCACGCCCGCACCCTCTGGGGCGACCACCCCTACGGGAATCCGGTGCTCGGGACGGTGGACACCGTCCGCTCGATCTCCCGCGAGAATCTGTTCGAGCTGTGGAGCGCGGCCTACCAACCCGAGGTCACGCTGGTGGCCGCCGCGGGCAACGTCCAGCACGAGGAGCTGCTCGAGCTGGTGGCGCGGCATCTTCCGCCCCGGCGTGGCAATGGCGTGGCACCGGCGCTCAGCTCGCCCGGCGGCGGGGTTCCGGGGGAACGGCGGTTCGCACGGGAAAGCTCGCAGGTGCACATCTGCCTCGGGGCGCCGATGTTCGCCCGAACTGATCCGCGACGCTACGCTGCGATCCTGGTTTCCACGGCGCTGGGCGGCGGCATGAGCAGCCGCCTGTTCCAGCGGGTACGCGAGGAACTGGGGCTCGTGTACACGATCTACTCGTTCCAGGCGTTCTACGCCCAGGGCGGCATGTCGGGGATCTACATGGCGACGCGGCCGGATGCGGCCGATCGGGCCGTGGACGAGGTGCGGGCCGAGCTGGGGCGCCTGGCGGAGGACAGCCTTACGGGGGAGGGGCTCGCCGGGATCAAAGAGCAGACGAAGGGCCAGCTTCTGCTCTCCCTGGAGTCGACGTCGGCGCGGCTGCACCGCCTAGCCGGGGTGGCGCTGTACAACGAACCCTATCTGACGCTGGATGAGATCTGCGCGAGGATCGACGCGGTGGACGAGGACGAGGTAGCCGAACTGTGCCGGAAGTACTATGCTCCTGACCGGCAGGTGATCGTGCGTCTGGGGCCCGACAACGGGGGAGCTCGAGCCGGCCCCGGCGCGGAGGATCAAGACCGGGAGTGAGCAGAGAGGTATTTCAAGCAGCGAGGCCCGAACGATGATTGTCGGTGTGCCAAAAGAGATAAAGCCGGGTGAGAACAGGGTCGCGATGGTCCCGGCCGGGGCAGACGCCTTGGTGCGGGAAGGTCACGAGGTGTTGGTGGAGAAGGGCGCGGGTCGGGGCAGCGGATTCGAGGACGAGCTTTACAGCGGGGTGGGGGCCAAGATCCTCGATACGGCCGATGCCGTGTGGTCGAAGGCCGACCTGGTGGTCAAAGTCAAAGAGCCGATCGCCGTGGAGTACCCCCGCGTCAAGCCGGAGCACGCGGTCTTCACCTACTTCCATTTCGCCGCGTCCGAAGAGCTGACACGGGCGATGCTGGAGAGCCGTGCCGTGTCCATCGCCTACGAGACCGTCCAGCTGCCGCGCGGCGAATTGCCGCTGTTGACGCCGATGAGCGAGGTGGCCGGCCGGATGGCGATTCAAGAAGGCGCGAAATTCCTGGAGAAAACGTCGGGTGGGCGCGGCATCCTGCTGGGCGGCGTGCCGGGGGTGCCGTCGGCGGAGGTTGTGGTGCTGGGCGGTGGGGTCGTGGGCACACACGCGGCGAAGATGGCCGCCGGCCTAGGCGCCCGGGTCGCCATCCTCGACATCAACCTGGATCGGCTGCGGTACCTCGAGGATGTGATGCCGGCGAACGTCGACATGGTCTATTCCAACCGCACGAACATACTCGAAGCGATCGCGCGGGCCGACCTGCTGGTGGGCGGCGTGCTGCTGCCTGGGGCTAAGGCGCCGCACCTGGTGTTGCGTAAGGATCTGAAACTGATGAAGGATGGAGCGGTGATCGTCGACGTGGCGGTCGACCAGGGGGGGTGCATCGAAACCGCTCGGCCGACCACTCACGAGAATCCCACGTACGTGGTGGAAGGGGTGATCCATTACTGCGTGGCGAACATGCCGGGCGCGGTTCCGCGGACGTCGACGCTGGCGCTCACCAACGCGACGTTCCCCTACGTGATGAAGCTGGCCGAGCTTGGCTGGGAACGCGCCTGTCGCGAGGACCCTCCACTCGCCCTAGGCGTCAACATGGTGCAGGGCCGGGTGACGTGTCGTGGGGTGGCGGACGCCTTCGGGCTCGACTACACCCCCATCGAAGAGGTGCTCGGGGCGCCCCTGGGCTCCTGAGGGGGTGGCGGCCATGGGCCGACGCCGGGGCCGCCGCTGAGCGGCGGCGGCCCCGGCGCTGGATTGCGCGTGCCGGTTCTTATAGTTTTAGCAGGCTCCCCTGCCGGCCCCCGGATTGACTTACTGGGTCAAGAGGGCGGTGCTTCCCACCGACCGCTTGAAGGAGTGTAGCGTAGTTCAAATGAGCCTCAGCTGGTTGAACTCCGGCAGGCTGCTTCCGGTCAACGACATTGCAGTCGATCTCGGGACGGCCAACACGCTGATCTACGTGAAAGGCGAGGGGATCGTCCTCAACGAGCCCTCCGTCGTCGCGGTCGAGAAGTCTAACGGCAAGCTGGTCGGTGTCGGGCTGGAAGCCAAAGGCATGCTCGGACGCACGCCGGGCGGCATCGAGGCGATCCGGCCCCTGAAGGATGGCGTGATCGCCGACGTCGATGTCAGCGAACTGATGCTTCGCCATTTCCTCAAGACGGTGACGGCGAAACGGATCTTCCGGTTGAAGCCGCGGGTCGTGATCGGGGTGCCGTCGGGAATCACGGAGCTCGAACGCCGGGCGGTGCGCGCCGGGGCGCAGGCGGCGGGTGCGAAGGAAGTCTACATGGTGGCGGAGCCGATGGCGGCGGCGATCGGAGTCGGGCTGCCGGTGGAGACGCCCACGGGCAACATGGTGATCGACATCGGTGGTGGCACCACGGAGATCGCCGTGATCGCGCTGGGCGGTATCGTGTCGGACACCTCGATTCGCGTTGGCGGCGACGAGATCGACGCGGCCATCGTGACCTTCCTGCGAAAGAACTACAATCTGCTGATCGGTGAACCGACCGCGGAGTCGATCAAGATCCAGATCGGCACCGCCGCGCCCGTGGGTGAAGAGCGCGAGATGGACGTGAAAGGCCGGGACCTCGTATCGGGCATCCCGAAGACGGTACGGATCCATTCGGAGGAGGTCCGCGAGCACATCCAGGAGCCGATCCAGCAGATCGTCGAGGCGGTTCGCCGTGCCCTCGAGATCACGCCGCCCGAGCTCGCCAGCGACATCGTCGACCGCGGCATCGTGATGACCGGCGGCGGCTCGCTGATTCGTGGGCTCGATCGTTTGTTGCAGGAAGAAACCAGTCTGCCGATTCATGTCGATGAGGAGCCGCTAACGTGCGTGGTCCGCGGCGCCGGACGCATCCTCGACGACCTGCCGAGATATCGAGCGGTACTGTCGGTCTGAGTCGCCGGGTTGACTCGGAGTCCGGTTTGAAGCGGCTGACGCGCCGCGATCCCCTGCGTCTAATCTTCTTGCTTCTGGCTGCGGTCGTGCTGATCAGCTTGCCGCACGAGCGTCAACTCGTGTTGGCCACGGCGGTACGCTCGAGCGTGCTGGCGCCCGTGCTGCAACTTCAAAAGCGGTTCACGGATGCCCGAGCGACACGCATGCGTCTGGAGGTGTTCCGCGCCCAACGAGACTCGCTGTCGGCCGAGCTGCTGCAGCGAGCCGCCGTCGAGGAGGAGAATCGGCGGCTGCGCGCCTTACTCGGCCTCGCCGGCTTGGGCGCGGGGCGCTTCAGCGCGGCCAACCTGGTGCCGGCGGGTCGGACGGGCGAGGTCGTGAAGCTGTCGTTCGTTGTGGACATCGGCGCGGAGGAAGGGGTCTTTCCCGATGCGCCGGTGGTCTCGGGGGAGGGACTGGTCGGTGTGGTTCGGGTTGTGACCGGTGGTCAGGCGACAGGCGATTTCTGGACGCATCCCGAGTTTCGGGTCAGCGCCATGACCGAAGACGGGCGGGTGTTTGGAATCATACGCGCGGTGGCCGGCACGCCCCCGCTCATGCGGCTGGACAACACGCCGTTTCAAACCGAGCTGCCGGCGGGCACCTGGCTGCTCACGTCCGGCCAGGGCGGGGTGTTCCCCCGAGGCATCCCCGTCGGCCGCGTCGTTGAGCTGATCGAGGCCGAAGCTGGCTGGGCCAGGAGCTACCTGGTCGAGCCGGCGGTCTACCCCGAGGCGGTGCGGGAGGTGATGGTGCTGATCGACCGCGGAGAGTCGGGCGACTTGGCGGATATCTGGCTTCGGGGAAGCTCCGCCGAGCCGCGCTGATGGTGGTCGAGCGTGGAGGTAGCCGTCTTGGGCTCACCATCGTCGTTCTCGTTCTCAGCTTCCTTCACTTCGGGCTGAGTCCGGTCTTCGCCTCGTGGTACGTGAGCCCCAACTTGCTGGTTTGCGCCGTGCTGGTCGCCGCCCGCGAGCTACGGCCGGGGACCGCTGCAGCGCTGGGTTTCGTGCTTGGGTTGCTGGAAGACGCGTCGGCGGTCAGTCATTTCGGCCTCGCGACCTTGCTGTTCGTGGTGATCGCGTACTTCGGGTCGATGACGCGCGATCTGTTTCTGGGTGAGGAACCGCTCTTCATGGGCACCTACCTGTTCGTTGGCACCTGGCTGTATGAGGCGGCGAGCTACGTGGTCATGGGCGCTGGAGGCGATCCCCTGTCGTATCTGGCTTTACGGGCGCCGCTCGGCGCGCTGGCGACGGGTGCGGTCGGCTATTTGGTGCTGCCGGTGGTGAGGGCGCGATGAGCTCGATTCTGCAGCCGCCCCAGGGCTATCGTCAGGCTCGCGGTCGTCTGGCCCGCTGGCTCGTGGCGCTCGTGATCTTCGGATTGGCCGTCCAGTTCTTCCGAGTCCAGATCCTCAAGCACACGACGTACGCCCTCCGCTCGGACGAGAACCGCATCCGAGCGCTGTCGATCCCGGCGGCCCGCGGCACGATCTACGATCGCAAGGGCCGGGTGCTGGCGGAGAACGTGCCGGGCTACTCGATCGTGATTCTGCCGACTTCAGTCGACTCGCTGAGATCGGTCCTGGAGACGCTGGCCGTGATCCTCGGTCACTCGCGCGAGCGGGTAGATGGGTTGATCGATGGGTATCGGCAGCACCCGAACCGGCCGGTCACCGTCGAGAGCGATGCGAGCTTCGCGGAGGTCGCCGCAATCGAAGAGCGGCGCGCCGAGCTTCCGGGCGGGATCGTCATCGAGACCGCCCCAAAGCGCCACTACCCGACCGGTCCGATCCTGGCTCATGTGATCGGCTACGTGGGTGAGATCAGCGACTCCGACCTGAAGCTTCCAGAGTTCGCGGGCATTGAGCCGGGTCAGATCGTCGGTCGAACCGGCGTCGAGCGCGTCTACGACCGCGTGCTGGCCGGCAAACCGGGTGTACGCTACGTGGAGGTCAACGCGCTCGGCCGGCTGGTCGGCGAGTTCCGCGGCCGCGAGACGGTACCGGAGGTCCCCGGCCGCGACATCTTCCTCAACATCGATCTCGACCTTCAACAGCAGGCGGCGGAGCTGTTTCCCGACACGATGAAGGGGGCGGTCGTCGCGCTGGAACCGGCGAGCGGTGCGGTGCTCGCCATGTACAGCGCGCCGAGCTACGACCCGAACCTGTTCGTCGGCAAGTTCGAACCCGAGCAGTGGCGGGCGCTGAACATGGACCCCGGCCGTCCGATGTTCAATCGGGCCGTCTCCGCCTCTTACGCCCCGGGTTCCACCTTCAAGCTCATCCTGGCCGGGATCGCCATGGAGCACGGCCAGGCGGACAACGATACCCGGATGCCGATCCCATGCCGCGGCGCGCTGATGTACTACGGCCGCGTTTTCAAAGACTGGACGCCGTCCGGGCACGGCTCGTTGGATCTGCGGGGCGCGATCCGTGAAAGTTGCGACGTCTACTTCTACCAGCTCGGGCTGAAAGTCGGTCTGCAGCGGTACCTGACATCGGTGTCCGACTTCGGCTTCAACCAGCCCACCGGCATCGATCTGCCCTCGGACATCCGGGGAATCTTTCCGCCCGACACCGCCTGGTATACGCGGCGCTACGGACGGAGCGGCTGGACGAACTCCGTCGTGCTGAACCTGGCGATCGGCCAGGGTGAAAACGCGCAGAGCCCGCTCAAGATGCTCCAGTTCTTCGCGGCGCTGGCCAACGATGGCACATTGCCGACGCCTCGCGTGGCGCAGGCGGGCCCCACCGCCGAGCCCGCCGGGGTGCTGCCCCTCACGGCGCAGCAGCGCGAGGTGCTTCGAGCGGCGCTGGTCGCGGTGGTGAACGAGGACGGCGGAACGGCACGCGGGTCGCGTCTCGCCGATTGGACGCTGGCGGGAAAGACCGGTACGGCGCAGAACCCGCACGGCGAAGATCATGCCTGGTTCATCGGCTACGCGCCCGCCGAGAATCCGGCGATCGTCGCCGTGGCCATAGTCGAGGCGGGGGGCCACGGCTCGTCGGCGGCCGCTCCGATCGTCTCGCGGTTGATCCGGCATTACCTCGAGACGGAGCGTGAGGAGCTTGCCGAACCGAAGGCGGCGGGCGGATGAGGGAGAAGGTCGCCTTTAACATCGGAGATGGCCTCGTCCTCGCGCTGGCGGTGGGGCTGTCCGTGTTCGGCGTGGCGATGATCTACTCGTCCGGCGAGCTGGAGATTCCATCCGCTGTGACGGGGATCTGGCGAAAGCAAGCGATCTGGCTTGCGATCTCGCTGGTCGCTTTTGCCGTCGCCGTGCGGATCGAGATGCGGTGGATCGAGTGGATGACGCCCGCCGTTTACGTCGTCGCGATCGCCGGCCTGGTCACGGTGCTGGTCGTGGGTCAGGGTACGGGGCCGCGAAGCTGGATCCGCTTCGGGGCGATCGGTCTGCAGCCGTCGGAGTTCGCCAAGCTGGCGACGATCCTCGTGCTGGCCAAGTTGATCGCCAGCCGCGAACGGCCGCCCGATTCCCTCTGGGAGCTGTGGCCGTTCATCGCGGTCGTCTTCTTGCCGTTCGTGCTCATCGCCGCGCAACCCGACTTCGGCACCGCGGCGGTCTTCCTGGCGATCCTCATCGCCGCGCTCTACTGGTCCGGGCTGCCCACCGCCAAGCTGATTCTGTTCCTGAGCCCGCTGGTCAGTCTGGCGCTGGCGTTCTCGACACCGCTCTGGGGCGTCTGGTTTCTGTTGCTGGTCGCGTTCCTCTATTGGACGCGCTCTTACCTGTCCGAGTCGCTGGCGGTGATCTTCGCTAACCTGGCGATGGGTGTGCTGGTGCTCCCGGCCTGGCGCAGCCTGGCCGGCTACCAGAAGCTGAGGATATTGGCCTTCATCCAGCCGGAGGCGGACCCGCAGGGCGCAGGCTGGCACCTGATGCAGTCGCAGGTGGCAATCGGGTCGGGCGGTTGGCTGGGTAAGGGGTTTTCGCTCGGTACTCAAAAACGACTGGCGTTCCTGCCCGAGCAGCACACGGATTTCATCTTCGCGGTCGTCGGCGAAGAGCTGGGCTTCGTGGGAATCTGCATCGTGCTGCTCTGTTTCGGCGTCTTGCTCTGGCGTTTGCTCGTCATCGCGGAGCGCGACTCCGACGATTTCGCCTCGACCGTCGTATTCGGCATCTTCTCGCTCTGGTTCGCCCACCTGGTGGCCAACGTTGGGATGACCGTGGGGCTGCTGCCGATCACCGGGCTGCCCCTTCCGTGGCTCAGCTACGGCGGCAGTTTCTTGCTCATGTCTTTCATCTCGCTGGCCATCGTCCAACGAGCGGCTGCCGAGCGAAAAGCCGGCCGCTAGCTGGCCTGTTCGGGCGGCGCGAGCCGATGGGGCAGGGATTATTGCGGGGCCAGGCCCTCCGACCGATCTTTAACGTTTGGGAATGCGCACGATTCTGGGCGGTCGGCCGTGGGCGGGGGACCCGAGTCGCCACGGGAAGGCTTGGGATCATATGACCTGGTTTCGCAAGGAAAAAAAGAGGCTCACCAAGCAGAAGCGGGAGCTGCCGCCGGATGTGTGGTCCAAGTGCGATGGGTGCGGCGAGATCATCTACCGCGAGAAGCTGGCCGACAACTTCCACGTTTGCCTGAAGTGTGGCTACCACTTCCGCATCAAACCGGACGACTACGTGAGCCTGTTGCTCGACCGCGCCCTGGAGGAAGAGTACGATGTGGGTCTGCGGTCCGTCGATCCACTGAAGTTTGTGGGTCCGAGCGCATATGCCGAGCGCTACGAGCGCGCGGTGAAGAAGAGCAAGAACAAAGAGGCGGTGATTACGGGTTCCGGTCATCTCGATGGGCGGGGTGTGAAGTTCGGGGTGATGGACTTCGGTTTCATCGGCGGGTCGATGGGCTCGGTCGTCGGCGAGAAGATCGCGCGTGTCGCCGAGCGCGCGCTGGATGACGGCAACCCACTCATCCTCGTGTCGGCATCGGGTGGCGCGCGGATGATGGAAGGCGTGCTCTCGTTGATGCAGATGGCGAAGACGGCCAGTGCGCTCGGTCGCCTCCACAAGGCTCGGCTTCCCTACATTTCCATCCTCACGAATCCAACCACGGGTGGCGTGACGGCCTCGTTCGCCATGCTCGGCGACGTCATCGTGGCGGAACCCGGGGCGCTCATCGGATTCGCCGGGCCGCGGGTGATCGAGCAGACGATCGGCCAGGAGCTCCCAGAGGGCTTCCAGCGCTCAGAGTTTCTGGTCGAGCACGGTATGGTCGATATCGTCGTCCCGCGACCCGAGCTGAAATCAACTGTTTCCAGGCTCTTGAGCCACATGCTGGACG
>CAYGAJ010000033.1:0-17048 GCA_964347815.1 uncultured Gemmatimonadota bacterium | reverse complement strand
ACCAGACCTATTTCCTCTGGGGGATCGAGCGCGAGGTGCTGAGCCGGCTGCGGCTACCGGTAGGCGTGCTGACCAAGGGCGAGGTGCGGCGCCGCGCCCGCGAGCTGGGGCTGGAGACGGCGGACAAGCCGGAGTCCTTCGACATCTGCTTCGTGCCCGACGGCGACTACGCCGGATTTCTGGCCACGCGTCTCGAACCCGATCACCCGGCCTTCCAGCCCGGGCCCGTCGTGACGATGGACGGCGAACAAGTCGGCACCCACGAGGGCTACTGCCGCTTCACGATCGGCCAGCGTCGCGGCCTGCCGGGCGGCTTCGCGCAACCGATGTACGTGGTGGCGATCGAGCCGGAGACGCGTACCGTGGTCATCGGAGAAGCCGACGCTCTGGAGTCCACCCTGGTGACGGTCAGCGACACGAACTGGCTGGGGGCACCGCCAAGGGGCGGCGACGAGGTGTCCGTGCAGATCCGCCACCGCGGGCGCGAAGCCGCCGGCCGCATCGAAGCATTAGACGCGGACCGCGTCGTGCTCCGGCTTCTGCAGCCGCAGCGCGCGGTGACGCCGGGCCAGTCCGCCGCCATCTATCAGGGTGAGGTGCTGCTGGGTGGGGGTCGGATCGTGGAGGCGGGCTCGGAGCTGGGGAACCGAGGGGCATAGCGCCCCGGACTATCGAGAAATCGTTGGTCCGCTCCGGTTCGCGAAGAAGAAAGCAGCCGGGGTACCAAAACCTGTTCAGTAACCTGCTAGTACTTGATGTCCTCGACCTCTGCTAGCTCTCTGATCAGTTCCCGACCCCGTTCGTTCAGCTTCTGGGGCACGACGACCTTGACCTCGACGAACTGATCGCCGACCCGCCCGTCCTTCTCCACACCCATCTTCGCCAGGCGAAATTTGGTGCCGCTACTAGTACCGGGCGGGATCCTCAGCACGACGCGCTTCCCGTCCACCGTACGCACGCGCAGCTTCGAGCCCAGCGTCGCCTGGGCGATGTTGATTGGCACCGTGCAGTACACGTCCATGCCGCGACGCCGGAAGAATTTGTCCGGTTTGACCTCGAACTTGATGATCAGGTCGCCCGGCGGCCCGCCTCCTGGACCGCGCTCGCCCATGCCCGACATCCGCACACGCGAACCGGTCTCGACCCCGGCGGGCACCCGCAGGTTGACGCGCCGGCGCGTGGTGACCTGACCGGTGCCCTGGCAGCTCGAGCACGGGTCGGTGGCGATCTCACCACGGCCGTAGCACGCCGGACAGGGCCGCTTGATGGCGAAGCCGCCTTGCCCGAAGCTCTTCTGCCCGCTGCCGCCGCACTCGGGGCAGCGCGTCGTGTTGGTGCCGGGCCGCGCGCCGCTGCCGTCGCAGGTCGCACATTCCTCGGTGACCGGCACCTCGACGGTGATCTGTCCGCCGCGGACCGCGGTGCGGAACGGCACCTCGACGCTGAAATCGACGTCGCGCCCCCGCGTGGCCGCCCGTCGCTGCTTACGACCGCGCCCGAAGTCGAAGATCGAGCTGAAGATGTCGCCGATGCCGCTCAGATCGTCGAACGAAAAGCCGCGGGACTCGCCGCCGGGGCCGGGCGACCGCGCGAAGTCTTCGAACGTGAACTTTCGCATCCGGTCGTACTTCTTGCGCTTGTCCGAATCGGAGAGCACCCCGTACGCCTGCGAGATCTCCTTGAAGCGCTCGCCGGCGTTCGGGTCGTCGCGATTGGCGTCGGGGTGGTACTGCTTGGCCAGCTTGCGGTAGGCCTTCTTGATCTCCTCGAGCGAGGCGTCCTCGGAGACGCCCAGTATCCGGTAGTAGTCTTTGGTCGTCGCGCCCGGCATACCTCAGGATTCGCTTCCGCTCTCCGCGGACCGGCCCTCCTCGTCGCCGGCTGTCTCAGGATCGTATTTCTTGACCTGCACCAGAGAAGGTCTCAGCAAGAGGCCTTTGAACAGATAGCCCTTCCCCACCTCCTGCGAGATGATGTCGTCCTCCTCCGGCGCCTCGGTCGGAACCGTGATCAGCGCGTCGTGCACCTCCGGGTCGAACGGCTGGCCGACGGCCTCGATCGGCTTGAGCCCGAAGCCCTCCAGGGCTCGGCGCAGCTTGACCTCGACGAGCCGAACGCCCTCCAGGATCGCCGCCGCGTCGTGGTCGGTCGACCCGAGCTCGCTCACGCGCCCCAGGTCGTCCAGCGATTCCAGCAGCCCCTTGACCAGCTCGGCCTGCGCACGCTCGGTCTGCTCCGCCCGCTCGCGCAGCGTGCGCTTGCGGAAGTTGTCGTACTCCGCCGCGAGCCTCAGGTGGCGGTCCTCCAACGCGGCGATCTTCTCCTTCAGCTTCTCGACGCCCTCCTCCTGCTTCACCTCCGGGCCGGCCTCGGGCTCCGAGACGACGCCAGCCACCTCGTCGGTCGGCTGGCCTATGGTATCCCCTACGGCTCCGGGCGTCGAGGCGCTCTCCTCCTGTACATCGGTCTCCTCAGCGGGCAATGGGCCCGCGGCTTTTTCTCTCTTCATCTGCTTTTTCTTACGCGAAACCATAGTCGATAGTCTTCGGTCTTCGAGATTGCGGTGCCCTGAGACTCATCGGTTCGTGCCCGATCGTCAAGCCCGGCTCGTCAAGGCTCGGCTGGGGCCGGCGCCTGGGGCCTCAGCACGAGCCGGCGCTCGATCCAGCCCAGCACATCCGCCACCACCCGCGAGCGGGCCTTCTCGTTCAGCACCTCGTGGTAGAATCCCGCATACGTCTCGACCCGCACCCGGCTCCGCACCCCGACCGCCGAGGCGAAGCGTTGCATGAGGTCGGGACGCACCAGCTTGTCGGCGCTGGGGACCAGCAGCAGGAGGGGCGGAGCGAGCCGCGGCGCCCTTTGGAACGCGATTTCGATCGCTCGCTGGATCTCGACGTAGGCGCGGGGAGTGATCCGGTCGTGGACCAGCGTGTCGCGCACGTACGCCTCCACCACCTGACGATCGTGGCTCAGATACTCGGGCGGCAAGCGCGTGCTCATCGGCAGCGCCGGGATCGTGTAGGACAGAAACCGGGCCAGGCGGTCTTTCCAGCGCGGCACGTCGACGGCCAGCCCCATGAGCGGCGCCGAGATCACCGCCCCCGCTGTCGGTACCGCCGGATACTCCTGCAGGTAACGGATGAGGATGAGACCGCCCAACGAGTGGCCGAGGAAGAACACCGGGACGTCGGGCCCCACCGCCCCCACCGCCCGGCGCCGGAACTTCTCCAGATCCTGCACGTAGTTGGCAAAACGGCGCACGTGCCCGCGGCGCCCCTCGGAGCGGCCGTGGCCCCGGTGGTCGAGCGCGTACGAGCTCAGCCCCGCCCGGGTCAGATCCTGAGCCAACTCCTCATACCGGCCCGAGTGTTCGCCCAGCCCGTGAGCGACGATCACGGCGCCGCGCGGCGACGCCACCTCCCAGCACCTGTAGTGCAGACGGACTCGGCCCGATCCGGCAAAATACGCGTGAGCGCCCCTCATTCGCTCACCTCCAGCAGCGTTCGCCGGAGCAGATCGAGACCGCCCTCGGCGGCGCGGGCTCGCACCAGATCGCGTGCACCCGGGTAATGCCGTCGTTTGGCCACGATGCGTTCTCCCACCTTGACGGCCAGCCACACGGTGCCCACCGGCTTGTCTTCGCTCCCGCCCGCAGGTCCGGCGATCCCGGTGACGGCGATCGAAGCTGCTGCGCCGGAACGCCGGCAGGCGCCCGCGGCCATCTCGCGGGCCGTCTCCTCCGAGACGGCGCCGTGCCGCTGTAACGTCGATTCGGAGACGCCGAGCAGCTCGACCTTGGCCCGGTCATCGTAGGCGATCATCCCACCCCAAAAATAGTCGGAAGCTCCGGACGCGTGGGTCAGGCGCTGGGCCAGCAGCCCGCCGGTACAACTCTCCGCCACGGCCACCGTGAGCCCTCGCTCGCGCAGCAGGCTACCCACCACCTCGGCCAGATCCTGCCTCTCTACGCCGAAGATATGCGGCCCGAGGATCTGGCGCAGGCGCCGCAGTCCCTCATCCAGCGCCGGCTGGACCTCGGCCTCGGCGTGGCCCCAGGCGGTGAGCCGGACATCGTTCCTGCCGATCCCCGGCAGGTAGGCGACGTCCAGCGGCAGATCGTCCAGCCGGTCGCCCACCTTCTCGGCAATGGCCGACTCGGCGATGCCCGCCGTGCGCAGGGTGCGCCGAAACGGCCGGCGTGGCTGCCCTTTCACCCGTGCAGCGAGGTAGGGCAGCACCGACTCACGCAGCATCACCTGCAGCTCGTGGGGCGGCCCCGGCAGCATGATGCAGAGGCCCAGTCGCTGGTCGTCGACGGCGAGGCCGGGGGCCGTGCCGCGGGAGTTGGGGAACACCTGGGCGCCCGCCGGCGCCTCAGCCTGGCGGCGATTGGTCTCGGGGATCCGTCCGTGGGGTGCCCAGCGCCGCTCGAGCGCCTCCCAAAGATCGGCGCGGAACTCCAGCGGCCGGCCGAGGGTCTCGGCCACGGCGTGCTTGGTGCGGTCGTCTTGGGTCGGCCCCAGACCGCCCGTCGTGATGACCGCGCCCGTCCGCTCCAGCGCCGCCTGCACCGCGGCCGCGATGGCTTCGTGCGTGTCCCCCACCGTCGTCTTTTGGACGACTCGCAGCCCGATCGGCTCCAGCTCTCGGGCGATGGTGGCCGCGTTGGTGTCGATCGTGGCACCGCTCAGCAGCTCGTCGCCGATGGCGACGATCTCGATGGCCGTGAGGGCGGGCCTCATAGGGGGCCGAGACGCGAGACCAGCGCGCGGTACCGCCAGAGGTAGACGAAAAGCGAGTAGGCGGTGAGCAGCACCGCTACGGCCAGGGTGATGCCAACGAAAGCGCCGTGGAAGTCGGTCCAGAAACTCCAGAAGGCGCTGTCCCAGCTCCGCTCCAGGGCCCGATCGCGCAGAGCCAGCCAGAGGATCTCGGCGCCGATGAACACGTTCTGGACCAGCGCCTTGTATTTCCCTTCCCGGCCCGCGGCGATCACCACGCCCCGGCGCTTCGCGAACCCGCGGAAGACCGTGATCGTCAGCTCGCGGCCCAGCACAACCAGCAGCACCCAGAGGGGCAGCGTCTGCCACCAGGGGACGACGGGCAAGACCGGGCTGAGATCCGGGCGGTGCGAGACGATGTAGAAGGGGATAAAGGTGACAATGACCAGCAACTTGTCGGCGATCGGATCGACGAGCTTGCCGAAGTCGGTGATCTGCCCCCGGCGCCGCGCCAGGTATCCGTCCCAAACGTCGGAGACCGCGGCGACGACGAAGAAGATGAAAGCGAAGAGAAGCTGGCCGAACCCCCCGCCCAGGATCAGGAAGAAGACCACGGGCGCCGCCACCAGGCGCGCGACCGTAATGCCGTTCGGTAGGTTCACGGGTGGAACCCGTTCAGCCGAGGGACTTGATTACCAGCTTAGCGATGGCCTTGAGCGTATCGAAGACTCCCACGCCTTTGGTTGCCACGGCTTCGTACGCGGGCACATGGTCGGGGTTGAGGTGCTGATTCAGCTCCCCCACCGGTGACACGTTTGGCAGGTCGCGCTTGTTGTACTGAATGACGAAGGGGATCTGCCGCAGGTCGTAGCCGTATTCGGCGAGGTTCTCGTACAGGTTGTGCATCGCCTCGATATTCGCATCGAGTCGCTCGACCTGGCTATCGGCGACGAACACGACGCCATCGACGCCTTTGAGGATCAGCTTGCGGCTGGCGTTGTAGTAGACCTGGCCGGGCACCGTGTATAGGTGGAAGCGTGTCTTGAAGCCCCGAATGGTGCCCAGGTCGACGGGGAGAAAGTCGAAGAAGAGGGTGCGCTCGGTCTCCGTGGCGAGGCTGATGAGCTTTCCACGGGTGTTGGGCGCGACCTTGGCGTAGATGTACTCGAGGTTCGTCGTCTTACCGCCGAGTCCTGGCCCGTAATAGACGATCTTACAGTTGATCTCCCGGGACGCATAGTTGATCATCGACATCGTCGAGATCGCCTATTCCCGGAAGAGCCGATCGATTTCATCTTCCGCTTCGTCAACGAAGCCTCTCTCCAGCGCCGGACTCTCTTCTTCCTCCGCTCGACCAAAGACGTCTTCGAAGGCCCGGTTCAGTCCGACAACCGCATCTTTGATCTTGATCCGCACCAGACCCAGCGTCGTCTGCTCGTTGAACAGTACGACCAGGATCAGGCGCTTGCCGACATCGGCCAGGTACATCGACTCGTGTCGGCCTTGATGGAACAGCGAGGTGAATTCCTCTTCACCGATCAATGAGGCGAGCTGATCGTTGGCTGAAAAGTCGGCGGCCGTCAGGCTGGCGAACGCCGCCGAGTCGAACTCGGGCATCTCGCCCACGGTCGTGACCAGCTGGCCCGTCCGGTCGACCAGGAGCGCGCAGCGCGCGTTGGATTCGTAGAGGAGATTCGTCAGAATCTCCTCGATGCGCTGGGAGTCGCTCGGGCCGAAGGACCAGCTGGGCGCTCCGCCGGGCGTCATGCGCTCGCTTTCCCTCTGAGCTCCATACCAGCCGCCGGCTCGGGGCCGGCGCTCAGGGTTCTTTCCATGCGCTCCAACACCGCAGCGGCTCGGCGACGCAGCATCGGCTCTGTTTCCCAGCTCAGATAGTCGCGCAACAGATTCGCGTTCTCGATGTCCGGGTGCTTGCCGATATACGTCAGGGCCGCGAGGCGGCGCAGAGGCCGTGGGCTGAACAGGTTACGACGGTGGCGCTGCACCTGGTCCCGGACCAACAGCACACCGATCGCGCTGACACCCGCCACACCGGCGAGCGTCAAACCGACTGTCCGTAGCAGTTTGTTCGTAAGCAGCTCCTTCTTCCTTTCGCGCCTAAACATCTCACTCACCCCACCGAATCGGACTGGCCCTCGCCGTTCCTAAATCGCACTCCGTCCCGCCAGTGCCTGGGCGATCGTGACCCCGTCCGCATACTCCAGATCACCTCCCACTGGCAAACCGCGGGCCAAACGCGTGACACGCACGCCCCGCGGCGTCAGCACCTTCTCCAGAAACGTCGCCGTCGCCTCGCCCTCCACGCTCGGGTTCGTCGCGACGATCACCTCCCGCACTTCACCGTTGATCCGCGCGATCAGCGAGTCGACCCTTAGCTCCTCCGGGCCGATCCCGTCCAGCGGCGACAGACAACCGCCCAGCACATGATACAGCCCGCGGAAGCCGCCCGATCCTTCGATCGCCGCCGTATCCGACGCCTCCTCCACCACGCAGATCAACGTCCGATCCCGATCCGGGCTCGCGCAATACTCGCACGGATCAGACTCGCTCAGATTGTTGCAGGTCGAACAGCGTTTGACCCGCTCGGCCATCGTCTCGATGGCCCGCGCCAACCGGCACGCCTCTTCCCGCGGGACTTTCAACAAATGATGTGTGAGCCGATAGGCGGTCTTTCGACCGATACCAGGGAGGCGCGTGAACTCACTGGCCAGATCGTCGATGACGGACATGACGAGGACCTACGAACCTCCAAACAGATTGCCGAGGTTGAACGGCGCCAGACCGCCAGCCATCCGATTGATCTCCTCCTCGTAAAGCTGGCGAGCTCGAGCCTGTGCCTCGGCTACCGCCGCCTGCACCAGGTCCTCCAACATCTCTACGTCAGCCGGATCCACCACCGACGGATCTATCTTGATCTCCCGGACTCGGCCCTGGCCGTCCGCCACCACCTTCACCAGCCCCCCGCCACTCGTGGCCGTTACCGTCCTCGAAGCCAGTTGAGTCTGAATCTCGCTCAGCCGGGCTTGCCCCTGCTGAACGAGCTGGAACAACTGGTGAAGATTGTTCATCCTCGCTTCTCCCGCTCACCCATCGGCAGTTGGAAAGTTGACTCATCACCTGAGGGCACGCAAGGCCGAGGCCTGCCGGACCGCCCTCCCCACGGGGGTTCCGCCGCCTAGTCCATCAGCTCGAGGTCGAGCTTCTCCACCAGCGAACCCAACCCCTCATCCTCCTCCACCAGTCGAGCCAGACGCTGGGCCTTTGTTGTAGTCTGGCTTACCCTCGCCGGACGCCCCTCGTCACGACCCACATCCTTAATCCGTATCTTACGCCCCAGACGCCGCGAAAGCTCCTCCTCGATCCGCCGCCGCGAGACCGCGTCGTCCAGCACCTCGGCGCCGGGGGTTCCTGCGGCCGCCGCGACGGCCAGCTCGCCGTCGGGGCTCAATCCGACGACCTGAGCCGCTCGAAGGGCGATCCCTTGGCCCGGTCGGAGAACCTGACCCTCGGCGATCATCTCGAGCCACGCCGCCCGGGCCTGTTCGATCGGCCCGCCAGCCCGCCGCGTCTGCGAGGTGTCCGCCTGACGTTCCGAAGCGCCGCGCTTTCCCGCGGCTGGCGGCGGCACCGTTCCTCGATGTCCTCCGGCGCCACCGGACGGCTCGGATCCGCCCTGGACCGCAGCGATGACCTCCTCGAGCTGGACCGTACGATCCAGCATGGCGAACTTGAGCAACAGCAGCTCGATCAGGATCCGTTGCTGTTCGCTCTTGCGGAAGCGTCCATCGGTATCGAGCTCGGCCAGAGTGGAGAGCATGCGGACGAGGTCGCCGGCGGCGAAGCGCTGGGCAACCTGACTGTAGCGGTCGTGAAGGTGGTCGGGCACCGTGTCGAGCGCGTCGTCGCCCTCGAGGTGGACGCGGAGCAGCAGTCGGATCGCCCCGGCCAGCCCTTTGTAGAACTCCTCGAGGTCGTAGCCGCCGTCGCTGAGCTTCTCGACGAAGCCGAACACGGCGGCGGTCCGCTGCTCCGAGATGATGTCGAACAACTCGAAGTAAAGCTCCTCCTCGACCAGGCCCAGGACCTGGCGGACATCCTCCGCCTTGATCCGCTCGCCGCTGAAGGCGAGGACCTGGTCGAGCGCCGAGAGCGCGTCCCGCAACGCGCCATCCGCCTTGCGCGCGATCGGGACGAGGGCAGCATCGTCCGCCTCGACCTTTTCGGACTCGAGCACCTGCCGGAGCCTTGTCAGGATCCGATCGACCGTGATCCGGTGGAAGTCGAAGCGCTGACAACGCGAGAGGATGGGTGGGGCCGTCTGAAAGATCTTGCCCGGCTCGGTGGTGGCGAGGACGAAAATGACCCGTGGGGGCGGCTCTTCCAGGATCTTGAGGAAGGCATTCCACGCCTCCCGCGTGAGCATGTGCGCCTCGTCGATGATGTAGACCTTGTAGCGCGATTCCTCGGACGGCGCGTACATGGCCCGTTCTCGCAGGTCGCGGGCGTCGTCTACACCGCGATTGGAGGCCGCGTCAATCTCCACCACGTCCAGCGACGTCCGCCCCGACCAGATGCGCTCACAGCTGTCGCACACGCCACACGGATCACCGTCCTCGCGGTTCTCGCAGTTGAGCGCCATCGCCAGGACGCGGGCCGCCGTCGTCTTGCCGATGCCGCGGGGCCCGCAGAACAGATAGGCGTGGGCGACCCGGCCCCGCTCGACCGCGGTCTTGAGCGTGGCGGCGACGTGATCCTGACCGACGATCTCGGAGAATGTGCGTGGACGATAGAGACGAGCGAGTGCCGGACGATGCATAGCGGATTGAACGAGGTTTTTGCGGCCCCCGGCGGCGCTGCCGCTCGCGCCAACCAGGCCGGTCTTCCTGACATCGGAATGAACGCCGCAATCTATCCGAGGTCTAGACCCGCAGCAACGTGCGCAGCCGCCTCGGGCCCGATCACTCGCCCAGCGTCCAGGCGTTGAGGACATGCTCGACCCGCGGCTGGCCGGAGCGGCGGAACACGATACCGATGGCGTCGAAGCGGTAGCATTGCCCCGGGCGCCCGTGATCTCGCTTCCACGCCCGGGCGACGCGCTCGACCTCGCGGCGCTTCAGTGCCGTAATCGCCTCCAGCGGGTGGCCATAGCCGTGACCCGCACGCGTCTTGACCTCGACGAAGGCCACGACGTCACCCCTCGAGACGATGAGGTCGATCTCGCGGCGGCCGAAGCGATAGTTGCGTGCCAGGATGGCGTAGCCCAGCCGCGTCAGGTAGGCTGCGGCGACGCGCTCACCCCGTACGCCAAGATCGTGGGGCCGAGAGGCCGCATTCGATTTCGCAGCACGCCCTCCGCCTGAACGCGCTTGCCTGCCGCCCTTCGCGCCACCCCCGATGGTTGCGCCCTCCGCCCGCGTTCACCCTACCCGTCTCGCGAGCGTAGAGGGCGCGTCTCAACAGAGTCTCAACGCGGACCGGCCTTCTCATACATCCAGCGCCAAACCGTCGTACGCCAGGACGATCTCGCCGCCGTAACCCGCGTCTCGAATCAGCCGCGCCACATCAAGCCGCTGAAGCTGCGGGTAGACGTGGGTGACGGCCAGTCGCTTCACACCCGACCCGTTCGCCAACGCGGCCAATCCGCTGGGCGTCAGGTGGTTGTCCTGGGCGAGCTCATCCGGCAGCGAGCATTCGGCCAACAGCAGGTCGACGTCACGAAAGAAGGCGGCGAGATCGCTGCTGGGGCCGGTGTCGCCGGTGTAGCCGAGGGTGCGGCCGCTGCTCTCCAGACGCACGGCCAGGCTCTCGGCCGTGTGTCGCGTCTCGGCGAAGCGGGCGCTGAACGTCCCGATCGGCAGGCGCGCGCCGGGTTGGACCTCGTGGAAGTTCAACTCGAACCCCGGCGCGACGATCCACGACCCGAAGGCCGACGCCCAGGCTGCGAACAGGCGCTCCGTCCCATCGGGGCCCCAGACGCCGAGCGGTGCGGTCCGCGGCACCTCGAGCGCGTGGCGCAGGGCAAAGATCAGCGATGGGATCTCCGCGATATGATCGGCGTGGAAATGAGAGATGATGACGTGATCGGTGACGTCCCAGGGGAGCTTGCAGCGGGCCAGGCCCTGAAGGGCGCCCGCCCCGCAATCGACGACGACACTGGTGTCGCCGTCCTCGACCCAATGGCAGGCCGACGCGCGGCTGGCGTCGGGCACCACGGTGCCCGTTCCAACCGTCACCAGGCGCATGTTGAGGTCAGGCCACGGCGCCGCGGGCGTAGTCGCTGAACTCCACGCCCACGATCTTCGAGACGCCCGGCTCCTCCATCGTAACTCCGTAGATCCAGTCCGCCGCCTCGATGGTCACCGGGTTGTGGGTGATGACGATGAACTGGACGCCCGACTTGAACTCCTCCAGCATCGCCACGAAGCGCAAGATGTTCGTCTCGTCGAGCGGCGCGTCCACCTCGTCGAGGATGCAGAAGGGACTCGGCTTCACCAGATAGAAGGCGAACAGCAGGGCGAGCGCTGTCAACGCCCGCTCTCCGCCCGACAGCAGATGGATGCGCTGCGTTCGCTTGCCCCGCGGGCTGGCCGAGATCTCGACCGGCGAATCGAGCGGGTCGTCGGGATTCTCCAGCCAGACATCGCACTCGCCGCCCTGGAACAGCGTGGCGAAGGTCCGCTTGAAGTTGGCCCGCACCCGGTCCAGCGTCTCGAGCAGCGCCGCCGACGCGGTCTCGTTGATCTGTCGGATCGTCTCGCGCAGATCGTCCCGCGCTTTGGCCAGGTCGGCGCGCTGGTCCTCAAGGAACTCCAGCCGCTCCCGCTCCTCCTGGTACTCCCGCTCGGCCAGCATGTTGACCAGGCCGATGCTCCCCAGTCGCTCGGCGACGTCACGCAGCTCTGCCCGTAACGCCGAGGGGTCACCCTCGGCGGCCTGGACCTCTCGGCTCAGCTCTTCGAACGAGCGCCCCCACTCGTCCTCCAGCCGCTCGCGGGTCCGCAACAGCTCGGCGGCGATCTGGGTGCGTTCCAGCTCCAGCTCGTGACGGCGTTCCGAATGGCTGCGCTCTTCGTGCTGCAGGCGCTTGAGCTGGGATTCCAGCTCCGCGACCTTTTGCCGTTCGGCCTCGACGCGCTCGTCGAGATCGCGCGCCCGCGACTCGAGCGTCTCCCGCTCCTCGAACAGCGATTCGAGGTCGCGCGCCGCCGCCTCCGACTCTCCCCGCGCCCGAGTCAGATCCGTCCGTAGCTGCGCCGCCTCAGCCCCGAGCCGATCGTAGCGTTCTTTGGCGCCTTTGAGCTGCCCTTGCTGCGAGCGCAGCTCGCGCTCGACCCGCTCCAGAGCCGCCGCCGCCCGCGCCTCGTCCAGCTGAAGCGCCGTCAGCCGTTCGCGCCGCTCCTCCCACTCCGCTCTGACCCGGGCCAACGCCTCGGGATCGGGCGCCGAACCGACCTCTGCGGGGACAAGAGACGCGAGCGCCTCTGTCTCGGAACTGGCCCGAGCCAGCGCCGCCTTGCGCTCGCCGTCCAGCCTGGCCACCCGCTGCCGGCCCGCCTGCACCTCCCCCTCGAGGTGCGCGCGTCGCTCGGCCTCCGCACCGGCACGGGCCACCGCCCGGCCCGCCTCCACGCCGGCGCGCTGACGGCTCGATTCGAGCTCGGCCACCCGGGCTGCCTGCCGAGCGAGCTCCGTCTCTGCGTTCTGGACTTCCTCGTCGACCTGTCGAGCTTGCGTCTGAACCCGGTCCAGCTGCGCCTCCAGCCGTTCCAGCTCGGCCTTGCGGGCCAGCAGGCCGGCACGGGCCTGCGGCCGGCCCAGACGCAGGACGCCCAGACGGTCGAAGCTTTGGCGCTGGCCGATCCAAGCCGCATCGCCCTCGGGCGCCTGCCCGGTCATCGTCACACCGCGCAGCAAGCGCCGGAGCCAGGGTGCGCCCGGTCCACGCGCCTCGACGCCGGGAGGCAGATCGGAGGCGTCTTCGTCGGAGCAGCGGTCGAGCGGCAAGACGACGAGGCCGCCGGGGCCGTCGTACTCATCCAGGAACCAGCGCCGGATCCCGGCGACGGCGGCGCGATTGTCGACGATCAGGCCCTCGAGGTAGTCGCCAAGATACGACTCGATGCCGTCGGCGAACTCTTCGGGCGCCTGCAGGCTATCGCCCAGAATCCCGTGGATGCCCAGCTCGGCGCGCCGCTCCAGCGCCGCCTGTACCGCCGGGTTCAGCCCGGTCTCGCTGGAGGCCAGAGGGCGTAGCTCCTCCATCCGCGCGGCGTGCGCCTGCCGGCGCTCCTCGAGGGCAGCGCGCCGACCCCGCAGCTCGTCCCGTCTCGTCTCCGCATCGGCCAGACGCGACCGCTGGGTCTGCAACTCCGACTCGCTCGAGCGCAGGCGCTCTTCCGCCCGGGCCGCCTCGGCCCGCGCCTCTTCTTCGGCGGCCGCCGCCTGCTCGAGATTGGCGGACGCCGACGCGAGCCACGCCCGGGCCTCTTCGAGCCGCCGTCCCAGCTCTTCCGCCTCGGCCCGCGCCGCATCGCGGCCGGCCTCACGCCGGGCCTGCTCCTCACGGTAGGCCCGGCCCTCTGACTCGACGGCGGCCGCCGCGGCCTCCATGGCCTGGCGCCGCTCGGCCACCTCGGCAACCTCGATCTCATGGCCGCGGAGCGACTCGCGCAACGCCTCCGTTGCCGATCTTCGTTCTTCGCTCAGAGTGCGCAGCCGCTCCAGCTCGGCCTCCAGCTCACGCATGCCCTCGTCCAGCTCGCGCCGCTCGAATTCAACCTGGTCCAACCGGGCGCTCGCGTGGCGCGAACGCTCCTCGGCCAGCAGCCGCTCTCGATCACGCGTGGCCAACCGCTCACGCACGGAACCCAGCTCGCGGGCCGCCGCGGCGCGCTCGCGCTCGAGGTCCGTCGAACGGGTTCGCAGCGATTCGATCTGCGCCTCGCTGGTGCGCAGTTGCGCCGCGTCTTCGACCCGCGCCTCATCCAGCGACCTGAGTTCGACCGCGATCTCACGCTCGCGCCCGTTCAGCCGTTCCAGCTCGGCCTGCGCCACCGCCAGCTCGAGCGCGATCTTGCGCTCGCGCAGATCCAGGAACCGCCGCGCCCGGCCACGCTGGCGCGCCAGGCTGCGTACCTGGGTCTGCACCTCGGACAGCAGATCATCGACCCGGGCCAGATCGCCGTCGGCCTCCTCCAGCCGGCGCGACGCGACGCGACGCCGCTCTTTGTAGCGACCGATGCCCGCGGCCTCCTCGAACATCGAGCGCCGCTCCTCCGCCTTGTCGCTGAGGATCGCATCGACCATGCGCCCCTCGATGATCGCGTAGGCGTTGGCGCCCAGACCCGTATCCCGGCAGAGGTCCTGGATGTCGCGAAGCCGGCAGACGGTACCGTTCAGCCGATACTCGCTCTCGCCGCCCGTGAACACGGTCCGGCTGATCTGCACGTCGGTGTAGGGAACGGGCAGGAGGTGGTCCTCGTTGGACAGGCGGAGGGTGACCTCGGCCCGGTGGATCGGCTTGCGCCGCTGAGTGCCCTGGAAGATCGCCTCTTCCATCCGGGACCCACGGATCGCCGTGGGCCGCTGTTCGCCCAGCACCCAGCGCAGCCCATCAGAGATGTTCGATTTGCCGCAGCCGTTCGGTCCCACGATCGCCGTGATACCGTCGTGGAACTTTATCGCGGCCGAATCGGCAAACGACTTGAAGCCGTGGAACTCTATCCCGACTAGCTTCATCGCGAGATCAACCCCACCCTTTCCACAAGTTTGCCCTCGAGCCCGGCGCGCTCGATCCGCTCACGCAGGACCCGCGCGTCCTCCTCGCTCTCGTAGCCGCCGGCATAAACGTGGAAGCCCACTTCATCACCCGCGCGGCGCGCGGGCACAATGTAGGCCGGCACGCCCTGTTCAAACAGAGTGTCGACCACGGCGCCGGCGTCGCGAGCGGTGTTGTACGTGCCAAAGCTGAACGCGAACCGCGCCGGCCGCACGTCCCAGCCGCGGATCGTGTCCTTGATCCCCTCGCGAACGAGCTGCGCCATCAGCTCTTCGGCCTGTGCGCGCTCCGGCAGCACCCCAGCGAACACCCGGTACCAGACGACGCCGCGCACCGGCGTCGGCGCCACGTAGACCGGCAGGTCGGGCCGGGTGAGCTTACGGCGGCGCGCCTCCGCGTCATCGAACGCCGAGTATGAAGCAATGGCAACGGAGAACGGAAGCGCCGTCTGGGGCACGGTGACCGGGGCTTCCCCGGTTCCGGGCGCTGTGGTCGCCGCTTCGGTCACCGCGATGGTTTCCGCCGCTGCCTCCAGCGGTGGCGTCAGGGCTGCTTCGCCCCCGTTTCCTACAAAGCGCCAAAACGCAAAGGCGAGGACAGCAGCGCCGATCACGCCAGCGGCGGGAATGAGGATGCCGGGTCGTCCCGATCTGCTCCTGGCCTTGCGCGCCGCAGCAAGGGGCGACAAGAGAACCCAGGGACGCTCAGCCGCTTCCGGTTCGACGTGAGGTGACGCGACCGCACCTGCCGACACCTCGTTGGCGGCCAGCGGGGCGCCGACCGCCTTGTCCGGCGGCGCCAGGGCGTCCGATTCAAGTTCGTCGCCGGATTCGGCATCGGGCTCGGCCCCGACCGCCGTGCCCGCCAGATCGGCGTCGCTCGCGTAATCTTCGTCATCCGCACCGGTGAGCTCCCAGTCGCGGCCCTCCGACTCAGCCGCCGCGCGCGCACCCGGCACCATCGCGTCGAGGTCCACCTCCGGCGCTTCGCGCACGGGCAGTGGCGCCAGAAACTCGGCCAGCTGTCGCGCGCCGGTCGGAAGCTCCACATCCGCGCCCGAGGCGTTCAGTACGATACACGTCTCGAATCCAGGGGCCGGCCCGGCCTCGAGCCACACCGCCGCCGGGACGCTCAGCACCAGGTGGGCACCGGCCTCGGGAAGCCTCTGCGCGATCTTTTCCCAGCGCGGGTGCTGAAGCAGCACCGCCATCGGCGGCGGGTCTGCCCCGAGCTGAAGGTAGTGGAACGATTCCGGCTTCGGCCGGATCGCCGTCGACGAGAACGACGCGCCGCGGAACAAGACGTCGACGATGCCTTGCGCCGGCTCGATGCCCAGGGCTGCCGCGATGGCGGGCGGCGTGTCCGAGGCCAGATCGACGAGCACGACCCTCCTATTAGTGGCCAGCTTGCGCACGATTCCGATCGACGTGTCCACCGCCCACCGCTGCTGGCGACCGCCTTCCGCCGCCACCACGAAAGTCACGGCATGCGGCCACCGCATATCCTCTCGACTCACCGACTTCTCCACGTCACGACCTCCATCGATAGCGGCCCCACACCTCTCGAACCTCAGCCCGAATTCGCACCGCCCGCTGCCGGAGCGCCATCCGCGTCGCCCAGCGTGTCCGCCGGCAGGGCGGGCACCTCCTCCGCTTCCTCGATGTTGAGGATCCAGGGCTTGTAACCGTAGCGGGCGCCGAGTGAGCGGGCGGCGGCTTCGGCCTCGTCGCGCCCGGAATACGGCCCGACCATAGCTCGGAACCAGACGACACCCATCACGTCCTCGTGGCGGTCCACTGTTCCCGGATAGCCGGCGGAGCGCAGCCAAGCCACCAGATCGCGGACACCCGCCTCTTCGCGCGCGGCCGACACCACGGCGTAGTAGCCCGTTGGCGTCCCCCTTTCCTCTTCGAGAGGCTCAGCTTCACCGGGCCGCGCCTCCGGCACCGCCGCAACCTTTGCGCTCGGGGCGCCGCGCGCCGTCCGCTGGGCCAGCTCGATCCGCGGCCGCGGCGGCTGCCAGTTCACCATTATCCAGCGGTGCTCTCCCTCGGGCTCCTCCCGGGCGATCTCGAGCAACCGCATCACGTCATACAGCACCAGCTGCCGATCGGAGCGCACGATCAGGCGGCCGCCCGAGAGGGCTTGCGGCAGATCCGTGTCCCAGTCACCGGGTACGATGCCGACCAGCGAATCGACTCCCACCCGCAGAACGGCAACGCCACCCGGCTCGCCGTCCAGGCGCGCCAGCAGAGTGGACCCGTTCGCGCCGAAACGCAGAGCCGATGTGGTGCCGGGAAGGTCGATTCTGCGCCTCAGCTTGCCGCGGAGACGGTCGAACACATGAAGCCGCGAACCGGCGGCAACGTAGAGTCGGTGGCCGGATGGAGTGATGGCCAGCGCCTGCCCGGGAGCCTCGAGGGGCAAGTCCTCCGCTGCCTCCAGGGTCGGGAGCGACAGGCCGTGCACGGCGGGATCCGACGCGCCCCCCGACAGGTGGTAGAGCACATCACCCCAGGGCGCCA
>CAYGAJ010000032.1:0-17878 GCA_964347815.1 uncultured Gemmatimonadota bacterium | reverse complement strand
TTGGTCTACCGTTCCGCCGCGTCCCGGTGTTCGGCTGATCCTCACGGCCGTCGAGTCGTTGCGGCGCGTGGATCCGCTGGCCATCCCAAACGCTCTGGTGGTCGCACGTAGTTGGGCGACCACGACCGTCCTGGTGAAGCCGTCGGGCTTCAAGGCCGCTGAGGTCGAGAGGCTGTCCGCCTGGGCGGAGGCTCGCCGCTTCGATCTCGATTGGCGCCCGGGGATCCGAGCGCCTCTGGCGCGGTTCAATCTGGTCGACGAGCCCACACTCTTCGAGGCGGCCAAGCACGCGACCGCGGGCCGAGAGAGCGCCGCGCGCTTCGCTGCGGATTATGCGTTCGACGTCACGCCGGCGAGCGACGCCCGACCTTACTTCCACCATTTCCTGCGATGGTCTTCGCTGACGGAGTTCATGGAGCGTGATCGCGGGGCTTGGCTTCCGTTCGCCGAGTGGGGATATATCGCCCTTCTCGCCACCCTGGCTCAGAGCATCGTGCTGGCGGCGCTGTTGATGATCTTGCCGGTCGTGTTCGGGGCTGGAGCCATGGCGGGGCGGGGCAGGTCGCGGTTGGTCGCCTACTTCGCCGCCATCGGGTTCGCGTACCTGCTGGCCGAGGTTGCGGCCATCCAGCACTTGACTCTGCTGCTGGGCCACCCCGTGTATGCGGTGGCGGCGGTGCTGGCGGCGTTCCTTGTCTGCTCGGGGGTCGGGAGCGCTCGCTCGGATGGCTGGGCCGTCAGGCGTGGCCGGCCGGTCGCGCTGACGCTGGCTGGTGCGCTCGTCCTCTACTCGGCGCTCCTGCTAGCGCTCGTTCATACGCTTCAGTCGGCGCCACTCGCGGCTCGGGCCGCCGCGGCCGTTCTGGGGCTCGCGCCGCTGGCCTTTCTGATGGGCACCCCGTTTCCGCTCGGTCTACGGGCGTTGGCGGAGGGGAGCCGGTCGCGGGTGGCCTGGGCTTGGGCCGCCAACGGCTTCGCCTCGGTGGTGGCCACGCCGCTGGCGGCGCTCTTGGCTCTGGAAGTTGGCACGCGAGCGCTTTTTCTCGTCGCGGCGGCGGCGTACGGCGCAGCGGGCCTGCTGAACCGCGGCTCCACCGCCGGTACCTAGCGGGCGACCGCCAACTGTGATCCGTCTTTCCGGGGGACGGGCCGGGGTCAGCTTGGGATCAGGGCCAGATACCGCGCTCCAGCGTAACCTTGGCGACGCGCGAGACGGCCAGCACGTAGGCCGCGGTGCGTAAGTCCACCAGCTGCAGCGGCTCGCTGGTGAGGCCCTGCTTTCCGCGCTGGTCGTTGAGGGCATCCAGGGACTCGTTGATCTCCTCCTGCTTCGCCATCACCGCGTCCGTCGCCCGTTCCATTTTGACGTGGAGCTTCAGGTTGACGGTATCTTCATCCCACTGCTCGTAGTCGTTGTTCTGCACCCACTCGTAGTAGCTCACCGTGACGCCCCCGGCGTTGGCCAGGATGTCGGGCAGCACCACGATCCCCCGCTCGAACAGGATCTTGTCCGCCGCCGGCGTCGTCGGCCCGTTCGCCGCCTCGGCGATCACCCGCGCCTGGACCTGCGCCGCGTTGTCCGCCCGGATCTCGTTCTCCAGTGCCGCCGGGATGAGAATGTCGCAGGGCAGCGCCAGCAGCTCGGCGTTGCTCACTTCCTTGGCGCCCGGGTAACCCACCACCGTGCCGGTCTCCTGCTTGAAGGCGAGCACGGCCCGCGGGTCGAGCCCGTCGGGGTTGAGGATGCCGCCCCGCGAGTCGCTGACCGCGATGATCTTCGCCCCCTCGGCGGCGAACAGCTCCGCCGCGATCGCGCCCGCGTTCCCGTAGCCCTGAACGACGACGCGTGCTCCCATCACCGAATTCAGACCGGGCACGATTCCGCAGGCCAGCGCGCGCTGCACGCAGAACAGGCAGCCACGTGAGGTGGCCTCACGACGCCCCAGCGAGCCGCCCATGTCGATGGGCTTGCCGGTCACGACACCCAGGTTGTTCCGGCCTTTGTGCATCATGTCGTAGGTGTCGTAGATCCAGGCCATCGTCTCGGCGTTGGTGTTCACGTCCGGCGCCGGGATGTCGGTGAAGGGGCCGATCTGGTCGCCCAGCTCGGCGATGAAGCGGCGCGTGATCTTGCGCAGGTCGTCTTTGGTCCGCTGCTTCGGATTGCAGACCACGCCGCCTTTGGCGCCGCCGAACGGAACGTCGATCACCGCGCACTTCCACGTCATCCAGGAGGCCAGCGCCCGCACCTCGTCCGCGGTCACGTCCGGGTGGTAGCGGATGCCGCCCTTGGCGGGCCCGCGCGCGCTGTTATGAACGCAGCGGTAGCCGACGTAGTTCTTGACCTCACCCGCCGCCGTTTCGATGGGGAATTCGACTTCGACCATGCGGTGCGGCTGTTTGAGGAAATGAGCCAGCCCAGGCTCGAGGCCGGGGATGTAGCGCGCAGCGGCGTCGAACTGCTGTTGCGCGATGTGGAAGGGATTGAGGTCCTCGGTGTGCTTTTGTGGGGTGGCCGTGGCAGGCGCTTCTTTCGTCTTCATGTTTCCCCTCGTCCCAGTCGGTCGCCCGTGCTGTCGTTACGTGTTGGCGCGATGAACCCGCGTAGCCGGTTCAGAGAATGCTAGTCGGTCTGCTGATCATCCATCCCTCTCCGGCCCCAACCGGCACCGCCGCGCTTGAAGAATGCCGCGTCCATCGCGTACGCTTCGGTCAATCCTTCCAGCCGTGCCATCTGCTCGCCGGTCAGCGGCTCGAAATCGGCGGCGATGGCGATGTTCTCCTCGAGCTGCTCTACCGTGTCGCAGCCGACAATCACCGTGCTCACGGGCAAGCTCAGCACGTAGGACATCGCGTCCTTCATCGTTGTGATCCCCCCGTCTCTGAACATCCTGCCGCGAGCCGGGATCTTCATACCGATGACGCCCACCCCTTTCTGATTGGCCAGCGGCAGCAGCTCAGTGGTGAAGGGGAGATGATGGCGGTCGGCCGGATTCAGCGCCATTAGGATCGTGTCGAAGTCGAACTCCAATAACGCGCGTCTGAGGGTCTCGGGATCGTAGTGCCCGGTAATCCCCAGAAAGCGGACGAGGCCCTCGTCCCGAGCCTGGACGAGCGCCTCGATCGCACCGCCCTCGCCGAAGATTCGGTCCAGCTCCTCATCGGTGCGCACGTTGTGTAGCTGCCAGAGGTCGAGCTGGTCCGTCTGCAAGAGGCGCAGGCTTTCCTCCAGCAGACGAAGCGAGCCATCGCGCGTGCGGTCGTGCGTCTTCGTCGCCAGGAACACTTCCCGGCGCCGAGTGGCCATCACCTCACCGATATAGGACTGGCTGATTCCGCGCCCGTAGGCCGCGGCGGTGTCGATGTAGTTCACGCCAAGATCGATCGCGCGGTTGATGATCGACACCGATTCCTCGAGCCGATCCGCCTGCTCGAGCGTCGCCTGACCGCCAAGGCTGAAGAGTCGGACACGGTGACCCGTGCGGCCCAGGGGGCGCTCGGGCATCGGTGGCGGCTGAGCTTCAGCCGCGGCTAGGCTATCTGCCCCGAGAAGAAAAGCGGCCGAACCTGTGGCGCCGACCTTGAGGAAGTCGCGGCGGGAGAAGTTGCGCGGGCTCATTCCAGCCTCCAGCCCCGAGGACTGAAAGGTAGTTCGAAGGGGCGCGAATTGTGTCGGGGAGCGCTCAGGGCACCTCCTCGATCCGATTCGCCGAGCTGGGGCTGGAGGACTTCGGCGTCGCGAGCAAAGATGGCCAGCTTGCCGAGGAGGATCAAGGAGTTTTGCGGTCTGGCGGACGATTGGGGCGGGTCGGCTGCGGAGCGGAGAGCCGAACCGGGGCAATGGGGCAAAACGACGCGCCGGGGCGCCGCCCGGCGCTTGTGGCTTGACAGAGCGAGACGGGGCCGGGTAGGTTGGGCGGGTTGAGAATGGATCTCAATTTCAAGAAGGCCGCCCCGCGCCTACGCGCC
Organism: uncultured Gemmatimonadota bacterium; assembly: GCA_964347815.1. GTDB lineage: Bacteria > Gemmatimonadota > Gemmatimonadetes > Palauibacterales > KS3-K002 > CAYGAJ01. The sequence continues at coordinate 13,909 of CAYGAJ010000032.1, read as the reverse complement.
TCCCTCGGCCCGCTTTCCGCTGGCCTCGCCTGCGCCTGCGCCCTTTCCGCCGGCGGCTCGACCCGGGGCTCGCCTCCATCCCCGAACGAGACCGGGCTCGCGCCCGAGGCCGCAGCGGTTTGGGTCGAGCGCGAGGCCTTCGTCATGGGCACCCGCCTTCGGGTCACCGTCGCCGCCCCCGACGCGACACAGGGGGTGGCCGGGGCGGAAGCGGTGTTTCGCGAAGTCCGCCGCCTGGACGCGAAATTGAGCAGCTGGCGTGAGGACAGCGAGATGGCGCGGCTCAACACGAGCCCGGCCGGCGTCCCTTTTCAGCTCTCGGCCGAGCTCTGGCGTCTGCTGAGCGAGATCCGTCCGTGGGTGGCGTGGAGCGGCGGCGCGTTCGATCCGGGCGTCGGGCCACTGATCGACGCCTGGGACCTGCGTGGCGCCGGCAGGTGGCCAACCCCGGCCGAGCTGGAACGGGCTCGGGAGCTGAGCGGGCTCGACGCCTACGAGTTGGACGAGTCCGAGGGGGTGGTGGTCAAGCGCTGGCCGGGCGTCTGGATCAGCGCCGGCGGCTTCGGCAAGGGGGCGGCGTTGAGAGCGGCGGCGAGCGTCCTCCATGCGGCAGGGATCGGGACCGCGCTTCTCGATTTCGGCGGCCAGCTGCTGGCCCTGGGCAAGCCACCCGGTGAAGACGCCTGGGTCGTGGAGGTCGTGCACCCGTCACGGCGCCAGCGCGGCGTCGCGACGCTGAGCTTGAGGGGCGTGTCCGTCGCCACGAGCGGAGGCTCCGAGCGATTCGTCGAGGTGGAGGGCCACCGCCTGGGCCACATCGTCGACCCACGAAGCGGCTGGCCGGTGCCGGCCTGGGGAAGCGTCACGGTGGTCGCGGCCGACCCGCTGGTGGCCGATGTCGCGGCCACCGCCCTCTTCGTGCTCGGCCCCGAGGAGGGGTTGGCCGTAGCGGAGACGCGCGACGATCTGGGCGTCCTCTTCCTGGTGGACGAAGACGAACGGGTCGAGGCGCGCTGGAACGAGCGGATGGCGGCGTACCTGATCGCGCCGGCCGCCGATCCTGCAGGCCGCGGGACTCACCGCGCCGTGGTCCGAATCGAACCTGGAGAATCTCCACCTTTCGAGGTGTTGTCACGATGAGAGTTCTGAGATGGCCGGTCCTGGGGTCCGGTCTACTGGTGTTCATAACGGCCGGGATCCTGGCCACGCCGATCCTGCACGCGCAGGAGGCGGAGCTCCGCCAGCGGATCGCGGCGTTGGAGCGGCAAGTCGAGTTGCTGCAGCGGCAGGTGGCGGGCCGGGACAGCGCGGAGCTGGCGATGCTGCGCCTGCAGATCGAAGCGATCACTCGCGAGATCGAGGAGCTGCGGCTTGGCCAGGACGTGGTGGTGCGCGCCGACAGCGGTCGCTTCGGTCTGGGGCCGGCGGCGTCCAAGATCTATGGCGTTGGACAAGGCGTCTCGATCGGCGGGTACGGCGAGGCGCTGTACGAGAACTTCGCCAACGAGCGTGAGGACGGTGAACCGTCCGGTCGGACGGACCAGATCGATGCGCTGCGGGCGATCGTTTACGTCGGTTACAAGTTCAACGACCGCTTCCTCTTCAACTCCGAGATCGAGTTCGAGCACGGCACCACCGACCAGGCCGGTTCGGTGTCGCTCGAGTTCGCCTACCTCGACTGGTTGGTGGCGGAGGGTGTCGGGTTGCGGGCCGGTCTCCTGCTGGTCCCGATGGGTTTTTTGAACGAGCTGCACGAGCCCCCCACGTTTCTTGGCACCCGGCGGCCCGAGACCGAGCAACAAATCATCCCGTCCACGTGGCGTGAGAACGGCCTGGGCGTCTTCGGGGATATGGGCCGGTTTTCGTATCGAGCCTACCTGATCAACAGCTTCGATGCCATCGGGGGCGGCAGCTCGAACGCTTCGGGATTCAGCGCCTCGGGGCTCCGCGGCGGCCGCCAGAAGGGCTCGAAGGCGATCGCCGAGGACTTTGCCGGTGTGATTCGCGTCGACTACGCCGGCTTGCCGGGTTTCCTCGTCGGGGGGTCCCTCTACGCGGGGCAGGCTGGCCAGGGCGTCACCTCACCGGTCGACCCGGGCGCGACGGTCGACGCGACCACGATCATCTGGGAGGGGCACGCGGAGTACCGGGCGCGAGGGTTCGATCTCCGTGCCCTCTTTGCGATGGCGGATGTCGGCGACGTGGCGGAGATCAACGCAGTCAGAGGCCTAACGGGTCCGGCTTCGGTCGGGGAGCGTCTCTACGGTTGGTATCTGCAGGCCGGCTACGATGTCCTGCGTGGGTTGCCGACGAGTCAACGGCTAGTGCCGTACGCGCGCTTCGAGCGACTGAACACCCAGGACGAGGTGCCGACCGGCTTCGTAGCCGACCCGTCGACCGATCGTTCGATCCTGTCGTTGGGAGTGGCGTGGAAGCCGATCGTTCAGGTCGTGCTCAAGGCCGATTACCAGATCCACAGCAACGATGCCGACACCGGCGTCGATCAGCTCAATGTCGCGCTCGGTTATCTCTTCTAGGCGCGGCCGGCGACGCTCGCCTGGGCGAATTGCGGTGCGCGGCCGGCGGTGGAGCACGCTGCTGGGAGGGCTGGGGGCACTGGCCGGGTTGGTGGGGCCAGGGAGCGCCGAGGCCGCCCAGCTGCGGCTGACCCAGGAGCAAGCCCTGCGGGTCGCGTTCCCCGAACCGGCGACGATCGAACGGCGAACGGCGTTTCTGGACGACGGCCAGTTGGAGCGGGCCCGGCAGCTGGTCGGGCCGGGTGTCGAGGTCGATCAGCGAGTCGTGACCTACTACGTCGGGCTGAACGGATCGGAGCCGGCGGGTGTCGCCTACTTCGACGCTCACCGCGTCCGGACGCTGCCCGAGGTGCTGATGATCGTGGTCTCTCCGGCTGGGCGCATCGCACGCATCGAGATCCTCAGGTTCTCCGAGCCCCCTGAGTATCGGGCGCCCGACAGCTGGCTCGACCAGTTCAGCGAACGAGGCCTGGACGATGGCCTTTCGCTCAAGGGCTCGATCGTCAACATCACCGGCGCCACCCTCACGGCTCGAGCCATCACCGATTCGAGCCGGCGTATCCTGGCGCTTCACGAACTGATCAGGCCGCTGGACGAAGTCTCCCCCCGGAGATCCGATCGATGAGCGCCTTCGAAAAGTGGAGCGTCTGGGTCTCTGCGGCCCTGACGACGGTCACCGGGATCGGGCTGCTCTGGACCAAATATTTCCTCGAGGCCACCGACCCCTGGTCCGTGGTGAACCATCCGCTTCAGCCCTGGCTTCTCAAGGCTCACATCGTGACCGCCCCCCTTCTGGTCTTCGCCCTAGGCATGATCGCGCTGCGGCACATTTGGAAGCACTTCCGTAACGGGCTGCGTTGGGGTCGCCGAAGTGGAATCGGGACGGGCTTCGTCACAATTCCGATGATCGTCAGCGGCTACCTCATTCAGGCTGTCACCCAAGCCGTTTGGCTTCAGGCGATCGCTATATCGCACATCGCGCTGGGGCTCGCTTTTGGCCTCGGTCTCTCGCTTCACCAGCTGTTCGTGAGCCGCCGGCCGTGCACGGAGGAAGAGGCGGCCGGTCGGACCGCCGGTTCGCTGGACGGCGCGCTGCCGGCGGTCGAGCGAAGCGGGAGGCAGCTCGTGTCATCGGATCGGACCGCGTCACCCGCGTCCGCGACCGTGGGACGGGATTGAGACCGGCGCTTCTTCACCCGGAAATCTTTTCAGACTCGCTTCAGTAAGTACTTGATTTCTCCCGATTGGGTCGCCCCCGGGTCATCCCACATAAGTCATTGTAAGGGCTAATGTTACGCCGCCAGGCGCCATCTCGGGTTTCGGGGGCTCACCTCTTGCGGGCAAAGACGGCTGTAGATGCCCGAAGGTTTCCCATAGGTGAGGCGACCGATGGCTGTAACCAGGCTGGGAGGGCGGAACGCGAAGGGCTCCGTCGCGGTGAACGGGCGAGAAGCCGCCAACGTGGCCGTCTTCACCACGGATGAGGCGCTGCTGAAGGCGCTGGCGTCGTTGCTGAGTGAGGATCGGTTTCGACTGACGGCGCGGCGACGCACCGAGTCGCTGGCCGGGTTCCTCGCCGATCGTCGAACGGACGCCGTGCTTCTCGATCTGCGGCTCCCTGTGAGCACGCGAATCGACCTGGGCCGGCAGATCCGCGGCATGGCTCGCAAGCCGTCGATACCGATCGTCGGCGTGTGCGATGCGGGCACTTCGTTCGACGCCCGCTTGGCCGCGCTGCAGGACGGCTTCTGGGACGTGCTAGAGCTGCCCTCGGCGGCGGCCGAACTGGAGGCGAAGCTGGCGACGTGGGTCTGGCTCAAGCGCGATGTGGACGGTCTGCACTCCGGCGCGTTGCTCGACAGCGAGACGGGTCACTACACGTCTCAGGGCATGAAGCGGCGTTTGCGCGAGCTGACCGCGCTGGCCCAGCGAACCGGCGCCGCGCTCTCGTGTGTTGTGTTCGGTCCGGATCGTGAGCCGGACAGCATGAACGTGAGTGCCGAGGCGCTGCTGGACGTGGGACGGAAGTTCTCGCTCGCCCTTCATCATCGGACGCGTAACTCGGATGTGGTTGGCCGCCTGGAGTCGCTCAAGTTCGTGGTGCTCGCCCCCAACACGCCGTCCGCGGGGGCGATCAAGCTGGCCGAGCGGTTCACATCGCTGTCGCTGTCGCGGCGCGTCGATGGCGATTTTCCGCTCACGTTCAGCGCCGGGGTGGCGGGTGTGGACGGGCGTAACGGGCAGGTTCACGCCTGTCCCGAGCTGCTGCTGGTCGCGGCGAATCGCGCGTTGAACGAAGCCAGGTCCGCCGGCACCGCGCAGGTCGCGGCTGCCTGGGGACAGACGGATTGAGGTACCCAAGCAGGAGGAGGAGAGCTTGTCGAAGAAGCAGATGATCGAGGAAAAGGTTCGTTTGCGGGAGCTGGCCAGCCAGACGCTCGAGGCGTACCGCCGTCTGAATTCGGCGGCCGCCGAGGCCTCGACCGCGCAGGGTGAGTCGCGCCGGGGCGATGGTCTGGCGAAGGCCAGCGAGCTGTTGCAGTCCGTGGTGACCCAGATCAATGGGACGCCGCGGAGCGGAGACGGGTAGTCTTCAGCTCGGCCGAGCGGTCGGTGACACGGGCCTGACCGCTCGACTTCTCCATCGGCTGACATCTCGAAACGCCAGGGGCCCCCCCTGCGGTCGTTCGAAAAATTCGCTAGCTTCCGGCTGGTGGTCTCGCGAACGGTGATCTTTTTCGAACGGCGGCGGAGGACAGTGGGGGTACGACTTCGGGCGGTGTTTGTGTTTTTGGCTGTCGCGACGGTGCCAGCTTCACCGTCGACGACGGCCGCACAACTTCCCTTCGATATCAAGGCCACCGACCTGATCCAGGTCGACACGGCCGCATTGCGCTGGCTGGGAATCCGCACCTACGTGGGCGGAGCCGAGGGCTCGCTCGTCTACAGCTCGGGAAAGGTCGAGCTTGAGGTGTGTCGTGCGGCGGCCGTCGTCGGCGTCGCACGAATACGTGTTCACCATCGGGAGCTTCGAGGTAGCGAGCCGGTCACGTTCCGCCTCGCGGTCCGCTGCGGAGACAGCTACCGAGCGAGCATGGAATACGACGGCGTCATACTCAGGCTCGAGGTGCGGGATCTTTCCCGCGGCGAGCTGGTTTATCAGGGGCGAAGACGCGGATTGCGCTAATCTCGGGTCGCGATCCAGAGACCGTAGCTCATGGCCCCGCTGTCATACGCCCGCGCGATCGCCGTGAATCCCGAGAGGAAGCGGCGCAGCCCGGGCGCCAAGAACGGCCTGAGCGGTGCCAGCCACCACCGGCCGACTCGCTCGTTCAAGACGTCCCACGTCCGACGTACGCCGTCCGTCAAGTCTTCAAAGTGGGTGACGCTGAGTCCGGCCGCCTCGCACCACGACCGGTACTCCGTCGCGGAGGCCAGTCCGGGGCAGAGGAACGCGTCGCACACCGTCTCGACCTGATCTGCACCGTCCGACTCGCCGCCCGCCCGCTGCCATGTGCAGAGGGCCAGCCGTCCGCCCGGGCGCAGAAGGCCGGCCGCCTGTCTAAGAAAGCTCTGCTTGTCCGGCAGGTGCTCCAGGCACTCGATCACCCAAACCAGATCGAACGTTTCCCCGGCGAACGGTAGATCCGACGCGTCGGCCCGCAAGAAGGCTGCTCTGCGGCCCAGGCCGCGTCGGGCGGTCAGGCGGCGTGCGATCCGTGCCTGGCGCCGGCTGACCGTAAGCCCGACGACCCGGCAACCGCGTTCGGCGAGCCAGCGCCCCGAGGCGCCGTAGCCGCAACCAACGTCGAGCACGTGGTCACCCGCCTCGAGCCGGGCACGCTCGGCGAGGTGGGCGACGAGGCGCTCCTGGGCGGCCCGCGGTGTGCCGCTACCGTTTGGCCAAAGCCCGTGGTGGATGTGCTCGCCCCAGACAAGGCGGTAGAGTAGGGCCAGGGAATCGTAGTGACGTTCGACGGCGCGTCGCAGCGGCGGTTCCCTATAGAGGCTGGCCGACGGCCCTCCCGAAATCAGGCAGCTTGATTCGCCGGGTCAGCGCGTCACGGTTAACGACGACGAAGTGGTGGTTGCGTGTATCAACGAGCCCTTCGCGTTTGAAGTCGGCCAGGACCGTTGTCACGGTCTCGCGGGTCGATCCGATCAGGTCCGCCATCTCCTGGTGCGTGAACCAATACGGGACTTCGAGACCCGCGTCGATCGCGACGCCGAAACGATCGGCGAGCCAGATGATCGTGCCGGCCAGCCGAGAAGGGACGTCGAGGAACGCGAGCATCTTGACGCGCTCGTTCATGTGGCTGGTTACGGCCGAAAAGTATTGCAGCAGGGATCGAGCCAGCGCTCCGTCGCGGGCCAGCAGATCGTGCAGCGCATCCGCCGGGATCGTCATGAGCTCGCTGCTTTCAGCGGATGACGCCGACAGAACGCGCCGCGGTTGCTCGGCCAGCACCTCGACGCCGAAAACTTCGCCTTCGGCGGCGAAGCTCACGGTGACGTCACGGCCTTCCCAGTCGGTGTCGCGAAGACGCACGCGGCCGCGCAGCACCAGGTGCAGCGCGTCCGAGGGCTGACCGACCTCGTACACGACTTCGTTCTTACGGTAGCCGCGAACCGTGCCGGCGGCGCGGAGCTGGTCCACCTGCGAGTGAGTCAGGCTTTTCAGCACAGCCGTCGGCCGCTGCCCGAATCGCATAGCCGATTCCTCCTATCAGGCATCCAACTGCGCTCCGGCTCAACGACCAGGCGCGGCCTCACGGCGGCCCGGTGTTGGGCGGAATCCCCCTAGACCCGAAACAGAAGTTTCAACGCGGCTGAACTCAAGGCGGTCGGCCGTATTGCCGGGTGCCAGTTCTCCCTCCGGCCAATCGAATCCTAGCGTTGTTTGGGGGCGTGGGCAACAATGAGCGAAGGGGAAGGCCCGAGCGGCTCATGTCCTATGTGTCGCCGCGCCGCCCTCGTCACGCGTGGCATGCAGTCTGGACGAGCTTCGCGGGTGCGCGCTCGGCCCGACTCGGTCCGCACTCGATGAAACATCTTCCTCACCGGGGCGTTGCAAGTCTTGAGGGAGCAAGTTAAATAGCGGTTCCCGTGCCGATCCAGCCAGCTTGACGATGAAGAACGACCCTGCCCAGAAGCGCGACGACTTCGAGCGTGAAGCGCTCGTCCATCTGGACACGCTGTACAGCGTCGCCCTCCGCCTAACCGGGAATAAGTCGGACGCCGAGGATTTGGTGCAGGATACGGTATTGAAGGCGTACCGTGCTTGGGACAAGTACGAAGCGGGGACAAACTGTCGGGCGTGGCTCGTCACCATCATGCGGAATACCTTCATCAACAAGTTCCGGCGTGAGAGCCGTCGGCCGGGCACGGTCCAGTACGATACGGTGGAAGACACCTCGGTCTTCGAACACGTGCAAGAGAAGGATCCTGAAGGTTCCTTCTTCCGATTCATCGTTGATGCCGAGGTCAAGCGCGCGATTCAAGACTTGCCCGAAGAGTTCAGGATTCCCGTCGTGCTGAGCGACATCGAAGGGATGAGCTACGCCGAGATCGCCGAGATTCTGGAGCTCCCCGTGGGCACCGTGAAATCGCGGCTGTTCCGTGGCCGCCGCCGCTTGCAGCAACGGCTCTACGAGTATGCGGTCGAGATGGGGTACGTGCGATGATGGTCTTCCGGAAGCTAGCGCGATGGCTCGGGATGGGAGGGATGTCGCCACCCGGCGGCATCGATTGCGCGAACGTCGTCGCGCAGCTTTATGAGTACATCGACGAAGAGCTGGACGAGAAACGCGCCGAGCAGATCCGGGAGCATCTGCGCCTCTGCAAACGCTGCTTCCCCCGCTACGATTTCGAGAAGGCCTTCCTGCGCTTCCTGTCGGTGCAGGGGCGATTGAGCGCGCCCCCGGACCTGCGACGCAGGATTTTTCACGATATCCTCGAACAGGAAAGCCAGAACTGAAGCCGCGCCGACCGCCGCCGCACCTTGCCGGTCGCCACCGCTTCGGCATAATCTGGTCGGTCGACAACCCGATTCAAAGGAAGAAAGCCTCAGGTGTCGACAGAGTCGTCGGCGGCGGATTCCGAGCACAGCCGCTTCAGGGTAACGATCCGATATCAGCAGCGAACGCAGCGGTACGAGATCATCGAAGTCGAGGCCGCGGACCTGCGTGATGCCCTGGCCAAGGTCAAAGAACGGTTTCCACCCGCCTTGGTCGAGACGGCCGACCTTGTAGAGATCCGACTCGCCAACCCGGCCGGGTAGAGTCTGACGGCCGGCAGCGAGGCAGACATAAGAAGCCGGCGGGCCAGAACCGGCATCCAGCGATGACCCAGTGAAACGTTACGCCGCTTTCGATCCACCAGAATACGTCGACTGGTCTCCCGATGCAGAGGTCATGCGGGAATACCGGGCCACGATCACACGTGACCCGGAGCGGCGACGAATCATCGAGCAGCTGAGCGGCGACCAGCTGCTGGCGCTTTACGCCGGTTTGCTTCGCTTTCGGCTCCATGACATCGCGCTCAAGCGCTGGGTCCGCCAGGGCGTGATATCGAAGGCCTGGCTGGGCACCGGCGAGGAGGCGGCCACGGTCGGACCGGTGCATGCGCTGCAGCGTGGCGGCCCGGACCTCGATGTGGTCAGCCCGATGATCCGGAACGCCGGGGCCTGTCACGAGATGGGGATGCCGGTCGCCGACATGCTGCGCGGTTACCTGGCGACGGAGGACTCGCCGAGCCGGGGGCGTGATCTGCACATCGGTGGCCGACGCTACGGCCTGGTGGCCCCGATCAGCATGGTGGGGAGCGTCTCGGCGGTGATCGTCGGCTACGCTCTGGGTTTCCGCATGCAGAACGCGCGCCGTGTGGGGCTCACCTGGGTGGGCGACGGGGCGACGAAAACGGGCGAGGTTCATGAGGCGCTGAACTTTGCCGCGGTCCAGCGTCTGCCGGTCATAATCATCATACAGAACAACCAGGTGGCCCTCGGAACTCCGCTACCGGAGCATCACGCCGCCGGGGACTTCAGCGACTGGGCCGGGATGTACGGGGCCGAGGGCGGGGTCTTTGATGGCAACCACGTGCTCGACGCCTACGCCGCGACGCGCCTGGCCGTCGAACGCTGCCGAGCCGGCGCGGGACCGGTCTTTCTGACTGCGGAGACGTTTCGCATGGCCGGTCACGCCACCCATGACGAGAAGGAGGCGCGCGAGCTGTTCAGCCCGGAGACCTTCGCCGAGTGGGGCAAACGGGATCCAATCGGCTGCTTCGAGACGTGGCTGGTGGAGGCGCCGCTGAACTTGAGGACGGGGGCGAGCGGCGCGGCGCCAGAGGCGAACCGAGAGGTGCTGAACGAGTTGGAAGAAGCCGTCACGGCCGAGGTCGAAGCCGCGGCAGCCGAGGCGCTGGCCGGTCGGGAGCGGATGCCGAAGCCCGAGAGCGCCGAAGACGGAGTCTATGGCGATGAGTCGGCGACACGCAGCCTCGGCAGGCCGAGCTTCTGACCATGTAGACGAGTAAACTGTCTGCCGGCCCGAAAGATCTGGCGGCCGCGCCATTGATACCGGACACGGTATCGGATATCATCGCGCCTCGCCCCATCTGGTATTGACACATCTGTTTCCTTGCGGTGCCGGCCGGCGGCAGGCGAACCGTGGTCGGCTGGACGGGCGGGACGGGGTAGTGTTCCTCGACCTACGGATCCGCAAAGCGAGCCCGACCCTTTTTCGATGGAGACTAGCGCAGTGGAGTTCTTCAAGCGCCTGCTGGAGCTGCCGGGGCCTTCCGGCTACGAGTCGGCGCCGGCCCGGGCCTGGCGGGCGGAGGCTGAGAAGTTCGCCGACCGTGTGTGGGCGGACGTGCAGGGTAACAGCTTCGCGGCGATCAACACCGAAGCCGAGTTTCGCGTGATGCTGGCGGGACACATCGACGAGATCGGTTTGATGATCAACCACATCGACGACGAGGGGTTCCTCTATTTCTCGACCATCGGGGGGTGGGACCCCCAGGTGCTCGTCGGTCAACGGGTGGAGGTCCTTGCGCGGGAAGGCCGCGTCTTTGGCGTGGTCGGCAAGAAGGCAATCCACTTGCAGGAAAAGGAGGAGCGTGACAAGGCGACCAAGGTCAAGGACCTCTGGATCGACATCGGAGCTCGAAACGGCGACGAGGCGCGGTCGTGCGTTCGTGTGGGCGACGCGGTCGTCGTTGCGGCAGAGGTGATCGATCTACCGCACGGACGTATCGTCTCGCGGGCGATCGACAACCGCGTAGGCGCCCTGGTGGCACTGGAAGCGCTGCGCCGGCTCGCGGCGGAGAGGCCATCGGTCGGTGTGGTGGCCGTGGCGACGGTCAAAGAGGAGATCGGGCTCGGCGGCAGCGGGGCTCGGACCGGGGCCTTTGGATTGAACCCGAGAGTGGCCGTCGTCATCGACGTGACCCACGCCACCGATCATCCGGGCGCCGAAAAGAAAGGCCACGGTGACCACCGTTTGGGCGGGGGGCCCGTGTTGAGCCGAGGCTCGTCGATCAACCCCGTGCTTTTCCAGCGGCTCGCGGAGGTGGCGGAGCGGGAGTCTGTTCCCTACTCGCTTGAGGCGGCTCCGAGCCGAACGAGCACCGACGCAGACAACATCTTCACCGCGCGCATGGGCATCGCCACGGCCCTCGTGTCGGTACCCAATCGCTACATGCACTCACCCAACGAGATGGTGGCCCTCGAAGACCTTGATCGCGCCGCTCAACTGATCGCGGCAACCGTCCGGACCCTTTCGGAGTCCGACGACTTCGTTCCCGTTTGAGCGCTCAGTCTTCGGGGTAGCGCCGCACGTCCGCGACCTCGTCGGACCGCAGCACCGGCGAGTCCAGCGAGGTGCTGTCCCGGTATAACGCCAGCAGCTCCTCTCGGGAGAGCCGGTCGACGTCTGCCTGGGAGCTGAAGCGCTCCTCCGGCACCTCGACGATCCGGTAGGGTCTCTGGCCGGTGGGCTCGCAGAAGAAGAGAATCACACGGACGCCGGCCCGGCGGCGGTCCTCACCGAGCCGCACCGTCCAGCGATCGCCATCCACTTTGATCTTTGCCATCTGCCTCGCCGTCTCGTTGTCCTCGCCGTCTAGTTGTCGTCGCCAGCTTGACCGCCGGCATCGCTGCCAGGCTCGCCGATCGGTTCCACCCGCACGATCTCGGCCAGGCTTCGCCCCAGCGAGCGGTCGCGCCCCTCGACCCGGACGCGGATCGGTCCTTCGAACGGCTCACGCTCCAAAACCTCGACTCGCGTGCCGGGATACAACCCGAGCTCCGCCAGATAACGCAGCCGGCCCTCATCGGCGTCGCTCACCTCGCGCACCGTCGCCGTCGCTCCCGTCTCCAGCGACGAGAGCGGCGGGTGCCGGCGCTCGCTCACCTCTCCCTCGGCCGTCGGGATCGGCGATCCGTGGGGATCGAGCTCCGGGTGGCCGAGCACCGTCGCCATGCGTTCGACCAGCTCGTCGGAAGCCGCGTGCTCCAGTCGCTCCGCCTCGGCGTGGACCCGGTCCCAGGAGTAGCCCAGCCTCTCGATCAGATACGCCTCGATCACCCGGTGACGCCGGATGATGCGGAGGGCCTCCCGCTCGCCTTCCTCGCTCAGCTGCACGCCGTGGTAGGGCACGTGCTCGACCAGACCCATTTCGGCCAAATTCTTGATCATGTTGGTCACCGAAGCCGGTGACCGGTCGAGCTGCTGGGCGAGCGCCGACGTACTCACCGGCGCGCCTTCGCGTTGCAGGTGACGGATCGCCTTGAGGTAGTCCTCTACGGCGCGGGAGCGGTCCGGCCGGCTCGCCGCCCCGGAGGAGCGTCCCGCTCCGGGCTCGTCGCTGGTCCTGGTCATTATTTTTCGCCGGGGCTAAAGCTCGCTGCGGCCCCGGGGGCTGTCAATGCGAGCAGCGCCGGAACTTTCGCGTTGACCCGGCGGTTTCACCTCGGTAGGTTAGCGGCGTTGGCCGTGGGCCCCACCGGCTCGCGGCCGTTTGTGTGATCGTCCTCGCAGACACTCGGTTTTCGTAATGAAGCAAGCCGCGCACCGCTTCGATCCGCCGGCCGATGTGGACCGGCGCGTCGACCTTCACCTCCACTCGTTGCGCTCGGATGGGCGGCTCGAGCCGGCCGAGGTGGTCGCCTGGGCCCAGGAAGCGGGTCTCGCGGCGATCGCGCTGACCGACCACGACACGGTGGCGGGGATCGAGGAGGCGGAGGCGGCGGCTGCGGAGCTGGGAATGCCGTTTGTGCCCGGTCTCGAGCTGTCGGCCTACGAGGCCGATACGGGCTCGACTCACCTGCTGGGCTACTTCATCGATCCCGGCCACACGGCGCTGCTGGGCTTTCTGGAAGAGGTGCGCCGGAGCCGCGTGGAGCGGGCGGCGGAGATGGTCGAGAAGCTCAACGAGCTGGGCTTGAGAGTCAGCCTCGAAGAAGTGATGGCCGAGGCGTCGCCGGACGGGCTGATCGCGCGGCCGCACGTGGCGCGCGCCCTAGTCGGTGGCGGCTGGGTCGGCAGCTACGGCGAGGCGTTCTCGCGCTTCATCGCGGCGGGCCGGCCCGCCTATGTGCCGACCCGTCGGGTCGAGCCCGAAGAGGGCATCGGTTGGATTCACGACGCCGGCGGTCTGGCCGTCTTGGCGCACGGGGGTAAGACGCACGGGGCCGGGACGATACGGCGCTTGGCGGAGGCCGGGTTGGACGGCGTGGAGACGCTGCACCCCGAACATGGGCCGGTGGAGGTGCGGAAGCTCAGACGACTGGCGGCCGAGCTGGGTCTCCTCGAGACCGGCGGGTCGGACTGGCACGGCCCTCTGGACAACCGGCGGGGGCAGCTGGCCACGCAGCCGGTCCCGTACGAGTGGTACGAGCGGTTGAGAGACGCGGCGACCACGGCCCAGCGCTCGAGATAGCACGGAGGGAATCGGGAGATGACGAAAGGCCACGAAAAGGAGCGGGAATACGAGCTGGTGATTGTGGGTGCGGGCCCGGCGGGCCTCACGGCCGGCCTCTACGCCTGTCGCGCACAGCTCCATTCGATCCTGTTGGAACGCGGACTTCCGGGCGGTCAGCTGCTCAATACCGAGTTGATCGACGACTACCCGGGCCTCCCGGAGGTCGACGGCCGGGAGCTGGCGGAGCGGATGACCCGGCATGCCCAAAAGTTCGGTCTGCCGATCGAAACGGTCACGGTGACGGGGATCAAGAAGCTGGAGGACGGCGATTTTCGCATCAGCACACAGGAGGGGCCGGTTTACCGGGCGCCGGCGGTGATCCTCACGGCCGGCGGCACGCCGAACAAGCTCGAGGTACCGGGTGAGGACGAGTACGCGGGGAAGGG
>CAYGAJ010000031.1:0-18115 GCA_964347815.1 uncultured Gemmatimonadota bacterium | reverse complement strand
CGGCGGCCAAACTCACCTCGACAATAGAAACGAGCACCAGAAGCACAACAAGGGGTCGCCAGGCGTGCCGCCCGCGGCGCGCGCGGAAGATCGCGCCCGGCCAGTCCGCGGCCTGCCCGTCTTTGGCCGCCCAGACCCATTCTGCCTCCGGGAGGACGGCTTCGAGGTCGCCCGGGGCCGCTGTCGCCAGATCTGCTTCCTCGGCCGGGGCGTTCACCGAGAAGGCCAGGGCTAGCGATTCGGCATCGTCCAGCACGGCGTAGTTGCCCGCCCCCCAGGCCCGCCACCAGCCGCCCCCCTCGACCGCGCTCTGGGACCCGTCGGGCCGACGGACGGCCCGGGCTCGCGAGGGGAGCCGGACCGCCGCCCCTCCTTCCACCTGTGCCCGCCCAAAGGTCCCCGTCCGGGCCCAGTCGCCGAGCAGCACGTCGAGGAAGGGGACCATGGCGGCGCTCACCGGCAGGTCGGAGGCTACCTCGGTGAGGGGCGTGGCGAGGAGGAGATAGGGTGCGCCGTCGGCGAGCGAGCCCCGGATCAGCCACGGGAGTCCGGCGCCGTGGCGGATGAGGGCGGTGTCGCCGCCGCTGAGGCCGGCCGGGGCCAAATTGTACGTCTGCCGCAGCTCGAGGCCGGCAAGGCCTTCGATCGTCGCCGCTGCACCCAGACGTGTCGCGCCGACGTCGTCGGGGCGCGCCTCGTAACGCCAGGGCAGGGCGGCCCGGGCGAGGCGGAAGTTGAGGCGCGGCAGGTCGAGGGGGTTGGCTGGCGGAATCACGAGCACCGATCGGCCTTGTGCCAGGCCTTCCGTCAGACCCTCGCCGCCCGGACATATCCAGACGTCGGCCTGCCGCGCCGCGACACGGCTGAGGCGGGCGCCACGCTCGAGGGCTTCGAGGGCGTTGGTCACGAAGGCCCCGGGGTCCGCCAGGGTGGCGACGCGAACTCGGGGTCGCGCGAACCAGGTGAAGTAGCGGCGGTCGTCTGCGGCAAGCCCGTGGCGCTCGATCTCGACGTAACCTTGCACCCACCCGCTGTCCTGAGGAGGTAGAGACAGGTTCGCCGAGGTCTCGAAGCGTGCCTCGGCGACCGCAAGGACCTCGTCGCCGCGAGACAAGCGGACGACGCTGGGCTCGGCCGGCGGCCCGTCGCCGAACCAGCGGAGCGGCACCGCGACGGTCGCGTGACGGCCGGCGCTGAGCGGCGTGGCCTCGGGGATCGGATCGTCGACGGCGCCGTTGGGCGGAGCTGCTGCCGCGGGAGTGTAGACGACCACGGTGATGCCACGGCCGCTGTCGGTGCGCGACTCCAGCTCCGAGGCGCTGGGGAGCGATACGGACTGCAGGTCGGTGAGCACGTGCAGCTCACGAGCGCGGCCCTCGATCGACTCGAGCCACCCGGCGGCGTTCCAGATGGCCCGGCCGAGGTCGGCCCTGGCGGCGGCGGGCTGTAAGTCAACGAGATAATCCCGGGCGCCGACAGCCAGGCCGACCATCGTCTCCTCTGCGGCGCCCACGCCACTGAACAAAGCGACCCGGTCAGCGCCACCGGCAAGGTCCAAAGCGAGCCCGGCTCTCTCGCTCAGCATGTCGATGAGCCTCCGCCCGCCCACGAGTCGAGACGTGCTCTGGGATTCGTCGATGACGATAGCAAGCGCGGTGGGGCGGTGGTCCGCGGGGCCGCCACGCCCGACCAGCGGCCCGGCGGCGGCGATCGCCGCCAGCAAGACGATCAGCACGCGTGCGGCGAGCAGAAGCAGGTGCCGCAGACGCAGGCGTCGCGCATGGCGCTGCTCGGCCTGCCGCAGGTAGCGGATGGCGGGGAAGACGATCTGCCGGATGTCCCTGCGCCGGATGAGGTGGAGCAGGATCGGGATCGCCGCCGCCAGCGCCGCCAGCCCCAGGACCGGATAAAGAAAGTCGATCACCCGAGCCGCGCGCGAGTGTAAAGGTACTCACCCAGGCAGAGCGCCAACGGCTGGTCAGTCGTTATCGGGTGATAATCGATCGCCTGGGCGCCGCAGGTACGCCGCCAGCCGTCAATCGCGGCCGCGACCGCCTCACGGTACTCGGATCGCAGTTCCGCCGAGCGCACGGTGATCTCGTCCCCGCTTTCGGGATCGACATAGATGGCGTCGCCAGCGGCGGGAAGCTCCAGCTCGCCAGGGTCGAGGATGTGAAACACCAGCAGCTCGTGGCCCTGGTGACGGAGCCGCTTGAGGGCCCGCCGCGTCGCCTCGTCGTCCACCAGCAGATCGGACACCAGGATGACCAGCCCGCGCCGGGGCTTGGACGCGGCAACCTCGTCCAGCGCTTCCGACGCCGCGCTCAGCTTTCCGGAAGGCTGGGCCGCCAGGCGCCGGACCAACTCGGTCCAGTGAGCCAGGGTGCCGCGCGGTGGCAGCCGGCCGACCACGTGCTCGGCGAAAAAGACCAGCCCGGCCAGATCGCCCTGCCGTATCAACAGCAGCGTCAGGCTGGCGACGAGACGCTTGGCGTAGTCCAGCTTGGTCAATAGCCCGTTGCCGCGGCTGCGCCAGTCCATCGAGCGGCTCACATCGAGGCAAACGTGGGCGGCGAGATTCGTCTCTTGCTCGTACTGCTTGAGGAAGAAGCGGTCGGAGCGCCCGTAGATCTTCCAGTCCACGAAGCGCAGGTCGTCGCCCGGCCGGTAGGGTCGGTGCTCGGCGAACTCGGCAGAGAACCCCCGGCTGGGCGAGCTGTGCAGGCCGGACATGAAGCCGTTGACGACGGCACGGGCCACCAGCTCGAGGCCACCGAGCGCATCGAGCTCGGCGGGATCGAGCAGGTCGGGTCTATCGGGCCGGCGCTCGCTCAAGCGGGTCACCTCGCGCTATGTTCGTTTCGCTTTCCAACAGTTTGTTGCCTGCGCCGGTCGAGCGTCCTCGCTGGACGGCGGCGCGGGTACAAGCTAAGACGCACGGGCCAGCGTCGCAGCGCCTTCCGGGGACCGCTCGTTGCCGGTAGCCGGAGCATGCCCCTAAGATCCCGGTTGGCCGCGCTTCCGGCTCTCCGGGCTCGTGTTGCTGGCTTTGCCGTCGTATACCCCGGGCACGGCGAAACGGTGCGCCGGGCCGGCACCGGCGGAGAAACCGTGGGCGGCCGCCGGGGTAAGCCAGGATCGACACAGCTAGATCACACGAGGATGCAGGGAGACCGAATGAGACGAGTTTGGGCGCTCTGGGCGCTACTGGCGGCGGTGCCGTGGCTGGGTTGCCGTTCGGCCCCCGGGACCCCTGGGAGCGATTACGACATCGTCCCCGGCGACATGCGGGCGCGCATCAGCTTCCTCGCCTCGGACATGCTACGGGGTCGCGAGACGCCGAGCGTGGGCCTCGAGACCGCCGCCGGCTACATCGCGGCGGAGTTCCGACGCTTCGAGCTGGAGGCGCCGGTGGGCGGCTACGTTCAGCGTTACCGCCTGGTGAGCACCGAGATGGGCTACGATTGGTCGCTGTCGATCGGTCGAGGGAGCCGTCGGGCGGCCCTCAGATACCGGAGGGACTATTGGGGCTTGCCGTGGGCGGCGGGAAAGGTCGACGGGACGCTGCGCTTTGTCGGGGAGCAGCCTCCCGACGCGGTGACCGACGAGACCGAGAACGTTTGGGTCGCCCGGCTCAATCCGCGCGTGCCGGTCAGAGACTGGATGCGCGCGGCGATGAACGCGGGCGTGTTGGGTATGCTGCTGGTCGTCCCCGCCGAACTCGAGCCGTACGTTGCCGGGTGGGAGGCCGGCGGGGCGAGCGTCCTCGATCTCGGAGACCTAGAGCCCAGCCTGCCGGCCGTACTGGTCGCTGAGGAGGCGCTGACCGACGCACTGGCGAGGATCGGTGTGTCGACAGAGCCGGCGGTAGAATCGGGCGAGAGCGGTGCGCGCGTCCAGCTCTCCGCCGACCTTCGCGTCGAGACGCTGGCCGCTCCCAACGTGCTCGGCATCCTGCGCGGCAGCGACCGCCGCTTGAAGGAAGAGTACGTAGTCGTGAGCGCCCACATGGATGGGCTCGGTGTCGGGGCGCCGGTCGACGGCGACTCGATCTACAACGGTGCCGACGACAACGCGTCCGGGACGGCCGCGGTGCTGGAGGTCGCCGAGGCGATGGCGGCGCTGGCGCGGCCGCCGAAGCGTTCGATCGCCTTCTTGGCGGTGAGCGGCGAGGAGAAGGGTCTGCTCGGTTCGTCCTGGTTCGTCGACCATCCGCCCATCCCGCTCGCGAGAGTGATTGCGAACCTGAACATCGACATGGTCGGGCGGAACTGGGAGGACACGATCGCGGTCGTCGGGAAGCCGTACTCGTCGCTCGGAGCGCTGGTCGATAGCGTCGCCGCGGCGCATCCGGAATTGAAGCTGAGCGTCGTGGGAGATCTCTGGCCGCGCGAGGGATTCTTCTTCCGCTCGGATCATTTCAACTTCGCGCGTAAGGGGATCCCGGCGCTATTCTTCTTCAACGGCGTGCACGAGGACTACCACCAGCCGTCGGACGAGGTCGACAAGATCAAGTTCGGTAAGGCCGCGCGCATCAGCCGCCTCATCTTTGAGGTGGCACTCGCGGTGGCCAACGGTGCGGAGCCACCCCGATGGGATCCGCGAGCGCGGGAAGTGATCGTCGAGAACGGGCGCTGATCCGCTTTGGCCCCGCCGGTTGGAGCTACCGCGACTGGCAGGGTGTGGTCTATCCCGAGTCAACGCCTCGAGGCTTCGATCCCCTCGGGTTTTTGGCGCGCTACTTCGACACCGTCGAGGTCAACTCGACCTTCTATCGTCCGCCTCGACCCGAGGTGCCGGCGCGCTGGGCGCACCGCGTCGCCGACAACCCGAGATTCAAATTCACGGCAAAGCTCTGGAAGCGCTTTACGCACGAGCGGGACGAACCGTTCGGCGCGGATGACGTCGAGGTCGTGAAAGCGGGGCTGGATCCGCTGGCCGAGCGCGAGCGGTTGGGCGCGGTCCTCATTCAGTTCCCCTGGTCGTTCAAGGCGGGCGAACCGTCGCTCGAGTGGCTGGAGGACGTCACGTCGGCGTTCGCGGACTACCCGCAGGTGGTGGAGGTGCGACACGCCTCGTGGAACAGCCCCGAGTTCCACCGTTGGCTGGCCGAGCGTGGCATCGGCTTCGTCAACATCGATCAGCCGCTCTTCCACCGCTCCATCGGCCCGTCGGCGCGGGCGAGCGGTCGCGTCGGCTACGTGCGGCTGCACGGCCGCAACTACGACGACTGGTTTCGGGAGGGCGCCGGACGCGACGCTCGCTACGACTACCTCTACGATCGCGGCGAGCTGGAGCCGTGGGTGGAGCGCATCCGAGAGTTGGCCGAAGCTGGCCGAGTCGACGATGTCTACGTGGTCACCAACAACCACTTTCGCGGCCAGGCCGCGGCCAACGCGATCATGCTGGCGGCGATGTACAGGGGCGCGCTCCAGAGGGCGCCGGAATCGCTGGTGACGGCCTATCCCGAGGCGCTGGCTGGACTGGCTGAGCCCGACGGCAGCCCCCAGACGCGGTTGCTCTGATCCTGCTGACGACAACGACGGCCGTCAGTAACCCATCCCCGGCCATATGCTGATCGAGAGGGCGGCAACGATCCCGTCGCCCCCCAGGACGCCCCAGCGGCCCACCGAGATGTCGGTGTGGACCGGGCCGGAATACAGGCCGAGGCCTCCCGTGTACGCCAGGCCCGTGAAGTCCGTGGCCACTCCGGCACGCAGCGGAAGAAAGCGTGTGGGCCGCAGCTCGGCTCCCACGGCGACGCTGCGCTCCCAGCCCGAGCGGAGACTGCCGCCGATCCGCTCGCTGACATCGACTGAGAGCGTGAGCATCGGGCTCACTCGATAGAGTCCGGCGAGGCGGAGCTGCTTGGGTACGTCTGCCCGGTCGAGGAACCCGAGAAGTCGTTCTTGGTCGTCGGGGCTCAGCTCCGCGAAGGCGAAGGTGGTGTCGGTCAGCGTGGTGCTGTCGAAATCGGCGAGCAGCGAGTACTGCGTCAGCTCGAAGTCGTCCTCGCGCCAGACGATGTCGGCCAGCGCGTTCGTGAACGAGAGGCCGACCACGAGAGATCTCCAATCCATCGCGGCGCCGATGTCCACCGCCCAGACCCGGCCGGCATCCACGTCGGTGCTGGCCAAAACCTCGGCCTCGACGTCGAGTGCCAGCGGGTCGGATGCGAGCAGGCTCCCGCGGTCGGCGAGGCGTGCGTAGCCGTGGGCGACGCCATACTTCACGGTGGCCCCCACCGAGAACTTCATCCCCAGCCAGTCGAGCGCCGGCACGGTGAACGGCTGCGCGTACGAGAGCGAGGCGCCGCTGAGCGACCAGGCCTGTCCCTGCGAACCGTCCAGCCTGAAGTCTCGTCCCAAACCGTCTTCGCCGACGTTTCCGAACAACAGGAGCTCCATCGCGTCGGGCGAAACCTCGAGGTTCCCAGCGCCGATCACACCTAGCGTCACCGCCAGCCGGCCCAGGCTGAATCCGACGACGTGGCCTCCGAGATCGAAGCTCAGCTCGAACATGCGATCGGGGTCGCCGCGCCGGATGTCGGCCAGCAGTTCCGACTTCGTCGCATCATCGATGAACTCGCCGTAGAGGTCGGCGATCTGACCGTAGCTGAGCGAGTTGTTGCCGAGGAAGAAGCTCGCGCCCGGTAGGCCGACCGACCAGGCCGGGCCGTTCGGCAGCCCCAGGTTGGCCGGATTCCAGAACGGGGCCTCGTACCCGCGAGCCCGCGCCATGAAAGAACCGGCCAGTCCGAAACTCCGAGCGCTCGGCGGCGCCAGCTGAGCGTCGGCGTATCCAGCGAGGCACAACGGCAGAGCGAAGGCGATCGCCAAGATTCGGTGCATTCTCATCGTCAATCTCCCTAGCCTCCGACCCGTATGCGGCTCGTCACCTTGAGTTCGGCCCGTAACAACTCATCCGCGGTGAAGCGACTCACGTTGCCGATGCCGTTCGGCCCGGTGCCCGTTCCCGAGGCCACGCCTCGGTACCCGACGTGCACATCGACGAAATTGGCGATTCGCTGCACCTCATCCGGCGTCAGCTCGCCGCTCTGGACGAGACCCGGCGTGAAGACCAGTCCGCTAAGACGGACCTCCGACTGCGGGTTGCCGGAAAACAAGGCGGCCGGCGACTCGGCGACCGAGATCTCCAGCGTGCCCTCGACTTCGCCGCCGTGTCTGAGCTGGAGCTCGTAGATGGCGCTCTGCACCCGCTCGGCGATCTCGCTTCGCGCATCATCCTCGAACTCGATCAGGAAGCTCTCCTCCAGCGTGTCGGCGTCCACCACAACGCTTACCGCATCGACCAGGAGCTGGTCGAGAAACGCCGCGACACCCGCCCCCGCCGCGGTATCGATCTGTGCCGACTGCCCGTCAGCCGGTGAGTGGACGTAGAAGACGGCTCGCACACCCTCGGTGATCACCGCGCTGCTCACGGCCAGCGCGAACTCGCGCGTCGATCCGGGCGGCAGGGTCTCCGTCGCACCGCTGATGAAAAGACTGTCCAGCAAGACGCCGCTCAGCAGATCGCGGATCGCGACGGCCACGTAGCCCGCCGAATCCGGGTCCGGGTGCGGACGCAACGGATCGAAGTTCATCTGATTATCGAATCGCGCGCCGAGCCGGCCCTGGAACAACTCGATGGCCAGCAACTCCGGCGGAAAGCGCACGTCGACCGAGTCAGCGAAATCGAACCCCGGCACGGCGATCGTCGCCCCTTGGAGCGCTCCACACGGCGCACACATATCGCCCAGCGAGTAGACGTTGCTGTCCTGCTGCTCGGCGACCACAAACACGCTCCGGCCGCCGACGACCGCCGTGTCCACCCCGGCGGGAAGGAAGTCGACGATGGTGATGGGGTCCGAGCTGAACGGAACCGTCAGCCCCACCTCCCACTCCGGCGCCTCGGGCACGTCGCAGGCGGCCAGCAGCGCCAGCCCCACGGCGGCGGCCCCCACACGGCGCGAGCGGGCGCATGCCCTTCCAAGATTGGAACGCACGAAAGACCTCCGTTCGCTGTCTGTCGGGGGAGAGAAGCGCTCGGCTCGGCTGCCGGCGGGGGCCGGCGGTTGGGAACGATCTGACCGCCGGGGCCAGGAAAGCGGTGGTGCTGC
Organism: uncultured Gemmatimonadota bacterium; assembly: GCA_964347815.1. GTDB lineage: Bacteria > Gemmatimonadota > Gemmatimonadetes > Palauibacterales > KS3-K002 > CAYGAJ01. Next base: position 9,996 of record CAYGAJ010000031.1, on the reverse strand, counting down.
GGCTTCGAGCGCGGACCTTCCGGCCGGAAAACTGACGTACCCCGGCGCGCCGGCAAGGTTTCGCGGTGCAGCTCACCTCCCAGGGGTGCCCCACCGCTTCTATATTAACCGGTGTTCAGCCGCGACTGACGAGAAAAAGAGGCCGGAGCGCACTCGGTTGGAGACGCCACACATCCGCAATTTTTGTATCATCGCTCACATCGACCACGGGAAATCGACCCTGGCCGATCGGCTCCTCGAGCGGACCGGTGCCATCGATCCGCGGCTGATGAAGGAGCAGGTCCTCGATTCGATGGACCTGGAACGTGAGCGGGGGATCACCATCAAGGCGCACGCCATCCGACTGGACTACCGGTCGACCGACGGCGGGCTCTACGAGCTGAATCTGATCGACACGCCTGGCCACGTCGACTTCACCTACGAGGTGAGTCGGAGCCTGGCGGCGTGCGAAGGAGCAATCCTGGTGGTCGACGCCAGTCAGGGTGTCGAGGCGCAGACGTTGTCGAACCTGTTCCTCGCCCTGGAGGCGGGCCTGACGCTGATCCCGGTCATCAACAAGATCGATCTGCCGGCCGCGGAGCCCGAGCGGCGTCGAGACGAGCTGGCGGACTTGATCGGCTGCGATCCTGGCGAAGTGCTTCTGGTCAGCGCAAAACAAGGCATCGGTGTGGACGAGCTGTTGGAGGCGGTGGTTCGGCGGCTGCCGCCGCCACGCGGCGATGCCGCCGCGCCTTTGCGGGCGCTGATCTTCGATTCACAGCACGACAACTATCAGGGCGCGGTGCCGCTGATTCGGGTCGTCGACGGTCGGGTGCGGTCGGGCACGCGCATCACGTTTGGCTCGAACGGGGCGACGTACGAGGTGCGTGAGGTGGGGTTTCTGCGTCTGGGCGCGGTTCCGACGGCGGAGCTTGCGGCGGGCGAGGTCGGCTATCTGACGGCGCAGATCCGCTCGGTCGCCGACACCAAGGTGGGCGACACGATTCTGGACGCCGAGAACCGGGCCGCCCAGCTGCTGCCGGGCTACCGGGAAGTGAAGCCGATGGTGTTCGCCGGGATCTACCCATCGGATTCGGATCAGTACGAGCGATTGCGATCGGCGCTCGAGAAGCTGAAGCTGAACGACGCATCGATCCAGTACGAGTTCGAGACGAGCGAGGCTCTCGGCTTCGGGTTCCGTTGCGGTTTCCTCGGGCTTCTGCACATGGAGATCGTTCGCGAGCGGTTGGAGCGGGAATTCGATCTGGACCTGGTGAGCACGGTGCCGAACGTGGAGTACCGCGTGCATCTGAAGGACGGCTCGACGGTCTCGGTCGAGAACCCGGCTCGCATGCCGCCCGCGTCCACGATCGATTCGATCGAGGAGCCGTACGTCCGCGTTCGGATCGTCTGTCCGGCGGAGTACATCGGCGCCGTGCAGAAACTGTGTCACGAGCGGCGGAGCGTGTTTGGGCGGCTGCACTACATCGACAGCGAGCGGGTCGAGCTGACCTACGACATGCCGTTGGCCGAGATGGTCCTGGATTTCTACGAGCGTCTCAAATCACTGACACGCGGGACCGGAGCGCTCGACTACGACATGGTGGACCTGAGGCGTGGCGAGCTTTCACGCCTGGACATCCTGTTGAACGGCGAGCCGGTGGATGCTCTGAGTATGATCGTTCACCGCGACAAAGCGTATTACTACGGCCGCGGGCTCGTGGAGAAGCTGAGAGAGTTGATCCCGCGGCAGCTTTTCGCCGTCGCCATCCAGGCCGCGGTCGGCAGCCGCGTCATCGCGCGGGAATCGATCCGGCCGCTGAGAAAGAACGTCACGGCCAAGTGCTACGGCGGCGATGTGACGCGCAAGCGCAAGCTGCTCGAGAAGCAGAAGGAAGGGAAGAAGCGGATGAAGCGGGTGGGCCGCGTGGATGTGCCGCGCGAAGCCTTTCTGGCGATTCTGGAGGTGGGAGCCTAGTGAGCGGCGCGCAGGCGCGCCGGATCTACGCGCGGGCGCCGGACCGCCTTTCAGACGTCGTGTTGGCCGTCGCGGCCTTGCAGCGGCTGGCCCAGCTCCACGCCGATGCGGGTGTGGACGTGTGGTGCCCGCTCCCCTGGACCCCGGTCCTGGAACTGGCCGATCTTCCGGCCGCGGTGATTCCATTTCAGCCCAGCCGGGCGCTGTGGCGGTCGGCGGTCTGGCTGCGCCGCGCCGGCTATGGGGAGGCGTATCTACTCAGCCCCAGCTTCGAGGCGGCGCTGGTGGCGCGGATGGCCGGGATACCGGTTCGACGTGCCGTGGTCGGCCGGTGGTCGGGCGGACTGCTCGGGGCTTCGGCCGCGCGCGTCGAGCCGGGTCCGGAGCATCGAACGGCCACCCTGATGCGGGTCGCCGACCCCGATTGGTCCGAGGATCGTCCGGCGGCACCTCGACTCGCCGTGCCGGCCCGGGCCCGACGGCATTTCGAGCTGTTGATGGGCGGTCGGCTGCGGCCCCCGGTTCTGGGGATCGTGCCGGGAGCCCGCGCTCCGGCGCGCCGCTGGCCGGAGGGGCGGTACACGGCCCTGGCCGGGATGCTGGCGGCGGAGGTTGGGTCGGTCGTAGTGTTCGGGAGCGCTCGCGATGGGGTGCTCGCGGCCCGGGTGGCAGCGGGCGCCGGGGCCAGCGGTATCGACCTGGGCGGTCGGACGAGCCTGGCGGTGCTGGCGGCAGGGTTGAGTGCCTGCGACCTGGTCATCGCGAACGACGGTGGGGCGCTGCAGCTGGCGGCGGCCGTAGGGACCGCCACGGTGGGAGTCTTCGGCGCCCGTCGCCCCGAGCAGGTGGGCCCGCTCTCGAGCTCGAGCCGGTCTCTCTGGCGTTCTTCGTTGCCGTGCGCCCCCTGTGGGCGTGAGCGTTGTCCGCGCCGGGGTCGGGGCACGATTCTGCCGGAAGCCCGAGAGGAGTGTTTGCAGCTGATCGGAGTCGAAGCGGTGGCGCAGGCCGCCCGCGAATCGCTGAAGCGAGTGGGAACTGTGAGTGATGTCTAGCCCTCGAGAAGCGCCCTGGGTCGTCGGCGTCGATATCGGCGGAACGAACCTCAATGTCGGCGTCGTTCCGTTTGAAGGCGGCGGTCCGCAAGCGTTCCGGACCGAAGCGACGGAGGCGCAGCGCGGTGCCAAGTTTGTGGTGGATCGCGTCGTGCGGATGATCAAAGAGGCGATGCAGGAGGTGATGGAGCAGCAGAACTGCGGCCTACAATCGTTCGCGGGGGTGGGGATCGGATCTCCGGGCCCGCTTGATCGTGAATCGGGCACCGTGATCAGCACACCGAACTTGGGGTGGAGGAATTTTCCGCTACGTGACTTGATCCAGAACGTGGTGGGTTTGCCGGCGATCCTCGACAACGACGCCAACGCGGCGACCTACGGCGAGTGGTGGCAGGGGGCGGGGCGGAACGTGGACACGTTAGTCGGCGTGACGTTGGGCACAGGGATCGGCGGTGGCATCGTGCTCAACGGAGAGCTTTACCACGGTGCGGCGGACGCGGCGGCGGAGATCGGCCACATGACCATCGACTCGACCGGCCGAAAATGTAAGTGCGGGAACTACGGCTGCCTTGAAGCCTACGCCTCCGGCCCCGCGATCGCCGCTCGCGCGGTCGAGGGCCTGGAGTCGGGCATCGGATCGATGTTGCCCGAGCTTGCCGGCGACCTTCAGGACATCACGGCGGAGACGGTGTTCGAGGCCGTGGTGCAGGGCGACCCGTACGCCACCGAAGTGATCAACGACACGGCCAAGTTCCTGGGCGTCGGGCTGGCCAACCTGATCAACATTCTGAACCCGGAGATGCTCGTCATATTCGGCGGCGTGGCGCGTGCCGGGGACCATCTGTTCGTTCCGCTGCGAGCCGAAGTGCGGCGCCGGGCGTTTCGTGTGGCCGAACAAGCCTGCCGCATCGTTCCTTCCGAACTGGGCGGCAGGGCCGGGGTGATTGGGGCCGTCGCCTGCTTCAAGAAGGAGGTGTACGGTCGGGTGTGAGGGTGTGGCCCAGCGGGCTCGCATCGCGGCGGGGGAGTGGTTAGCTTGAGCGGCGGTACCCACCTGATTCCGCCAGCAGTCAAAGATCCGAGTCCGGGCGGGCGCGAGCTCGTCCGCGTCCCGCTCTGCCGGGCGCGCTGAGGCGGAGCGGCGTATGGGCGTCATCGGCGTCATCGGGACGATGGTCTGGGATACGATCTGGCGGGACGGCGAACCCGGCTCGCCGGTCGAGGAGTGGGGTGGAATCAGTTACGCGCTCGCCGCCGCCGACGCTTTCAGCGCCGGCGGTCTCAAGGTGAGGCCGGTCGTCAAGCTGGGGCGCGACCTTGCCGAGCGCGGCTTTGGCTTTCTCCGGGAGCTGTCCGTCCTCGAGACGGTGGAGACGGTCAATGTCGTCGACACGCCCAACCCGAGAGTCGAGCTGCGCTACACGAGTGCCGGCCGGCGGAGCGAGTGGTTGAGTGGCGGCGTGCCCAGCTGGACCTGGCCGGAGATCGCTCAGCGGGTGGAAGGGTGTGACGCCGTCTACGTCAACTTCATCACGGGGAGCGAGATCGACCTCGAAGTGGCGCAGCAGCTGCGCCGGGCCTTCAGCGGGCCGATCTACGTCGACGTGCACTCGCTGTTGCTGGCCACAGGGCCGCGGGGCCAGCGGCGCCGGCGCGACCTCGAGCGTTGGTCCGAATGGCTCAGCTGCTTCGACGTCGTTCAGGTGAACGAGGATGAGCTGGCAACGTTGAGCGCGCGCTGGGGCGACCCGTGGGCGTTCGCCGCCTCGGTGGTCGGCCTGGATACGCGCCTGCTGCTGGTGACGCTGGGGCCCGCCGGGGCCGCTTACGTCATGACGCCCGATGCGGTCCCGTTGACGAGAGGCTCGGATCGGGTGACAGGTTGGACCGGGCCGGTGCGGACAGGACGGGTGTCGGTGGCGCCGGTCACCGGTGGCGACCCGACGGGTTGTGGTGATGTGTGGGGGATCACAGTGTTCCGAGCTTTGCTTTCAGGCCAAACCATCGAGGACGCGATCGCTCTCGCCAACGGCTTTGCGAGTCGCAATGTCGCTCATCGCGGCGCGACCGGCCTCAATCGCTTTCTGCGGGGTGGGCTTGCAAGCGGCTGACACGGTGTGGCCAAGAGAAGCGCGGCTGACGTGAGCTACGTGCTCTCCGTGCCCGAGACCCTGGACGATCGGGGATTCGAAGCGCTCGTCGCCGGTATGGCGGCTGCCGAGAACAAGCGGCTGCTGATCGACGCGCGGCGACTTCGCTTCGTGAGCCCGTACGGCGTCCTCGGACTCTTGGCGATCGGCTCGGCTTCGGAACGGCGGTCGGGCGCCCGACCGCTGCTGCAACCACCCGATAATCGCGAGGTGTTGAGCTACCTCTCGCGCATCGAATTCTTCGAGAACGCCCGCGAGGTTTTCGACTTCGACGGCCGCATCAGCAAGCGTGCGGCAGGTGAGTCCACGCGGTTGCTGGAGATCACGTCGATCCGGTCCCATCAGGATGTGCTTGAGGTCGTCGACCGAGTGCAGGAACGGGCCTCGACCATCCTCGTCAAAGAGCTGAACTACCCGCCGACGGCGGTGCTGCCGTTCAGCGTCATCCTCTCCGAGTTGTGTCAGAACATCGTCGAACACGCCGAGGCCCACGGTTGGGTCTCGGCTCAGCGCTACAACTGGACGGGTCGCCGCGTCGGCAAGATGGTCGTCGTCATCGCGGTGATGGATGTGGGGATGGGGTTCAGAGGATCGCTGGCTCGGGCGCACGCTCAGCAGTTTGGCGACCTGTGGTCCGACGCCAAGGCATTGGAGCAGGCGTTCCTCCACGGTGTTTCGCGATATCCGGACCCCGGTCGCGGCCAGGGGCTGCAAGGGATCCGCAAGGTGGCCATGCGCTGGAAGGGCCAGGTGACGATCCGCAGCGGCACCGCAAAGATCTCCGAGGTCCCCGATTGGAGCGACGAGCCGCCGATCGTCACCGGGCTTCCCGATTTTCCGGGAGCACAGATTCAGATCGTCTTGCCCGAGTTCACTCAGGCGGGGGATAGCCGACAGGGAGGGCGTGGGGATGGGTGAGAGCATGCTGGGGCCAGGGGGGTGCGGCGTTGACAGGCTGCTCCATACGTCGGTGGCCACGTTCTACAACAACCTGGTGACGCGCCCGGCCGGGCAGGCCGTCCGCGGCGCCATCGAAGATCAGCTCCGCGAGGCGGGGGGACCGAGCCTGTCGATCCTCGATTTCTCGCAGGTCCGCGTCATCGACTTCAGCTGTGTCGACGAGGTCATCGCCAAGCTCTTGCGCAAGTACCAGCGGTCCGACCGTCCCAGCGATGCTTTCTTCGTCGTCAGGGGGCTGTCGTCTGAACACCGCGAGCTGGTCGAAACCGTGCTGCAGCGCCAGAAGCTGCTGGTGGTCGCCTTTGAAGGCGACCGCCCCGCGCTGTGGGGCCCCGCGCCGATCCGACTCCGGCGCGCCTGGGACTGCTTGGGTGAGCTAGGCCGCGCCGTAGCGCCCGACTTCGCCCACGCTCGGGGGATCCGGGTCGCCACGGCGTCCGCCTGGCTCAAGCGACTGGCGAACTGGCGGCTGGCGGTTCCAGTGGGTAGTGAGCGCTTTTCCAGTTTGCCGGCGGTCCTCGACCACCTGGTCGGCGACCGTCGGTCCGTGGCGAGCCGTGCCGCAGCGGCCAGGCTGCCAGATCGGCGGTCCCCGATGTTGACCCGTTTTCGGACGTCCGATAGATTCAAAAAACATGAATCGCTATTTGGCAGCGGCTGCCTGCCGGCTGGAGGAGCCAGGAATGACGGCGACAACGCTGTGGTCGAGAATCGAGGCACTGATCGATGAGATCCGTCCCGCGGTCCGGGCGGACGGTGGGGACGTCGAACTGATCGGGTACGATGAAGAGGAAGGCCGGGTCGAGCTTCGGCTCGTGGGCGCCTGTCACACGTGCCCGCATTCGTTGCTAACGCTGAAAGGCGGCATCGAGCAGCGTCTGCGCCGACAGTTGCCCGAGGTGAAGTCCGTCGTCATGATCTAGACGGTAACTCAGCAGGAATCGGCCGGCACGGGTTGCCCTGTGCCGGTTTTTTGTTCATTTAGGACGTGCTCTGTTTGGAAGCACCGGGTGCTTCCAGAGGCACTCGACCCACTTTTTTGCTCTACGATTGATGACGGAAACAAAGGAGTTGTTGAACAAAGTCGCAGCCGCGCTCCGATTGGTGGTGCACGCGGGCACGGGTCGGGACATCGTGTCGTCGGGGTCGATCTCGCAGCTCAAGCTCGATGGCCCGGGCCGGATCTCGTTCAGCATCATCGCCGAGCCGGGAGACCCACCCGACCTGGTCGAGAAGGCGCGAGCGGCGGCCCGGGGCGTCCCGGGGGTCGAGTCGGTAGACGTCGAGGTTCGTGGCGCTGGGGCGAAGGGCGGGCGCAAGCTCCCGGTGGTGGGTCCGGCACGGCCGGGCGGCGGCGCGGGCCCGGGTCGCGCCGGTCCGCCCCCACCGACGGCTCCACCGGAGCCCCAGGCGGTCGCCGGCGTCCGCTATGTGATCGCCGTCAGCTCGGGCAAGGGCGGTGTGGGGAAGTCCACCGTGGCCAGCAACCTGGCGGCGGCCCTCGCCCACCAGGGTTCCCGGGTCGGCCTGCTGGACGCCGACGTGTACGGTCCCGATATCCCGATCATGTTCGGTGTGCACAGCCGTCCGCGCGTCACGCGCGACGAGCGTGTCGTTCCGCTGGAGGCCTATGGCGTCAAGCTGATGAGCATCGGGTTTCTGCTGGACGATGACACCCCGGCCATCTGGCGTGGCCCGATCGTGATGGGGATCATCCGCCAGTTTCTTCAGCAGGTCGAATGGGGCGAACTGGACTATCTGATCGTCGACCTTCCGCCCGGAACCGGCGACGCGCAGTTGTCGCTGGTGCAGCTCGCGAGGGTGAGCGGCGCGCTCATGGTCACGACGCCACAGGGTGTCGCCACCGCCGACGTGTTGAAGGGGATCAAGATGTTCGAGCGGGTGGATGTTCCGGTGCTCGGGCTGGTCGAGAACATGAGCGGTTTCCTCTGCCCGCACTGTGGTGAGCGGACCGATGTCTTCGGGCGCGGTGGCGGCGAGAAGCTGGCGGCCACGGCGGAGATCCCGTTGCTGGGCGAGGTGCCGCTGGGGGAGGCGGTCGTCGTGGCCGGCGACTCGGGCCGCCCGACGGTCGTCGCCGCGCCCGACTCGCCCGAGGCGCGCGCCTTCTTCCAGCTCGCCGAACGGGTGGCGGCCGCCGTCAAATCGGTGGCCGAGCGCACCGAGGCTTCCACGGCCTGACGGCGCCGGCGCGCAGCCGGATCTGGAATAGATCGTGCCGCTCGTCACCCTGCTCTCCGACTTCGGAACCCAGGACGGCTTCGCTGCCGCCATGAAGGCGGTGATCCTTGACATCGCGCCCGGCGTTCAGCTCATCGATGCGACCCACGAGATCGCGCCCGGCGACGTGGAGGCCGGCGCCTGGACCCTCGCACAGTACTGGAAGCTTTTCCCCGCCGGCACCGTCCACCTGGCGGTGGTCGATCCGGGAGTGGGGAGCCGGCGGCGGGCGATCGCCCTGAGCGCCGACGGCAGACACGTGGTGGCGCCGGACAACGGTCTGGTCAGCGAGGTGCTGGCGGCGGCCGAGCACTGGAGCTGCGTCGAGATCGTCGAAGCCCGCTACCTGCGGCCGAACCCCTCCGCCACCTTCCACGGTCGTGATGTCTTCGCCCCGGCCGCCGCCCACCTGGCCAACGGCGTGTCGCCGGAGCGGCTGGGTCCGTCGATCGATGACCCGCAGCGCCTGACAAAGGAGCCGCCGACTCGCGCGCCGGCCGAGGTCCGGGGTCGAATCGCGCACATCGATCGCTTCGGAAACCTGATCACGGACATACCGGGCGACTGGGTCGACGGATCGTGGCGCTTCGTGGTCGGCGATTCCGCTGTCGATATCGGGTTCTTACGTCGGACCTACTCCGACGCGGAGGAAGGCGCGCTGGTGGCGGTCATCGGGTCGGCGGGCACGGTCGAGGTGGCGGCGCGCGGCGCGTCGGCCGCGCGGCTGTTGGGAGCGAGCCGCGGCGATGGGGTGATCGGGCGCCACGGTTAGATCCAGGGCCCACCAGGCCCGATAACCTGCGCTCAGTGGTTCACAATGCGAGAGGGGAAAATTGCGAAACTTGAGTGGTCTACGACCCGCGGGCGTTTTGGGGCGAAGGAGAGCGACATGATCAGAGCGCTGTGCATGGCGCTAGCGCTGGCCGCGTGCGCCACGACGAAAGCGCCGCCGACGCCGGCCGGCCATCAGCCGGCGGAGGAGGCGGCCATTCTCGCGGTGATGGACGCCTACATGCACGAGATCTCTGCCAATGATCTCGCGGCTATGGCTGCGCGGCAAACGGCTGAAGGCATGACCTATCGCATCAGCGCCCGCGAAGACGGCGGCTGGGATGTCGTGGCTCGCCCCAATGCCTATTGGATCGCGCCCGAGCGGGCGGACGACCGCACTTACCGCGAGCGCTATTGGTCGCCGACCGTCATGATCCGCGGTGCCATGGCGCTGGTCTGGGCTCCCTACGAATTCCAGATCAACGGCCAGACCACTCATTGCGGCGTCGACGTGTTCTCGTTTGCCAAGATCGAGGGTGTCTGGAAGGTGTCGAACTCGATGTGGACGGTCGAACCGAACGCGTGCGCCGAACTGCGGCCCAGGGATTCAAGCATGATCCGGCCGCGCGACTAGCGCTTAAGGCTGCCGCCAATCGGACCAGATGTCGTCGGCGTGTTCGCGGAACCCTTGGCCAAGGGGACGCTCTGAGCCATCATGCGGCACGTCGGAGCCACCAATGCGCAGCCTACCGCGCGCATGAACCTGGCGAGCCGCGCACAGCTCATGCGCGGACCGTTAGCCGGACCGGAGGCGTCTGATGGAAGTACTTCACGACTTCCTGAACTGGGCGTGGGCCCGCCACCA
>CAYGAJ010000030.1:0-18309 GCA_964347815.1 uncultured Gemmatimonadota bacterium | reverse complement strand
TCGAACTCGACGCGGCCGGCGCGCAGCGCCACCGCACGATCGCACAGCGCCAGCGCCCGCCCGATCTCGTGCGTGGCGATCAACAGCGTCTTGTTGTGATCGCGCAGCTCGCGGATGAAATCGTCCACCCAGGCGATCCCGTCCACGTCCAGCGCCCCGTAGGGCTCGTCGAGAAAGACCAGGTCGGGGTCGTGCAATGTGGCCCGGGCCAGGGCGAGCCGCTTGCGCATGCCGCTGGAGAATGTGCGCACCTGCGCGTCGGCGACGTGCTCGAGACCGACGTGCGCCAGGGCAGCCATCAGATCCTTCTTGCGCGAGCTGATGCCGTACATCGCCGCGGCGAAGCGCAGGTTCTCCCGGGCGGTCAGCTCGCCGTACAGATACGTCTGCGCCGGCAGCACGCCGAAGTGCTTGCGGACCTCGTCGCCGTCGCGGGGCGCGCTGCCCAGCACCTTCACCTGGCCGTAGGTGGGCCGGGTGACGCTGGTCAGCACGCGGAGCAGCGTGCTCTTGCCCGAGCCGTTGGGGCCCAGCAGCGAGACCAGCTCGCCGCGCCGCACCTCCAGATCCACGGCTCGCAGCGCCCAGGTGCGCGCGTAGCGCTTGCTGACCTGGCGCGCCTCGACGACCAGGTCCTGGGCCGCGGCTTGGGAGGCTACGGCGGCGCGGTCCGCCTTGTCCGTCATGGGTTTCCTTTCCACAGCGTGTGACGAGCACAAGTAGTACCCAGCGGCCGGGGCAAGGTCAAGGTACCGGTAGTCGGTAGACGGTAGGCGCTGCAGTCGGTAGACGGTAGACGGTGGACGGTGCGATCGGTAGACGGTACTATCGGTGGGTGGTAGACGGTTGGATCGGTAGACTGTCGAGCGCACACCGCCTACCGTCTACCGCTCACGGTCAACCGAACAACCGTCCACCGTGTACCGCGTACCGTCTACCGAATCGGGGTTTTCTGCGCACGAGACTGTTCTTGAGCCTGATCAGCGGGCTCACGCTGTCCGCCTCGGCCGCCGTCGCCCAGACGCGCGATCCGGCGCTCCACACCTATCGCTTCGTCTCCGATCTCGGTTACGCGTCCGGCGTGTGGGTGAACCCGGCGGCTTCCGGGTTCAACCGGGTGAACCGGCTGCTCGGCCACGCCACCTGGAACCGGCCCGAGGGCGAGGGGTGGTCGCTGGGCCAGTTCCTGATCAGCCTGCAGTGGAGCATCATCGGCTTCGGCTATCGCCACGACGAGTTCGACGAGCTGGAGGGCACCTTTTCCCAGGGTGACGCCTACACCGTGTCGGCCGGCTTCGCCACGGCGCGGAGCGGGCTCGGGGTATCGCGCACCTGGCGGACCGTGGGCCCGGCCGAGGGCAGCTGGGAGATCGGCTGGATGCTGGCCAGCCCCCAGGTCACGGCGGGCTTGGTGTGGCGCGACATCGGCACCCCGACCGTGCGGGGCATCCGGCGCCGCGAGCGGGTGGTGGGCGGCCTGACCTACGTCGCCGTTCCCGATCGATTCCAGATCTCTCTGCAGTCCGACTATCTAACGCGAGCCGGCGACTTCGACGCCTTTCGGGTCGGCGGCCGCTACACCCTGGTCCGGCGCACTCTGGGCGCGATCCGTCTGGTCGACGCGCTGGTGCTGGCCGACTGGGACGGCGACGGCGATTTCCAGGCGTTCGCGATCGGGCTGATGGTCCGGCACGGGTCGGGACAGGCGGCCGGTGTGGGCCTACTGGAATCGGGCGGCGATGTGCGCGGGGCTAACCTCGGGATCGACTTCGAGACCACGCCCCAGCGGCGTGGCGGCCTTCGTTAATCGATTGAACGACCCGCGGCACGCAGCGCCGCCGCCACCAGATTCCGCTTGCAGTACTCGCCACGGCTCACGATAAAGGTGCCGCCTTCCTGGCCCAGAGCCGCTCGCGTGATCTTCCGCAAGCTGAGTCCGCGATCGGCCAGCACGCCGACCCGCGCCACCAGGTCCTCCAGCCAGTCGATCTTTCCGTTGAGCGCCTCCACCGCCCCGTCCACCCGGCCGCGGTGAGCGCAGAACAGCGTCCTCGGACTCAGGTCGCGCACCTGCGTCAGCGAGGCGAGCAGCTGTGTTACGTCTTCGCGCGGGCGCGCCACCGGCACACAGCGCCCGATGTAAAGGTCGGCCGAGAATACCAGCTCGCGCTCCGGCGCGTGGAAGATGTGGTGGTCGGCGGAGTGGCCGGGGGTGTGCAGTGGCTGCAGCGCCCAACCGTCTCCGCTGGCGGGTCCGGTCAGCGGCGCCGGGTCGACAGGCTCGGCCGTGCCCCACACCCAGCGGCGGTAGGCCGGGATGGGCCCGACCCCACCGAGCGCCTCGATCACTATCGGCGGCGCCTGTACCGGCAGGCCGGCGCGCGCCAGCGCCGCGGCGTTCCCCGCATGATCCTCGTCGTGATGGGTGAGCAGACAGCGCTCGGCGCCCTTCAAGCCGTGCCAGCGCAGCAGCTGCCGGCGGGCGTGCCGGGGACCGGAATCGATGATGAAGGGGCCGGCGCGGAAGACGAAGACGCCGAGCCTTGCGGTGCGGCTGCGGAACGTCTCGAGCCAGACCGCCTCGACGCCTTCCGGGTGCGAGGCCGACGTTCTCATGCGAGCCGCGCCCCCAGCGCCGACGGCGAACCGCCCCGACCCACCCGCCTCAGGCGGGCTCGAGGTCGAGGACGTACTGCACGCCCAGGAAGGTGCGGCGGTGGTGGGGCGTGACGCCCAAACGGTCGAGCGCGTCCCGGTGGTCCGGGGTGCTGTAGCCGACGTTCTGCTCCCAACCGTAGCCCGGATGTCGCTGCGCCAGGCGGACCATCAGGCGGTCGCGCACCACCTTGGCGACGATCGCCGCGCAGGCGATGCTGTGGCACTTGCGGTCGCCGCGGATGATGGCGAGGTGATCGCCGAGGCACGGTTGGGGACGACCGTCGATGAGCACGCAGTGGGGGGTCACGGGCAGGCGGCGGAGGGCGCGTTGCATCGCCAGGCCGCTGGCGCGCAGGATGTTGAGCCGCTCGATCTCCCGGGCCGAGGCGGCGCCGATTCCCACCGCCAGCGCCTTCTCGAGGATGACCTCGGAGATCTGCTCTCGTTCGCCGGGGGTCAGAAGCTTGGAGTCGACGGCGCCCTTGACGCCGCCCTCGACCGGAAGGATCACGGCCGCGGCGACCACGGGGCCGGCGAGCGAGCCGCACCCCACCTCGTCGACGCCGGCGACGTGAGGGAAGCCGGCGCGCCAGTAGCGCCGCTCTGTCCGGAGGGGGATCGCGCGCCGGCCCATGATCGGGCTCAGGCGTTACGATCTTCCTTGATCCGCGCCTTCTTGCCGCGACGTCCGCGCAGGTAGTAGAGCTTGGCGCGTCGGACTTTGCCGCGCCGCAAGATCTCGACCTCGGCGATGGACGGCGAGTTGAGCGGGAAGATCCGCTCGACGCCGACGCCGCCCGAGACCTTGCGCACGGTGAAGGTTTCGCGCAGGCCGCCGCCGCGCCGGGCGATGCAGACGCCCTCGAACGGCTGCAGCCGCTCCTTGTCACCCTCGATCACGCGAACCAGCACGCGGACGGTGTCGCCGGGGCGGACGTCGGGGATGTCGCTCCGCAGCTGTTCTCTTTCGATTTCCTGGATCACGTCCATAAAGACCTCACAGACCTCGACCTCTGCACCGGCGTCTAAAGAGTGTGTAATCAAACTTAAAAGCTAACCATCCGGCCTTTGGGCTCCAAGAGGCGCCTCAGTCCTGGTGTCGCCTCTCCCACAGGTCCGGCCTCAGCTCCTTCGTGAGCCGCTCAGCCGCGCGGCGCCGCCATTCGTCGATCGCCGCGTGATCGCCGCAGCGCAGCGCCTCGGGCACCGACAGGCCCCGATACTCCGGCGGGCGCGTGTACGCCGGCGGCGCCAGCAGCGGCTCGTCGTAGAACGAGTCGGAGGCCGCCGACTCGTGGTCGCCCAGCGCGCCGGGCAACAGACGCACCACGGAGTCCACCAAGCACAGCGCCGCTGGCTCGCCGCCCGAGAGCACGAAGTCGCCCAGCGAGAAGATCTCAGTGGCCAGCGCTTCGGCGACCCGCCAGTCCACATCTTTGTAGTGGCCGCAGAGCAGCGTCAGCTCGGGCTGCAGCGACAGGCGGACCGCGTCGTCGTGACGGAAGACGCGACCCCGGGCGTCCAGCAGCACGATCGGACCCTTTGGCTTCAGGTCGTCGACCGCCTCGAAGAACGGCTCGGGCTTCATCACCATCCCGGCGCCGCCGCCGTACGGCGTGTCGTCCACCGTCCGATGCCGGTCGTGCGTGTAGTCGCGCAGGTCGACGACCCGGTACTCGACTAGCCGGGCCCGCTCGGCCCGGCCCGGGACGCCCAGCTTCAGCGCCTCCCGAAAGAAGCCCGGGAAGATCGTCACGATGTCGATGCGCATGCCTACCCCGGGGTTTGTGACCCCCGACGCCGCCGACCCGGCCCGCTACAGATCGAGCAGGCCCGGGATCAGCTCGACGACGATGACGCCTGCCTCCAGATCGACGCGGCGCACGATCTGCCGGTTGAACGGGATCAGGTGCTCGCGCTCTCCGTCGTCCACGCCCAGAAGGTGGCCCGGGCCACCTTCGTAGACCTGGACCACCCGCCCGATCCGCTCGTCCGCCTGAGAGCGCACCTCCAGCCCTACCAGGTCGTGGAGGAAGTACTCGTCAGTTTCGAGCGGGCGCGCTTCCACGGCAGCGATCAACAGCGTTCGGCCCTGCAACGCCTCCGCCGCAGCGCGATCGTCGATCTCCCGGAAGCGGACGATCAGGCCGCCTTTGAACGGCCGGCCGGTGTGGACGGTCAGGACGGTCGCTTCCGTATCCGGCCGCCCCTCGGCGTCACCTAGCCGCAACCCATGGCCCGGCGCGAAGACGCCCGCGACATCGTCCGTCGCGGGCATCACGTAGCACTCGCCCTTGATCCCGTGGGCTTTCCTGACTTCGCCGACGCAGAGGAACGCGCCCCCGGCCGGCTGCGGTCGGGCTACGATTCCTCGCCCTTCTCCTTCTCGGCTTTCGCCTTCTTCGACTTCTCGGCTTTCGCCTCGGGCTCGGCCTTCGACTTTTTGGGCTTCTCTTCCTTCACCGCAGCCTCGGCCGTGGCTTCCTGCGGCTCGGCTTTGGCCTCGGGCTCGGCTTTCGCCTCGGCCGCGGCTTCCGCTTTGGGCTTCTCGGCCTTCGCCTCGGGCTCGGCCTTGGCTTCCTTCGGCTTCTCCGCCCGGGCCTCGGGCTTGGCGGGCGCCTCGGCCTCCTTCGCCGGCGCGGCCGCGGCCTGGGCGGCCCGGACGGGGTTCGTCTTCCCCTGGGGATCGCCGATGGTCACGACGCCGCTGCCCTCGGCGCCCTCGGCGAACTTCCGCAGGATGCCGGCTTTGCGGAACAGCGGCCGCACCGACTCGCTGACCTCGGCGCCCTCGCGCAGCCAGTAGAGCGCCCGCACCTCGTCCACCTCGATGTAGGAGGGCTGGGTCCGCGGGTTGTACTTGCCGATGTTCTCCGTGATCCGGCCGCTGTTCGAGTGCATGCTCCCGGCCACCACGATCCGGAACGAGGCCTGCTTGCTCCGGCCTACCCTGCGTAGTCTGATCCTTGTCGCCATACAACTCCTCGAACGCCGCCCCCGCCGGGCCTTTCCCGGTCGCTGGGCAGCCTCAGTCTCGTCTAAAGGGCCGCCTAACTTAGGCGCTCTTTACGGGCGTTTCAAGCCCCCGATCACGCCGCCGCGGGCTCGGTCACCGAGATGATCTGGGCCCTCCGCGTCCCCACCGAGACGTAGCGGATCGGCAGCCCGGTCAGCTCGGCGATCCGGTCCAGGTAGGCCCGGGCCCCGGCCGGCAGCTCCTCCAGCCGTCGCGCCTCCGAGGTCGAGGTGTGCCAGCCCGGCAGGGTCTCGTATTCGGGCTCGATCTGCTCCAGCTCGGTCAGCTCGGCCGGGAACTCGTCCAGCGGCGCTCCGCGCAGACGGTAGCGGACCGCCAGCTTCACTTCGGGCAGGTTGTCGAGCACGTCGAGCTTGCTGACGGCGAGGGCGGTGAGCCCGTTGATCCGTGCGGCGTAACGGACCACGGTGGCGTCGAACCAGCCCGTGCGCCGCGGCCGCCCCGTCGTCGCCCCGTACTCGGCGCCCAGCTCGCGCAGCCGCGCCGCCTCGGCCGGCGGCAGCTCGGTGGGCAGCGGGCCGTTGCCGACCCGGGTCGTGTACGCCTTCACCACGCCCAGCACCGCATCGATCTGGCCCGGTCCCAGCCCGACGCCGGTGGCGGCGCCTCCCGCCGTCGTGTGGGACGACGTCACGAAGGGATAGGTGCCGTGATCCACATCCAGCATCGCACCCTGCGCGCCCTCCAGCAGCACCCGCTCGCCGCGCTCGAGGGCTCGCGTCAGCGCCACCCCCACGTCGCCGGCCATCGCCAGCATGCGCGGCGCCAGCGCCGACAGCTGGGCCAGCAACGCCTCGCCATCGACCTCGGCGTCGGAGCCCAGCACCCGCAGCGTGCGCCGCGCCCGCTCGACGTTCGCCTCGACCAGCTCCTTCAACCGTTCCGGAGCCGCCAGGTCGGCGACACGCACACCGATCCGCGCCACCTTGTCGGCGTAGGCCGCGCCGATCCCCCGGCCCGTGGTGCCCAGCGCCGCGCCGCCCCGGCTCTCCTCCTCGGCCCGATCGATCAGCTTGTGGTAGGACAGCACCAGATGCGCCCGCGAGCTGATGAGGATGCGATCCTCCACCTCGCGGCCCCGCGCCTTCAGCTTCTCCAGCTCGTCGAACAGGGTCACCGGATCGATGACCATGCCGTTCCCCAGCGCGCAGCGCTTACCTTCGTAGAGGACACCGGAGGGGATCTGGTGCAGGATGAACTCCTCGTCACCGACGCGCACGGTGTGGCCCGCGTTGGCGCCGCCCTGATAGCGGGCAATCCAGTCGGCGTCCTTGGCCAGGACGTCGACGATCTTTCCCTTCCCCTCGTCGCCCCACTGCGACCCGACGACGACCAGGCACCTCACATCGCCATTCAGCATCTGGTGATCCTCAATGAAAAAGCCCCCGATCGGGGGCCCTACTCGGCTATCCTTCTGCGCAAGCTAGACTTGCGTTCGGGGGGTGTCAAGGAACGACCGCTGCCGGGGGCGCCCGGACGTGCCCGGCTGGCGGGCCCCGGGGCGACGGAAGCGGTCGGCTCGCTCCGGCCTCCCCCGCGTTCAGCGCTGCGCGCTGCCCGCGGGGTCGCTAAACCCAGCTCCGTTCGACGACCGCTCCCGCCGCCCACCTCCCCGATGCCAGACTCTAGAGCCGAAAAGAAGGGCGGCACCTCCATGCCGCCCTTTGCAACAACTGTCGACCTTCAACTACCGGCGTCTTACCGGCGGCGCTGGGAATCCAGCCACGCCTTGGCGGCGGGCCGATCGGCGATCGACGGAGCCGGTACCGCCGGCGCCGGCGCCGCGGGGGCGTCGAGTCCGTTGATCGCCCAGTAGAAGTGGTTGATGATGGTCGGAAGGCTCTCGGTGGACGAGCCGTACTCCAACGTGAGCGACGTCACGATCACGCGCCCGGCGTCCAGATCGTAAGTCGCGTAGGTCGGCCGCATCGACCCACCTTCCTCCCGGACCAAGACCTCGGCGTTCAGCGGCAGGATCGAAGCCAGAGACCCACTGTTGTCCGGGCAGCTCTGCGTCAAGTCGATGTTGGTGTCGGTCAGGTCGTCACCGGTACCCAGCGTCGCGTCGGGACCGCGCACGAAGGCGTGATCGCCCACCAGCAAGGTCTGGCCGGTGCACCCGAGCACGTCATCGACCGTTCCAAGGAGGCCGGGCACGGCGTAGCCGATTCCGTTGGCGGTGTCGCCGCCGTGAACCACGAGCCAGCCGCCGGCCCTGACCCATTTCTCCAGTGAATCGACAGCCGCGACCTGATCGCTGATCTGGTTCGAGAGATCACCCGAGCTGGCCGACGGCAGGATCACCAGCGACGTCGTCGCTGGGACCCCGCTCATCATGTCGGACACCGACGCGATCATGTAATCGGTTCCCGGGACGTAGTTGAAGGGAGCGGCGTTGAGCACCGCCGTATCCGCGGCTCCCCACGGATCGTAGTTCCGGTAGAGGACGATATCGCCGGCGGGCCGCTGGCGAATGTCAACCGTCACCGTAGCGTCATCCGACGCCGTGCCCGAGGTCCCGGTGATCATCACCGAACCGGGGAACACAGCCGTGGCCAGGCCAGCGGCGTCGACGTCGACGATCGACGGATCCGAGGACGTCCAAGTCACCGTCGCGTTGGCGATCGGGTTGCCGTTCGCGTCCTCCACCGCTGCCGAAAGCTGCACCGTCTCGCCCACGTAGACGAGCGTGGACGGGTCGGGGGTCACGACGACGGCTGCGGGGACCTGGGCGACCGTCAGCGTGGCGCTGCCGGTGACGCCGTTAGCCGTGGCGCGGATACTGGTCTGCCCGTTAGCCACCGCGGTGGCCAGTCCGTTCTGGTCCACCGTCGCTACACTCATGCTCTGGACGGACCAGGTGAAGGACACGCCTGTCATCGTGTTGCCGTTCTGATCGCGCGCCGAGGCAATGAACTGGGCTGTATTGCCCAGCGCATCGATCAAGCTGGCGGACGGTGTGACCTGAACGGCGGTCACGACCGAGGGCTCACCGTTGTCTCCGTCGCAGCCGACGCCCAGCAAATACGTGCCCACCAGCGCGACGGATGCGAGAACCAAGATCCCGCGTCTCGAGAACATGCTTCCTCCGACAGACGTTGGGGATTTTGCAGCTGATGTCGGTTCAGCCAACGCTGGTAACCTCAGGCTGGCCAGCCGTCGAGCCTTCTGCCTGTGAAGCTCAAGCCGCTGACGCCCACTGGCTTCGAAGTCTCCTTTCGCGAAATCGCGTTCGCGCCATGTTTCACGCCGGGGGGCCGCTGGCGGTCAAGCAGAAGTCTCGTCTTGGAGCGAACGCAAAGACATGTGCACGGGCTAGCTGCCAACGCCTGGGTGACACGCAGGCGCTGGTTATGGCCGTAGCCCCTAGCCGAGGTCTCCGCTGCAGGCGGCCCTGTCCACTGTCTTTCATCCCGTGATCTGTGTGGGCATTATGCCCGGGCATCGATGATGCCGCAACTCAAATCACTTTCAGCCTGCCAGGGATCCCAAATCAGAAAGCCCCCGCATCTGGGGGCCCCGCTTGCCCATCCTCCGACACAAGTCAAACTCGCGTCGCTTGTCGTGGAACCGACTCACCCGGTCAACCCAGCGCCGCGAACAGTCCGACCACCGCGATCACCAGACCGACCGCGACCTTCACCGCCGCGCCCGCCGCCCGCCCCAGCACGGCGCCCCAACCGGCGCGCACGCTGTCCGCGCCCGCGGCACCCGCGCTCCGCTCCAGCAGCACCGCGCCCGCAAAAGCGCCGAGGAACGCCCCGATCACGCTGCCGACGATCGGGACCGGCGTGCCCACCACCGCCCCGAGAAGGCCGCCGGCTACGGCACCCCAGCCGGCGCGGCTCGAGCCGCCGTATCGCTTGGCGAAGCGGAACCCCAGCCACGCTTCGGCCACCTCGGCCAACGCCGCCAACACCACGACGATCACCAGCGTGGACCAGCCGATCGTCTCGAAGCCACCCAGCGCCGCGAACCCGAGCAGCGCCAGGACCATGAGCCAGAGACCCGGCAGGCCGAAGGGGACGAGCAGCAACCCGATCAGAAAAACGAGGGCGAGCAGCGCGACGGCCAGCGCGTCAGGCATGCGGCGGGGCCGGCGTCAGGAGGAGGCTCGGGACTCGCCAGCCAACAGCTCGGCCTCGGCGAGGACCTCGCGAACCTGGTGGCGTGCCTTGTCACCCAGAGGCCGGAGCGGGGGCCGGGGGTCGCCGCCGTGATAGCCGATCAGATCGAGGGCGTACTTGATGCCGGGCACGCCGAGTGCCCGCACGATCTTGGTGTGCGCCGCCGAGATCTTTCCCTGCAACGCGCCAGCCGGCCCCACAGCGCCGGCGGCGAACTGCTCGAAGACCTGGGCCGTGCGCCGGGGCGCGATGCAACCCACGGCGACGATGCCGCCCGCCGCGCCCAGCTCCAACCCGGCGTAGAGCTGCGAGCCGGCGCCGACCAGCACCTGGCAACCTTCCGGGGCCGTGTCCAGCAGCGCACCGAGCACTTTCAGATCGCCGGTCGAGTCCTTGATCCCCGCGATGTTGCGATGGCCACCCAGCTCGGCCAGCAGGCCGGGCGTGATCTCGACGGGGACAAACATCGGCACGTTGTAGAGGACGACGGGGATCGGAACGGCGTCGGCCACCGACTCGAAGTGCTCGCGCACCGTCCGCGCGTCCATGCTGCTGCGGTAATACGCCGGTGGGCGCACCAGCACCGCGTCGGCCCCCGCCGCCGCCACGGCACGCGAGACGCGGATCGTCGCCCGGGCCGATTCGGCGCCGGTCCCCGCCAGAAGGATGCGCTCGGGAGGCACGACATCCCGGGCCCACTCGACCAGCCGCACGATCTCCGCTTCGTCGAGCAGCGGCGCCTCGCCCGTCGAGCCGGCAACCACGAAGCCGTGAACCCCGGCGGCCAACCAGGCACGCAGGTTCTCGCGGAACGCGACGGGGGCCACCTCGCCCGTCGCGGAGTCGAACGGCGTCGTGACCGGGATGAGGACTCCGGCCAGCTTCATGCCAGCTCCTGGATCAGCTGATCCTCGCCCAGCGTCTTCATCTTCAGCTCGAAGTCGGCCGGGTTGGTCGCCGCGTACTTGGCCACGTCGTACTCGACCAGGCCGTCCCGCACCAGGTCCATCAGATGGAGATCGAACGTCTGCGTGCCGTACTGCTGCCTTCCCTCTTCCATCAGCTTCCGTATGTCGTCCAGCTTCTGTGGGTCGAGGATGCAGTCACGCACCGCCGCCGTCACCACCATCACCTCGCAGGCGAGGATCCGCCCGTTACCATCGGCGCGGGGCAGCAGCCGCTGCGAGATCACCGCCTGCAGCGACTCGGCCAGCCGCACGCGGAGCTGTTCCTGCTCTTCGGGGGGGAAGACCGAGATGGTCCGCGTGATGGTCGTCACCGAATCCGGCGTGTGCAACGTGGAGATGACCAGGTGCCCCGTCTCGGTCGCCTTGATCGCCGTATCGATCGTCTCGGTGTCACGCATCTCACCGATCAGGATCACGTCGGGGTCCTCTCGCAGCGCCGCCCGCAGCCCGGTCTGGAACGAGCTGGTGTCGGTCCCCACCTCGCGCTGTGTGATCGAGCAGTTGATGTCTCGGTGCAAGTACTCGATGGGGTTCTCAAGCGTAATGATGTGCCGGCGGAAGTTCTGGTTGATGTAATGGATCATCGCCGCCTGGGTCGTCGTCTTGCCGGAGCCCGTGACCCCGGTGACCAGGACCAGCCCTCTCGGCAGCGCGGAGATCTGTGGTAGCACCCCCGGCAGGTTGAGCTGCTCGAAGTTGGGGATCTCGACCGGGATGATGCGCAGCACGATCATGAAGCTGCCGCGCTGGCGCAGAATGTTGACCCTGAAGCGGCCGAGCCCGGGAACGCCCCAGGCGCAGTCGTAGTCGGTGATCCGATCGATGTTGTTGCGGTCGCGCTCGTTCGGAATGAGCCGAACCGCAATCTCGCGCGTCTGCTCCGGCGTCAGCAGCTGCTTGGTCATCGGGACCAGCTCGCCGTGAATCCGGGCCCGGAACACATCGCCGGCTTTGATGTGCAGATCGGACGCTCCCCGCTCGATCGCCGTCCTCAGAATCTTCTCCATCTCCCCGCTCCTAGTAGCCCGCCTGTTTGTCCACCACGTTCAGCAGCGGTTCACCCGCCAGATAGCGTCGCGTGTTCTCGATGATCAGGTCCGTCTCGCGTTCCCAAAAGCGGGGACTGACCCCCGCCACGTGCGGCGTCAGACACACGTTGTCCAGATCCCAGAGCGGGCTCGACTCGGGCAGCGGCTCCACGCCGAACACATCGAGCCCCGCCCCACGAATCGCTCCCGACCGCAGCGCCGCCAGCAGCGCCTCCTCGTCGACGATGCCGCCGCGCGACACGTTGATCAGCACGGCCTCGCGTCTCATCGCCGCCAGCTCTTTCGCCCCGATCAAGCCCTCGGTCTGGCGGGTGTGCGGTGCCGCGATCACCACGTAGTCGGCGGCCGCCAACAGCTCGCCCAGACCGTCCGGACCCAGCTGGCGCTCGACCTCGGGCGCGGCCTCGGCGCCCGGATGGCGTCGCAGCGCCCACACCCGCATGCCCAGCCCCCGAGCCCGCCTCCCCACCTCGCGGCCGATTCCGCCGTAACCCACGACGCCGACCAGCGATCCGCTCAGCTCTCGCACGGGGCTCGGCGCCACCGCGATCCGATCGCGGTCCCACTGCCGTCCGGCCCGCCGGCTGGCGGCGACCTGATCCAGAGCCCGGGCGAAATAGAACATCATCGACACCGCATGCTCGGCGACCGGCACGCCGTGCGTCCCCGCCGAGTTGGTGAAGATCACGTCGCTCGCCAGCATCTCCGGATAGAGCGATCCGCCTACTCCCGCCGCTCCCGAATGCACCCAGCGCAGCACCTCGCTCGCCGTGAACAGCTCGCGCGGGATCCCGAAGCCGCAGTACACCTCGGCATCGCTCAGGGCCCGCGACCGCGCGTCCGAGATTCGTGGCGTGCCATCTCCCGCGCCGTCCGCCTCCTCCTTCACCCGGACCAGCTCCCAATCCGGGGGCAACTCGGCGCGCACCCGCTCGGCATCCGCCTCGGGCATGCACCAGAGGGGGTAGCGGGACGAGAACATGTCGATGACGAAACGGCGGGACTGGGGGGGCGTCATGATTCGGTCCGGACCGCCGTTCCTATTATAATGCGCCCGCCCGTTCGTTGTAGGGTCACCGGACTGTGATCTTCCTCACACCTTCCGCCACCGACAGCTCGTTCAACGCCCGCTCGCGCCGCCGCGCCGGGCCGCCCAGCTCGTACAGAGCCCGTATTCGGTCGGCTTGCTTCTCCAGCCGTTGCCGGCGGGCGCGCACGCGGTGCGACTTGAACAGCTCGCTGATCTCGTTCAGAAGCTCGGGGCGCACGTCGGCGACCAGTTCGAGGTGAATCGCCTGGCGGCGCCCGAACAGGAAGTCCTCGACGCGGCCCAGGATGACGAGCGTGAGTCCGACGAGGACGGTGGCGCCAACGGCCTCGATGTAGGCGTGCGACCCGACGGCGAGCCCGATGGCCGCAACGACCCAGATGGTGGCCGCCGTGGTGAGGCCGACGATGGCGCCCCGCTCCACGAGGATGGTGCCGGCGCCGATGAAGCCGATCCCCGACACGACCTGAGCCGCGATGCGCCCGGGATCGGACGGCCCCGTGGTGGCCGAAGCCGCCACCGACTCTGACACATCCATGAGCAGCGCGGCGCCGACGCAGATGAGGATGTTGGTGCGGAGTCCCGCCGGCTTCCCGGAAAGCTCCCGTTCGAGTCCGATCACACCTCCCAGGACCGTCGCCAACAGCAGACGTCCCAGCAGGCTCAGTCGCAGCGTTTCGACCCAGGCGGGATCGAGCCAATCAGGCACAACGCCTCCCTCGGGTTCTCAGTCGAGCGGGGTCTCCACCGGCCCATCCGGCAGGGACAACCCCATCCGGCTTCGAACCTCGGCCATGGTTTGGCTGGCGATCGCACGGCAGCGCTCCGCGCCGGCGTTGAGCGCGCTCACGACGTCATCGCGCTCGAGCGCGGCCGCCCGTTCGCGGATCGGTCGCAGCTCTTCGATGATGTTGTCGGTGAGCCGCCGCTTGCACTCGATGCAGCCAATGCCGGCGGTCCGGCACCCTTCATCCGCCCAGGCGATGTCCTCCGGCGAGGAGAAATGGCGGTGCAGGCTGAAGATGTTGCAGACGTTCGGGTTTCCCGGGTCCTTGCGGGTCTTCCGCGCCGGATCGGTCAGGCCGACCCGCACCTTCTCCCAGATCTCTTCCGGAGTTTCGAGCAGCCCGATCGTGTTGCCCAGCGACTTCGACATCTTCGCCTGGCCATCCAGACCCAGAACGCGCCGCACCGGTCCCACCAGCGCCTCGGGCTCCGGAAAGTACTCACCGAAACGCGCGTTCCACTTGCGGGCGATCTCGCGGGTCAGCTCGATGTGCTGGATCTGATCCTCGCCGACCGGGACCGCGACCGCGTGATAGAGCAGGATGTCGGCGGCCTGCAGCACCGGATAGTTGAGGAGCCCGGCGGGCACCGACTCCTGCCGTGACGATTTGTCCTTGTACTGGGTCATCCGCTCCAGCTCGCCCAGCGGCGTGATCGACGTCAAGACCCAGGAAAGCTCGGTGTGCTCGGGAACGTGAGATTGAACGAAAAGGGTACAGCGCTCCGGCTCGAGCCCCGCCGCCATCAGCGTCAGCGCCATCTCATAGACACGGCTCGGCATCTCGGACGGCTCGAACGGCTGCGTGATCGCGTGCAGGTCGACGATGCAGACGAACAGGTCGTACTCGTCCTGCATCGCCACCCAGTTCTTCAACGCTCCCAGGTAGTTGCCGATGTGAAGCTCACCCGACGGCTGGATACCCGAAAAGGCACGCGGTTTGTTCTGGCTCATCGCGGAAATCAATGCCCAACACTCAATGTCGAATGCCCAGGTACTTGGTTATTCAGTATTGGAAATTGGAAATTGGAAATTGGAGTGGCCTCCCCCTCAGCGACCGGTTAAGTTACGGCGCGCCAATAACCTGATCAAGCTATGGATTCGCTCGACGATCTTCTTCACGCCGCACAACAAGCCGCCCAGGCCGCGGCCGAGGTCCATCATACCCACGCCCCGGAACCCGACACCGGAGCCTGGACCGAGAAAGGTCACGCCGACTGGGTCAGCGAGGTCGACTTCGCCGCCGAGGAGGCGGCCGTCGCCGAGTTGCGCGGGCGTTTTCCCAACCACGCCATCGCCGCCGAGGAACGCGACTGGGGTGGACCGCCGCCGGAGAAGGCCGAGATCACCTGGTATATCGACCCGCTCGACGGGACCACCAACTACCTGCACCGCTACCCTTTCTACTCGGTCTCCATCGCCGCCATCGACGCGCACGGGCCGGTCGTCGGCGTCGTGGTCAACTCGGCCCGCTGGGAGCGCTTCCATGCCAAGCGCGGCGGCGGCGCCGAGAAAGACGGCGAGCCGATCAAGGTCTCCGAGGTGGCCGACCTCAAGTTCGCGCTGATCGGGACCGGCTTCCCCTTCAAGAAGACCGACCTTCTCGACTCGTACCTGGCCCAGTTCAAGGCGGTGCTGCCCAGGACCAGCGGCATCCGGCGCACGGGCTCCGCCGCCATCGACCTCTGCGACGTGGCCTGTGGCCGGCTCGACGGGTTCTGGGAAGCTCACCTGGCGGCCTGGGATATCGCCGCCGGCGTTCTGGTGATACGGGAAGCGGGTGGCATCATCACGGACGACCTTGGCAACGAGGACGCCATTAGACCCGGCGGCTTCATCGCCGGCAACCCCACGATCTACTCCGCGCTGCGAGACCTGCTGGCCCGAGCCGGTTGATCAAGGTTGACGTCTGCGCCGCGCACGCCGTCGTGCCGGATCAGGCTCTTCGCC
The DNA here is from genome assembly GCA_964347815.1 of uncultured Gemmatimonadota bacterium. Taxonomy (GTDB): domain Bacteria; phylum Gemmatimonadota; class Gemmatimonadetes; order Palauibacterales; family KS3-K002; genus CAYGAJ01. The sequence goes on along the minus strand of CAYGAJ010000030.1, from coordinate 2,688 downwards.
GTCACTCTCTGTCCGCGGCATGATTCCCACGTCAGGCAGCGCCTGGCGCACCACCCAGCGCCGCATGAACGGGCTGTCGAACTCGTACACCCCCTCCTCCCGCTTCACCACCAGGTCCGCCTCGATCAGCGCCTCGAGCGCCGACGCGACGTACGATGTCCCCCGCAGGCCGTAGCGCTCACGCACCGACTCTGAGAACAGCTTCGCCTCGCCCGCCGCGATCGCCCGCAGCACGTTCTGTTGTAGCGCGGTGCGCCGCTCCCACTCCGAGCGCAGCAGATCATCCTCTACGTCGACCACCTGATCCAGCGCGCGCTCGAGATCGCCTTCGGCCAGCTCGCCGCGGGCCACCCCGACGGTGAAGCAAGCGCGGGCGAGCTGCACGATGTCCCGCGTACGCGGACGCGCCAGCGCAACGATCCGCCCGCCCAGACCCCGCGGTTCCACACCGTGGGTCTCGAGACGCGACTCGATCCAGCGGGCGAGGTGGTCTTCATCGATGGGACCGAAGGGCAGAAGCTCGAACAACTTGTAGAAGGCCCGGTTCTTCGCGATCATCGCCTGAATCAGACTCTCCTTCGACCCGGCCAGCACGTAGCTCACATGCTTGTGTCGCTGGATTACGCCCCGCAGATGCCACTCCGCCTCTTCACCGCCGAAGCGGTGGATCTCCTGGAACTCGTCGAGCGCCACGCCGATGGTTCGGCCCTTAGCTGCCGCCAGCCGCTCCAGCGCGTCGAGCGATTCGGCCAGCGAGACCCGCTGCTCCTCCAGCGGTGCGTTGCGCCGGCCGACGTCGAGTCGAAGGGTCTGCTGGCCGCTGCCCGGGTCCACGCCCACGGTGACGCCGATCCGGAGCTGGCTCACCAGCTCGCCGACTACGTTCTTCCAGGTGGACCGCAGCTGCCGGGTAGCGCCCTGCAGGATTCGCGTGGCCATGTCGGCCAGTGTGGTGGTAGCGGAGAGGTCGGCGAGGATCGCCGGGTGCGACCTGCGACGCAGACGGCGGATGGCCGATTCGAGCGTCGACGACTTCCCCATGCGCCGGGGCCCGTACACGAGAAGCTTGGCCTGGGGCTCGGAGAGGGCGGCGGCGATGCGTTTGAGCTCGGCAGCGCGATCGGTGAAGTACTCGCCGACGACGGTGCCGCCGACACGAAAGGGGTTATCCATACGCGGGCGTCCGGTGAGGCGGAGCCGGGGTGACTCGCGGGGGGCGAGTCAGCCAGCGTTCAGTCAGCGATAGCTTACTAAACTGTAGCTGACCCTACCGATCCCGCCGCTCCGCGTCAACCCCGCCCCCGCCCTTCCCATCAGCCGCCACGCCAGCGGATCAGGATCAGCGTGCTCACGACCAGCCAGATCACTCCCAGCGCCCCAAACACCCAGTACTCCACCGCCTCCACCTTCTGCCGACCGCGCTTGCCATGGAACCAAGCCCCCGTCAGCACGGCCGGCAGTCCGGTGACCACCGCCACCAGGACGAGCCGATACGCCACCTCGGGCAGCACGGCCCGGTCCGCCAGCTGGTCCATGACCTGGAGGATCACCCAGGCGCCCAGCGCGTAGCCGCCCATGATCTGGGGAAGCCGCCGCTCCATCAACCCCGAGAACAGACCCGATCGGCCCGCGCCAGCGCGTGTGCCAGCGCCACTTGGAGCGGCGCCCGCCGACGTCAGGCGCTGTGCCAGATCGGCCGCGTTGGGACGGTGCTCCGGCTCCTTGGCGAGGCAGCGGAGCAGGGTCGCCTCCATTTCGGGGTCGGCGTCGGCCCGCAGCTCCGTCAACCTCCGCGGCTCCTGCTGAAGGTGAGCGGTCAGCTGCTCTCGACGCGAGGTGGCATCGTAAGGGCCGCGCCCGGCCAAGAGCATGTAGCCGAGCAGTCCGAGCGCGTAGACATCGCTGCGTTCAGTGATCGCGCCGCCCCGCAGCTGCTCGGGACTCATGTAGGCCGGATCGCCGACCAGCTCACCGGTACGCGTGAGTCGCGTGGACTCGTGGACGTCACCGCTTGGCAGCATGGCCACGATGCCGAAGTCGGTCAGCAGCGAATGACCGGAGTCCTCGTCGTACAGGATGTTGCCGGGTCTCACGTCGCGATGGACCATCCCCTTTTGGTGAGCGGCCGCCAGGGCCGAGGCAACCTCGACCAAGACTTTCCGGGCTTCCTCGACCGGAAGGCTCCCCTCGGCCACGAGCCGGTCCGCCAGGGTTCGGCCTTTGACGTACTGCATCACGATGTAGGGGATTCCGTTCGAGAAACGACCGACGCGGTAGACGGCGACGATGTTCGGGTGAGAGAGCGCCGCCACGGCCTGCGCCTCGCGCTCGAACCTTCGCCGCGCACGCTCGTCGAGGGCGACCTTGGGCACCATCACCTTGACGGCCACCAGGCGCTTTAGCTGTTGCTCCCGGGCGAGGTAGACGCTGGCGACCGAGCCGCGGCCCAGCCGTCGGACCACCTCGAGCTCGGGCGCCAGCTCGGCTTTGACCAGGGCGTCCAGTTCGCCGTTCTCTTGACCTGCTTGGCGATCAGGCTTTTCCACCCGTGCTCCCACCGGCCCAGCGTCTGGTTTTTGTGGATCGCCGCCCGCCCGCCGAGCGGTGCTGGCACTTTACGTCCGCGCCCGGTTGTGAAGCAAGCCTCCGGCATGTCGGATGAACATCGAACATCGGACATCCAACATC
>CAYGAJ010000029.1:0-18773 GCA_964347815.1 uncultured Gemmatimonadota bacterium | reverse complement strand
GCCATGCGGATGCCCGGTGCCCTTGCCCCACGGCCCGGCGCACGTTTTCGAGTCCGCGCGCGGCCCGACCGAGGTTCTTGAAAAGTTCCGAAATCCTGCCTACGTTTGCGCCGATTCAGCGGTTCATCACTTTAATCTGGGAGAGCTCAATGAACAAGCATTGGGTCCTGGCGCTTGCTGCGTGCGTCGTGTTCACGGCGTGCAGCCGATCGACCCAACTGGCCATCCGCGCCGTCTCCGAGGGTCAAGGCGAGACGGAAATGGGGCTGGCTCAGCTGCAAATCCGGTTGCTGCCCTACGACCGTGATTCGCTCTTCGCGGCCCTCACCGCCCAATACGGCGAGCCCGAGCCCCAGCCACCGGCGGATCTGCTGAGCCTGCGCGACTCCATCTCGGTGGCGCAGGAGCGTTGGCGGACGGCGGAGGCCGATTGGAACGAACAGCGCTCCGAGCTTGAAGCGCTGTCGGAGCGGATGAAGGCGATGAGCCGGACCAGCCGCGAGTACGCACAGGCGTTCCGGCGGTTCGACCAGCTCGATGGTCAGCTCCGGCGACTGGACCGTGAGAAGACTCGCTTCTTTGAGCGCTTCACGGAACTGCAGAGCGCCTACCGGGCCAAGGCCGATTCGTTCAACGCCGTCGTGTTGGGCTGGGGTGACGAGGCGTTCGAGACCTTTAACGAGATCGTGGACAGTCTGCTCGAGGCGCGCGGTGTAGAGGAGCTGTACGACACGACCGACGCCAGCGGCTGGGCTTACGTCGTTGTACCGCGAGGACAGTGGTGGGCCCACACTCGCTACGAGCTTCCCTTCGAGGAGTTGTACTGGAACGTTCCCTACCGGTCCGATGGGGGCGCCGACACGCTGGTGCTCAATAAGTCGAACGCGGAATTGCGCCCCATCTTTTGAGCCTGTGGGGCCGCGGGAGGCCGAGAGCCGCCCGCGGCCCCCGAGGCTGTGATGATCCAACCACAGGCCCTACAACTCGAAACACGCGACGGCGTCGCGGTGCTCACCTTCGACAGGCCCGACTCGAAGGTGAACCTGCTGACCCGAGCCGTCATGCTTCATCTCGACCAGCTGCTCGCCGAGGTCGAGGGCGCGGCGCGGCGCGGTGAGCATCGCGCCTTGCTCATCCGCAGCGCGAAGCAGGGAAACTTCATCGCCGGCGCCGACATCGATGAGCTGGCGGCCCTCGAAGACGCCGGAACCGCGACCGAGATCTCGCGTCGCGGCCAACAGATCTTTCTGCGACTCGAGAACCTTCCCATTCCTACGCTGGCGGCCATCGCCGGGAATTGTGTGGGCGGTGGGTTGGAGCTGATCCTCGCTTGTGACCACCGCGTAGCCGCCGACGACCCGGGCACGCGCCTCGGTTTGCCCGAGACTCGCCTCGGCATCCTACCGGGTCTCGGCGGCACCGTGCGCCTGCCGCGCCTCATCGGCATCCAGCCGGCCCTCGACCTCATCCTCACCGGCCGACTGGTGAGCGCCGAGCGCGCCGCCAAACTGGGCCTGGTCGACCGAATCGCCCCGGCTCAGAACTTCGAGGAAGAAACCGCCCGGCTCGCCGCAGCGCTGGCCGCCGGTCAACACCCGCTGCGTAGGCGCCAGCCGTCGGCGCTTTCCCGACTCATCAAAGAAGGGGCGCCGGCTCGCTGGCTGATCCGTCGAATGAGCCGGAAACGAGTGCTCGCCCGCACGCGCGGACACTACCCCGCCCTGCCCGCCGCTCTCGACGTGACGGTGCGCGGGCTGGGCCTCTCTCCCGATCGCGCGCAAGAGGTGGAGGCGGAGGCGTTCGGCAGGCTGGCGATCAGCCCCGAGTGCAAGAACCTGATCCACGTGTTCAGGATCACCGAGGCCGCCCGCAAGAAGGCGCCGGCCGGAACGGCGCGGCCGGTGAGGCGTGCCGCGGTGATCGGCGCGGGCGTGATGGGCGCCGGAATCGCCGAGCTTCTCGCCTACCAGAGCGTGCCCGTCCAGGTGGTCGATGTCGACGAGCCGCGGGTTCAGGCGGGAGTGAAACGGGCGCGTGGGCTACTTGAGAAAGCGGCCGAGCGGGCCGATTGGCCAAAGCGCGACTTGCAGCAGCGCGTCGGCTACCTCATCGGCGCGACGGGCTACCACGGCTTCGAGACGGTGGACCTGGCGGTGGAAGCGGTTCTCGAAAACGTGGAAACGAAGCGCGAGGTGTTCGCCAACCTCGAAAAGCATCTGCCTGAGGACGCCGTGATCGCCACCAACACCTCTGCACTCTCCGTCTCTCGGCTGCAGGAGGGGCTGCGCCGTCCCCAGCGCGTTTGCGGGCTGCACTTCTTCAACCCGCCCCACCGCATGCCGCTGGTCGAGCTGGTCCGAGGCGAAAGGACATCGGACGACACGCTGGCCACCGCGTTTGCGTTAGCGGTCCAACTCGGCAAGACGCCGGTCCGGGTCCGCGACGCCCCGGGCTTCGTGGTGAACCGCGTGCTTGCCGCCTACCTGACCGAGGCCGGCTTCCTGCTGCAGGAGGGGATGAAGGTCCAGGCCATCGACCGGCTGATGTCGCGCTTCGGAATGCCGATGGGACCGCTACGCCTTCTCGACGAGATCGGTCTGGACGTGGTCGCCGAGGTCAGCCGCACCCTGGTGTCCGGGCTCGGGGAGCGTTTCACTCCGGCCCCGGCGGTGGAGCAGGTCGTGGCCCGGGGCTTCCCGGGCAAGAAAGGCGGACGCGGCTTTTACCGGTACGCCGATTCCCGGGCCCGGGGTGTCGATCCGGAGGTCGAGCGGCTGCTGGCCGAGGCTGGCGACGGGACGCCTCCGAAGCCGGAGGAAGCGGAAGGGAGGCTGATCTTCACGATGGTCAACGAGGCGGTGCGGATCCTGGACGACGGGGTCGCCGACTCACCGGCCGACCTCGATGTCGCCATGATCATGGGGACCGGCTTCCCACCGTTTCGGGGCGGGTTGCTGCGCTACGCCGACTCGGTGGGCGTCGACCGGATCGCCGACCGCCTGAGGACGTGGGCCGAAGCAGTCGGCCCGCGGCTGGAACCGGCCCCCGGCCTTGTATCCCGCAAGTCGTTTTACGACTGACGTCTGTGCCGCGACTCCACGCGCACCGCCATGCCACGCGTCGAGATCCATTACCGCCGCCCCCCTGACCGTCTCGACGTATTCGTCCAGCAACTGGTCGTCGATCGAGCCGACTGCAAGATCACACTGCACGATCCGGCGACGCTCGACGCCGAGCTGCGCGTGGACGATCAGGTCATCTATGAGCCCGGCGCAGCCATCGTCTGGTTCGTCTTTCCCGGCGGCTGGTATGATGTCGGCCGCTTCCACCTGAGGGACGGGACGTTCACGGGCTTCTACGTGAACCTGATCACGCCGGTGGAGATCCAGGGTCACGTCTGGACGATGCACGACCTCTGCCTGGATTTGTGGGTGCGCTCCGATCGGAGTTTTCGGATCCTCGATCAGGACGAGTTCGATGAAGCGGTGGACCACCGGTGGATCGATCGCGCCACGGCGCAGCGGGCTCGAGAGACGCTCGATCGTCTGGCCGCCGCGGTGCGTGAAGGCCGCTGGCCGCCGGCCGTCGTGGCCGAGCACGACCTCGAGCGCGTCCGCGCCCTGGCCCGCGCGGGCCCCTGAGCCCCTCGATTGCTTGGGGCCGCTGGCTTGCGGGGTCCGCCCCCGTTCTGCATGGTGCTTCCTGTGATCGACGAGCCCAACACGGAATTCTTCCGCCTGCAAAAAGCTCTTGCCGGGCGCTACTCGATCGAGCGCGAACTGGGCCGTGGTGGGATGGGCATCGTTTATCTCGCCCGCGAGGTGAGCCTGGACCGTCCTGTCGCGCTCAAGTTGCTACCGCCCGCCTTCGCCAGCCAGCCGCACCTTCGTGAGCGCTTTCTCAGTGAGGCCCGCACCGCCGCCAAGCTGTCGCACCCGAACATCGTGCCGATCTACGCCGTTGACGAGGTGGACGAGTTCGTGTTTTTCGCCATGGCCTACATCGACGGAGAGACGCTGGGCGAGCGGATCCGCAGGCGCGGGCCACGGCCCCCGTCCGAGGTCGCCCGCATACTTCGCGAGGTGGCGTGGGCGCTCGGTTACGCCCACGGTCAGGGCGTGGTCCACCGCGATGTGAAGCCGGACAACATACTGCTCGAATCGGGCACGGGCCGAGCGCTGGTGGCCGACTTCGGCATCGCCAGCGTGGCCCGGGATGTTGGGGACTCGCACGATCCTTCCCGGGTCGCGGGCACGGCCGAATTCATGAGTCCGGAACAGGCTCGAGGAGAGCCGGTAGGCGCGGCCAGCGATATCTACTCGCTCGGCGTCGTCGGGTACTACGCCGTTTCCGGCAAATTTCCTTTCGAAGCCTCAACGCCCGCGGCGCTGCTCGCCAAGCACATCGCAGAGCCACCTCCGCCGTTGGCCAAAGTGACGAGAGACGTGCCGGGAAAGCTCGCGCGTGCGATCGACCGCTGTCTGGTCAAAGCACCGGACCAGCGCTTCGCCAGCGACGCGGAGCTAGCGGAAGCCGTCGGTCAGCTGCTCGACGAGCACCGGGACTTACCTGTGGCGCTGCGTGTCTTCGTCAAGCGCAGCGCTCGGTTCAGCGGCGCCGGCACCCTGATCTACCTCTGGTTCCTCGGCATCGTATCGGCGACGGTCGGCAACAGCGTACCCCCGGAGTTGGGCACCGTCGCCGGGCTGGGCACTTTCATCGGTGGCGTGACCGTCGTCCCCCTGGCGATCCTCATGCGTCGGGCCCGCCGCTTGATCGAGTCCGGCTATGGGCGGGACGACGTGGTGGCGGCCCTGAAGGTCGAGGTCGACCGGGCGAGGGAGGAGGGAGCCTTCGAGTTCGGGCACGGGCCCTCGCGCTACGAGCGGGTCGTGCGCTACATCGCGGCCGGCGGCCTGGGCGTCGGCGTTCTCTCGAGCGTCGCCGCCGCATTCATTCCCGGACCCACGCCCGACTTCTTGGCCATGACGATCGGGATGTCGCTGACCATCGGCGGCGGCGCTGGTGTGCTGGCAGCCCTGCGCTTGCAGCGTCGACGCGATCTTGACAGCGAGCTCTGGCACCGCTTCTGGCGTTCACGCCTGGGGCGCTGGGTCTTTCGTCTCGCCTCGCTGGGGCGAAAGGGCATCCCGAGCGCCGCCTCGGCGACGCACCGGCCGACGGAACAGGCCATCGGCCTGGCGGCCGACCGCCTGTTCGACGAGCTTCCCCGACCGATGCGCCGCGTCCTCAGCGATCTACCCGACGTCGTCGGCAAGCTGCAGGCCGATGCTCAGAACATGCGGCGCCGGGTGGAGGAGCTGGACGCCGTCATCGCGAAGCTGGGGTCCGATCGCAGCAGCCGCGCACTGGCGGAGGCGGCCGCGGCCAGCGCCCGCGCGAGCGTGATCGAGGAGCGCCAGCGGCTGGACGACGAGCTGCACCTAGCTCGCAACGCCACCCAGCAACGGTTGGCGGACGCCGTCGCGGCGCTCGAGACGATCAGGCTCGGGCTTCTGCGCATGCAAGCGGGTGCCGGCAGTGTCGAGAGCCTCACCGGTGACCTGGCCGCCGCTCGCGAAGTGGCCGAGGACATCGGACGTCTTCTCGAAGGACAACGTGAGGTCGAGTCGCTCTTGAAGGTCGAAAGAAAGGGACCGAAGTCTTGATCAGTCACTTAGCGCAGTGGTTGTGCGCGATTCTATTGCTCCTGGCGGGTGGCACCCTCCAGACGACGCTCGCGCAGGATGATTATCGGTCGCTCGGCTCGCCCAACGCGCGGGCGGAGATGGTCGTCTACTCGGACTTCGAGTGTCCGTACTGCCGGAACTTCGCTCTCGCCGCGCAGCCGGGGCTGCTCGCCGAATTCGTCGACACGGGTCTCTTGCACTTCCACTTCGTCCCCTTCCCGCTCGCCGGCATACACCCGAACGCGGTGGCCACGGCCAAGGCCGCGCACTGCGCCGGACTCGCCGGCAAGTTCTGGCCCTACCACGACTATCTGTTCGTGCGCCAACCCGAATGGGCCGGCGCCCCGAGGCCCGACTCTCTCTGGATCGAATACGCGGCCAACCTGGGGCTCGATGCGGATACCTTTTCGACCTGCATGGCTTCGCCCGCCACGCACGCAGCCGTGGAAGCCGACCTGCGTCAGGGGCTCGCCGCCGGCGTGACCGGCACGCCCACCGTCGTCTTGGCCGGCCGATCCATCGCCGGTTTCGACTCGTACGCCCGCCTGAGAGAGCGTATCCTCGCGGCCGTCGCAACCGAGCGGCCGTGATGCCGCCGGCCCACGAAAGACGGCAGCGCGCGCGATGACGACTCTCGAGCTTCTCACCGTTCTCGGCTGGGTCGCGGCGTTAGGGCTGAGCCCTTACGCCGCCCTCGCGCTTCCGGGCATCGCCGCCTGGCTCGGCTTGCTCACCCTGCCCTCAGCACTGAGCGGGATCGCCACGCCCATGGTCTGGGGGACGCTGCTGATCCTGGTCGTCGTCGACGGAGCGCTCTCTCACTTCCGCCTGGCGGATCTCGTCTGGACCGCGCTGAACGGAATCGTCAAACCGCTGGCGGCGGTCCTGCTTGGGGCCGCAGCCGCCGCAGACGCCGCCCCGGCAACGATCTGGGCCGTGGCGCTCCCCGGCGGCCTGGCCGCTTTCATCGTTCATGTCGCGGTGGCGGCCGTCCGAACCGCCTGCCGCACCGCCGGGCCCGCACCCGCCCAGGTCGGCTTCACGTCCGTCCGCCTGGCCGCGGCGGCTATCCTGGGCCTGCTCGCCCCGGCCGCCCCAGCGTTCACCGGTGTGGCCGCCGCTCTTCTCGTCGCCGCGCCGCTTCCCTGGCTGCCCCGCCTCTGGGGCGCGGCCAGATTGCCCCACCTGGCCGTCATCGCCGTCCTGACCGCGCCAAACCGCCCGCACGACTGGGAGGTCGGCCTCGACAAGCTTCCCCGCCATGTCCGGCTGTCGATAGCCTCCAAGCCGACCACGACCAGCGGCCCGGTTCGATCAGCGCCGGCGACGCTGGCGCGCCTCGGCAGCCGCTGGCCGTACCTGAAAGGGCGGATCGTTCTCTTGCCGAACGGGTCGTCGATCTTCGCCTACCGGCGCGGCCTCAGAGCAGCCGAGGTGGAGCTGCAGGCCGGAGAAGGCCGGGCCGATCACGGGCTGCTGATCGAAACGATCGAGGTTGTGGCGGAGGGGGGGCCGTCGGCGCTGTGCATGGGCCCGGGTTCGCCGCCCGGGCCCGCCATTCTGGCAGCATTGGGTGGCGCCGGTCGAGGCTAGGGGCCGGGAACAATCGTACCCTCTCCGAGTGTACTACCAGCCGTACCCAAAAAAGGCCCCGGATTGCGGTGTGTTTAGAGGTGATTCGCCTTATTTTCGGGGTTTACGGATCCTGGGGTCGGTGTTAAAATAAACGGTCTTGCTTACCAACGGCTTGAGGTCGTCCGTTTCCGCCACTGGTAGCTTTAGGGGCGGGCAGAGTGGCGTGGGGCATGGCGCTCGGGCGTGCCATTGCATCTTCGGCGAGACCACGGCGCGGGTCTCGCCCTTTTTAACTTCAAGCCCATCCTCTTTCGGCAGGGTCGCACCGGAGTGAGCATGTATTTCAGCTCCAAGGCTTTAGACTCATTCGATCAGTACCTGCACGACGTCGAGAAGTATCCCCTCATCGAGGACGCGGCGACAGAGCGCGAGATCGCCCGCCGGGCCCGCGCGGGTGACCGGAAGGCGGCCGAGCGTCTGGTGACGGCGAACCTGCGGTTCGTCATCTCCTACGTGAAGAAGTACCAGGGTCGCGGCCTCAATCTGGCGGAACTGGTCTGCATCGGGAACGAAGGCCTGCTCAAGGCCGTCAAGAAGTTCGATCCCGACAAAGGCGTGAAGTTCATCTCGTACGCGGTCTGGTGGATCCGCCAGACGGTGCTGCAGGCGCTTGCTGAGCAGACTCGCTCGGTTCGTATTCCGCTGAACCAGAACTCGAACCTCGTCAAGCTCTCGCGGACCGAGACGGCGCTGACTCAGCAATTGGGCCGGACGCCGACCGACCGTGAGATCGCCGACCGTATGGGCGAGCCGGTGCAAACGATTCGGGCGTTGCGGCGGGTCGCTTCTGCCGAGCTGAGCCTGGATGCGCCGCTCGACCGAACCGATCGGGACAGCGCCTCCTTCGGCGAGCGGTTCTCGGCGATGGAGACCGAGGACATACAGGACGAAGTGGAGAGCCAGGCGCGGCGTCAGTTCCTCCAGGACATGTTCAGGAAGTACCTGACCGAGCGCGAGCGCAAGATCCTCGTCCTCTATTACGGACTGGACGACGGCGAGGAGATGACGCTGGAGGAAATCGGCTCGCTTCTCGGCGTGACGCGAGAGCGGATCCGCCAGATCCGCAACCGCGCCTTCGAGAAGCTACGCCAATCACCGGACGGGATGGCGCTCGAGGGGTTTTGGGCGCCCAGCTGATGCGGGGTCGGTAATAGGGCAGTGTCAGTGAGGGGAATAAAGGCGAGGCCGATCGGCCTCGCCTTTTTTTGAACATCCAACATCGAACATCCGACATCGAACTTCGAAGTTGGACCGAAGGTTCAACGTTGAACGTTCAACTTCGAAGTTGGATGTTCAAGGCGTGTTAGCGCCGCACACTTGTTGCGTCGATGTTGGATGTCGGATGTTCGATGTTCAAGCCCTTCCCACGTCCCGACCCTCTCAGGAGCTCTCACCCCGGCGGCCCCACCAGGCCGTAGCACGTGTATCCGGCGAAAGCCGTGACCGCCACGACCGCCACGCCCGCGAGCGAGCGGAGCAGCGCGGGCCGACTCCAGACTCCGATTGCTGACAAGACGAAGATCACCACAACGATGATCTGCGACACGACGCACCATTGGCAGATCGCGTTAAGGATGACCAACTCGGCGTATGTCAGGTAGAGTGTGAAGACCAGTGCGACCCCGGAGAGCAGGGTCAGCCAAACGTCGGGCCGCCGCTCTGCTACCCAGCGGGGTTGCACCCCGACGAGCGCCACCGCGAACATCGCCAGATAACCGGCAAGTCCGATGCCGGCCACCGGCACGCCCAGGAACTCCGAGTAGCGCGACGTGTTGACGAGATCGCAGCCCTGCGTGATCGTGCACGCCAGGTTACCGATGTAGCCCAGCTTGGCCAGGAGCAAATAGGTCGCATCCAGAGCGCCGATCAGCGCCAGAACCGCGATCGTCCGACGTCGATTCACTGGGATGCTAGCTCTCGCTCGATCAGCTCTGCCATCTGGTCGTAGCCCATCGCACCGGCCACGCGCCGTCCGTTGATCAGAAACGTGGGGGTGCTGTCGATCCCGAGCTGCCGGGCCCGGAGCTGGCTACGCATCACCACCTCCCGATACTTCTGCGCGTCGACACAGTCGACCAGCGCCTTGCCGTCGATGCCGAGCGCCTCCGCGTACTGGCGGAACTTGCCTTCCATGTCACGCTCTGCGCCCCATTCACGCATGCGGCCGAACAGCACCTTCTGCATCGCCCAGAACGCGTTTTGGTCTCCCGCACAGCGCGCCGCCTCGGCTCCCAGCTGTGATGCCCCGGGGTGCAGCGGAAAGTCGTAGAACACGAAGCGCGCCTTTCCCGTGTCCACGTAATTCTCCATGATCTGCGGAATCGTGAGCGTCGCGACCATGCCGCAGTACGGGCATTGATAGTCCGCGTACTCTTCGATCAGCACGGGAGCGTCGGGCGATCCCCGTGAGACCCCAACGTCTTCCGAGACCAGCTCTGCCTCGTTGATGTTGGGCATCGCCGTCTCGCCGAACGTCGCGGCGCTCGAAGGCCTCTCACGCAGCGTCACGTAGCCGATCAGGCCCAATCCCACCAGTGCGATAACCGCTAATATCCCATAGAACGTCGACTGCGAACTGGCCATCTAGGAACGTCTCCTTCAATTCAGTGTGTCGGACTCGCTCACTCGAACTGCACGATCTGATCGAGCTGCCCGGTCAGCAGCAGGTACACGAGGGCCGCAACCACCAGCAGACCGATAAAATACAGTGTCACCCTCAGCGGCCGCGGCAGCAAGCGCCTTCTCTCGCCTCCCAGCCGCGTCAGCTTCGGCAGGAACACCGTTTGCCAGATGTTCACCACCTCTCGGCTGAAACTCGCCCAGCCCGTCGCGTACGCCTGGTCCAGCTCGCGCAGGCTTCCATGCCAGGAGTCGTAGGCTTCCTGCAGCTCTGCTCTGCCCGAGCTTACGGTGGACGCCAGCGCCGCCGACCTCTGCGACACCTCGCTCGTCGCGCTCTCGATCTCGGCCACCGTACGCGTCAACCGCTGCCGGAGGCCCACGACCTCTTTCTGCGAGGGCATGAACTTCCGCCGAGCCTTCCGCCAGGGGAGCCGCCGGTTCGCCGCGATGCGCCGCGTCTGCCGCTCGTAGGCGCGAACCGTCGCGTCGGCCGCCACCCCCACGCTCTCGCGCAGATCGTCCCAAACCCGGCGCCCGTCCAGCGCCTCCGCCGCCGCGACCACGTCGGTGGCGGCGGCCGCCTGGCGCTTCGCCCGCAGCAGCGGCCCGTCGTAAATATTGCGCAGATCCCTGAGATGTTCCTCCAGGAAGCCGACGGGCAGCAGCGACGACATCTGCAGCCGGTCGATCGCGGCACCCAAAGGCCGGTCGGAGCCGGTTCCCATCGCGCCCAACGACGCTTCGAACTCCGGGATGGTGAAGCGCCGCGTCAGGTCGCGTCGCTCGCCCAGCTCCGCAGCGGCCGCAGGCGGCGTTCCCGCTGGCGCCGGCGCCGCCGGTCGATCAGCGTGGGCGGCGGACCGGGTTTGGGCCTCGCTGACGCCGAGCACGGCGCTGGAATGGCGGGCGGCCAGACCCCGAATCGTCTGGATCTGGGCATCGGTGAGGTAAAGCACCTCGAGCTGCGTCGGCCCCGATCCGATCCGTACGACACGCCCGAACTTCGCCCGCGTCACGTCAACCTTGGTGATGCGGTCCCAGGGAGTGAGAAAGTGGCGGCCGCCGCGCTCGAATACATGGAGCGCCGAATCGGTGACCACCGCGAGCGCCATCCCCTTGAATCTTTCCATCTCGACCAGCCCCGACATCGCGACCGGTGTCGCGAAGACGACGCGCTCGCCCTCCAACGCCTCGCGGTCGCTCAGAGCCAGGTGATCGAGGTCGGCCCGCCCACGCAGCTCCGCTGCCAGCGTGGCGAGCCCCTCGTGGCTGCCGCGGAGCGCCATCGCTACCTGCGTTCCGATGACCAGGAGGATCGAGCCGCGCAGCGCGACCCCGAGCAGCGTCGAGTAGGGAATGTGGTGCTTGTCGACATAGATGCCCTCCTGCGCGGCCAGCACCCTGGCACTGCGCACGGCGCCGACCCCTTCGATCACGACATCGAAGCTACCCTCGTAACTCATCGCCCCCGCCCCGATTCGCCGTTCGCTTCGAGTCCGCCACTTCGCCCGACCTCAGGATGTAGTCGACGACCTGCCCGGTATCGCTGAAATCTCGGAACACCGCATCGGCACCCGCCGCCTCCAGCTCGGCTACGCCATGCCGGCCTGTGGCCACGGCCACCGCGGTGGCACTCACCGCCCGAGCGCAGGCGATGTCCTCCGGGGTGTCACCCACGACCACCACCGCTGGGGCCTCACCCGGGCCCGACGCGGCCCGACAACGCTCCACCGCGATACGAGCGATCTCGGCGCGCACCTCCGAGTCCGAACCGAATGCCCCCACATCAAACCGGCTGTTCACACCCGCCGCCTCCAGCTTGAGCCGGGCGGCCGGCTCGATGTTGCCGGTCAACAGTCCCAGTCTCACCTCCGGCCGGCGCTCGAGGGCGGCCAGCAGCTCCTTCACGCCCGGCAGCAAGACGATGCGGCCCCGCGCCCGCCGATCGTCCAGCTCACGCTCGAGAGCCTCCAGGTAGATCGGCCAGACCGACGGCAGGTTCCGACGGACCTCCGCCTCCTCGATTCCGCCAACGGTCAGCAACTCGACGACGATCTGCGGGTCGGTCTTGCCGTGAAAATTGTATCCGGTCAGCGGACCCGTCGTTCCGTACGTCAGCTCGAGCGCCTGGTGCAGGGCCGCCCGCCCCGCCCCATCGGTCGATAGCAGCGTGCCGTCTATATCAAAGAATACCCTGAGAATGATCTCTGTGACCCCTTTTCAGACCACCCCATCTTCACTCGCTCGACCAGCCCGATGGGTTAATCTGACCCCAGATCACTCCCGTCGCCAGACTGCGCGCCTCCCACGGCCCGCTCGATCGACTGGGACAACGCCAGCTCCGCACAAAGTCCCAGGCGGAGCAGACGCGCCGGGGTCATAGGCTCCGGACTCGCCGCCGTCGAACAGGCGAAGACGAGGTCGCCGTCGAACTGGGTGCAGGCTGGCGAGATACGCCGGCAGATGGCGTTCATCGCCTGCCTCGCCACCGCCTGCAAGTCGACACGGCTCAACGGGAGATCGGTCGCCACCACGCCGAGGGTGGTATTCGCGTTGAATCTAGCCTCCATGGTCGGCGGGATTCCGCGCTCGCGTATGTAGGCGGCCGTGTCGACGAACTTGCCCTTGTCGTCACGCGCACCCGCGATGATCTCTCCTTGAGCGTCGAGCACGTCGCCGAAGGCGTTGACCACCACCAGTGCACCGACCACGTGACCTTCGAGGTCCACCGCCCAGCTGCCCACCCCGCCCGGCATCGCGCCCCCGTAACCCAGAAGCTTCCCGACGCTCGCCCCGGTTCCCGCACCCACCCGTCCCTCGGCAACGGCAGCGCGGCTCGCCGCTTCACAGGCAGCACGACCCATCGCCGCGTCCGGTCGCCGGTCCGAACGCCCGACACCCAGGTCGAAGATCACCGCGCTGGGCACGATCGCCACGCGGCCGCCAGCGGTCTGGAAGCCGCGGCCCCGCTCTTCGAGCCAGCCGGCGACGCCGTCGGCCGCAGCGAGCCCATAGGCCGAACCGCCGGTCAACAGGATCGCGTCGGCACGGTCCGCCAGGTGATTGGGAGACAACGAATCGAGCTGTCGCGTTCCGCTGGCCCCGCCGCGGACGCTTACGGCGGCCCGAAACGGCCCGAGCACGACCGTGCAGCCCGTCGCAGCCTCCCCATCGCTCGCCTGCCCTACGGCGAGATCGGGTACGGCGGACAGGGTGCGATGGCTGAGCGGCGGGGATCTCATCGTTGGGTTAGAGGCGGAGTCGAACAGCGCGTCTCCGGCGGCGGCCACCGGTGCTCAGGCGGGTTCCCGTCCGGAGCCTTTCGGGGCCGCGTTGTCCTTTTCCTTTCGGGCATGGTAGGAGATCACGCGGTTGCGGCCGGCGGCCTTTGCCCGGTAGAGCGCCTGATCGGCACGGTCGATCAGGTCTTCCGGGTTGGCCACATTGGCCCCCGGATATCCGACCACGCCGCCGCTGACCGTCAGCTTCAGGGTGCTGCCCCGAAGCTCGAACTCTCGCTGGCTGACGCCGATACGGATGCGCTCCGCCAGCTGGAAACTGCCGTGCGGGCTCGTCTCCGGCAACACGAGCAGGAACTCATCGCCGCCGTACCGGCCCACGAAGTCGGCGGTCCGAAGCGAACGCTGCAGAACCTCCCCGACCGAGCGCAACGCTGAATCACCCGTCGTGTGCCCGTACGTGTCGTTCAAGTTCTTGAAATCGTCGATGTCGAACATCACGAGCCCGAGCAGCCTGTTGTACCGGGAAGCGCGCTCGAGTTCATTCGCGAGTCTCTCCATCAGATAGCGTCGCGACAGACAGCCAGTCAGCTCGTCGGTCTTCGCCTGCGTCTCCAGCTGCTCCTGCTGTGACAGCACGGTTTCGAACATCGCCGCGCGATTCAACGAGCGCACCGTCCCTTGCACGATCGCCGACGTGAGCTTGACCGACTCTTCGTCGAGACCGCGCTCATCCATGTTCGAGCGTAGAAAGAAGACGCCGGACCGACCTTGATCGAAGTTGAAGGGGATCGCGACGATCGACTGAACATCGACGTCGATCTTCTCGGTCTCCCACAGCGGTCGTATCTGCTCGAAAAGCGTCGATTGCTTCAGATCCTTCACCAAGACCGGCGCCCCGGTTTCGATCGCCTGCCGGATCTCGGGATACCGGCTCAGATCGAGGGTCAGCGCAGTGATGCTCGGATCGTCGTGGGCGGCCACAACCGTCCCGTGTATCCGGGCGTCGTCCACGAGGATCATCGAGCATCGGCGGATCGCAAACAGCCGGGATACCCGGCCCACGAGGATGTCGAAGATCTCCCCGCTCGAAAGGCTGGCCGTCACGTCGCGGATGATATCCAGCACGATCCCGCTCGTCTCGGCCTCGCGCCGCGCATCACGGATCAGCCGGCCTCGCTCGACGTGCGCCGCGATCCGGGCCAACAGTTCCTTGAGTTCGTAGGGCTTGCGGATGTAGTCGGTCACGCCAGCCCGGATCGCCGTCGACGCTTCGTCGCCCCCGGTTTGGCTGGATGTCATGATCAGCGGAATGTCGCGTGAGCCGACGCGCTGGCGGAAGCGACGAACGATCTCGACGGGGGCCATCTCCTTCACCGATTCGTCGATGATCACCAGGTCCGGGTGCTGACTCGCGGCAACGCTGATCAGCACGGTGCCGTCGCCGACGCCGCGCACCGCATACCCCTCTGCGGCCAGCGCGTCCTCCAGCCCCGCCAACGACTGGCTGCCATCGAGGCCGATCAGGATCGAACCCTTGTCGCTCATGCCGCCTCGACACCCGCGTATTCGACGACCCAGCCCGCCCAGCTCGCCGGATCAACGTTTCCGCCCGAGATGACGAAGGCGGTCGGGACCTCCGGGTCAGAAAGCCGCCCGGCCAACAGGGCGGCCACCGCCGCGGCACCGCTCGGTTCCACCAGCAGGTGAAACTTTTCCGCGCACCAAGCGAGTGCCCGGAGGATGTCGTCATCCTCCACGGTCACGACCTCGCTCACGAGCGCTTTGGCGTGCGCAAACGTCAGATCGCCGGGTCGCACGGGCTTGAGGCCATCGGCTACACTCGCCACCGAATCCAGCTCCACGGGTTGGCCGGCGGCGAGCGAGCGGCGCATCGAGTCCGCTCCGCTGGGCTCGACGCCGATGATTAGCGCGTCCGGAACCAGAGCCCGCACCGAGGCGGCGACGCCGGCCAGCAAGCCACCACCACCGACGGGGACCACCACGCGCCGAACCGCGGGCCAGTCCTCGACGATTTCCAGGCCGACCGTTCCCTGTCCGGCGATGATGTGGGGATGATCGAACGGTGGGACGATCGCCATACCCCGTTCACGCGCGATCGCCTCGGCGCGTCGTTTGCGTTCGACCGAGGTCGTCCCCTCTTCCACGATCTCGGCGCCCAGTCGTCGTATGCCCTCGACCTTCACCCGAGGAGCGTCGGTCGGAACCACCACCAGCGCCGGCAGATCCAGCAACCGCGCCGCGTAAGCCACCGCCCGACCGTGGTTACCGGACGAGTAGGTCAGCACACCGGCCCCGCGCTCCGCCTCACCCAGCCGCGCGATGAAATTGTACGCACCCCGCAGCTTGAAGGCGCCGCCCCTCTGGAGATTCTCGCATTTCAGTCGCAGTCCGCCCTCGCCCCCCGCTCCGGCCTCGTCTCCCGATAGGAGCGGCGTGCGTCGCACGACGCCGTGGACCCGAGCCGCGGCGGCACGAATATCGTCGATCGTCACGATCGTTTGGGTCTCTCCAGATTTCACGTTCACCATGCCCAGGCGGGTTCTGCATCCGGCGGGGGGAGAAGAGATGACAGAGGTGAATCTCTTCGTGGGCCCTGTTCCAGTCAACGTCCGCCGCCCGGCCCGGCCGCTGCTGACGGCCAGGCCGGGCCTGGGGCGGCCTCTTTGGCCGAGCCCTGCCGTGGCTCGATGTCCTACGTCTCTGCCAACTCCTCTTCCTGTTTCTCGGAGACCACTCGCGTGACGTCAACCACCTGGTCACCCGTGTCCAGGTTGATCAGGCGCACACCTTGGGCGTTACGACCCGTCTCGCGTATCTCGGCGACTCGCTGGCGGTTGACGATCCCCTTGCGGGTGACCAGCACCAGCTCGTCCTCGTCCTGAACCTCCTTGATCGAGACGACGTTGCCCGTCTTCCGAGAGAGTCGAACGTTGATCACGCCTTTGCCACCGCGACGCTGCATTCGATACTGGCTGATCTGAGTCCGCTTGCCCATCCCCCTCTCGGTCACCACCAACAGCGCCGCCTGATCCTGGACGACAACCATGTCGACGACCTCATCACCGCGCGCCAAGACGATCCCCCGCACACCTCGCGCCGCACGCCCCATCTCGCGCACTTCGCTCTCGTGGAAACGGATCGCCTTGCCGCGGCGCGACGCCAGCACCACCTGGTCGTCACCGGTGGTGAGTCGTACGTCGATCAGCTCGTCACCGCCCACGATGTTGATCGCGTTGATGCCGCCCGAACGCACGTTGCTGTACGCGGCTAGCGCCGTCTTCTTCACCAGACCCTTGCGTGTCGCGAAGAGCAGGTAGCGGTCCTCGTCGAATTCGCGGACCGGCAGCATCGCCGCGATGCGATCGTCTTTGCTGATCCGGATGAGGTTGATGATCGGCCGGCCCCGCGCCGTCCGACTCGTCTGCGGCACCTGATGGACCTTGAGCCAGTGCACGCGTCCGTGCGCGGTGAAGAAGAGGATGTAGTCGTGCGTCGAGGCTATGAAGAGGTGCTCGACCCAGTCTTCCTCCTTGGTCGACATCCCGGACACGCCCCGGCCACCCCGCCGTTGGCGTCGATAGGTGTCCACGGGTATGCGTTTGATGTAGCCCTCGTGTGACACGGTGACGACCATCTCCTCCTCGGCGATCAGGTCTTCCAAGGAAAAGTCCTGAATCTCGCCGGCGAAGTGCGTACGACGGTCGTCGCCATACTTCTTGGCCAGCTCATCCAGCTCGCGCTTGATCAGCGTCATGCGCCGTTTGCGGGACGCGAGGAGCGATTTCAAGTCCTTGATCGTCGCACGAACTTCCGCGATCTCGGCGTTCAGCTTTTCGACCTCGAGCCCGGTGAGACGAGCCAAACGCATGTTCAGAATCGCTTCCGCTTGCTTGTCGCTCAGCTTGAAGCGCTGGCGCAGCTTCTTCGACGCGTCTTCCGGGTCTTTCGCCTTCTTGATGATCTCGACCACGGCGTCGATGTTATCGACCGCCTTCTTCAGGCCGAGAAGGATGTGCTCGCGGTCTTCGGCATTTTGAAGGTCGAACTTGCTGCGGCGAACCACGACCTCGTGGCGATGATCGACGAAGTGTTGGATCATCTCCTTGAGGTTCATGATCTTCGGCACGCCATCGACGAGCGCGAGCATGATGGCGCCGAAAGTCGACTGCATCTGCGTGTGCTTGTAAAGCCGGTTGAGGACGATTTGTGAGACGGCGTCGCGCTTCAGTTCCACGACGATGCGCATGCCCTCGCGATCGCTCTCGTCGCGAAGATCCGATATCCCTTCCACTTTGCGCTCACGCGCCAGCTCGGCGATCTGCTCGATCAAGCGCGTTTTGTTCACCATGAAGGGGATCTCGGTGATGACGATCCGCTCATCGCCGCCGCGCTTCTCCTCGATCTCCGCCTTGGCACGGATCACGATCCGCCCCCGGCCCGTCTTGTACGCCTCGGTGACGCCCCGGCGGCCGTGCACGATCGCCCCCGTCGGAAAATCCGGACCCTTCACGTACTTCATCAGATCGGCGGGCGTCGCCTTCGGGTGGTCGATCAGATGTTTCGACGCGTCGACGACCTCCCGCAGGTTGTGCGGCGGTATATTGGTCGCCATACCCACCGCGATCCCCGACGACCCGTTCACCAGCAGATTCGGGAACCGGGTGGGCAGCACCGTGGGCTCCTGCAGGCGGTCATCGAAGTTCGGCGTGAAATCCACCGTCTGCTTTTCGATGTCCGCCAGCAGCTCGACGGCGATAGGACCCAGCCGGACTTCCGTGTACCGGTACGCCGCCGCGCTGTCTCCGTCGATCGAACCGAAGTTGCCCTGCCCGTCCACAAGCGGGTAACGCAGAGAAAAATCCTGCACCATGCGAACGAGCGCATCGTAGACCGCCATGTCACCGTGCGGGTGGTACTTGCCCAACACTTCACCGACCACGGTCGCGCTCTTCTTGTGGGCCCGGTTCGGCGCCATCCCCGCTTCGTTCATCGCGTACAGGATGCGGCGATGGACCGGCTTCAGTCCGTCGCGCACATCCGGCAAGGCGCGCTGGACGATCACGCTCATCGAGTAGTCGATGAACGACTCGCGCATCTCGTCCTCGAGAAAACGCGCGACGACCTTTTCCTCGGTGTTCTTCTCAGCCATCTAACGACCTTGACCTGACTCGTTCGCAGAAACGATCAACTGACCATCACAGCCCCCCACCCCGGCGGACTCACATCCGCCGAGGCGCGGAACCTCTATGACTCGAATCCGACTATTTGGTGAGCTCTGGATGCTTGCTGGGATAGTAGACCGCCAGCCCGACCAGCACTTTCCGCTGTTCCTGCTCGAGGTTGAGCTCGATACCGCCTTCCGTCGTCCGCCGGATACCCTGAATCACCAGCGCATCCGCACCCAGGCTGGCGGCTCGAGCCCGCGCCTGGTCGATCAGGTCTTGATCCGAGGCGCTCAGCGGCACGTCTTCCTCCAACCGCGTCAGCACCTTGTAATCCTCGACCGGGAACGAGCCCGGCATGAAGATCTCGACCTCCTCAGGGGCGACCGGCGGCAGCGTGA
>CAYGAJ010000028.1:0-19003 GCA_964347815.1 uncultured Gemmatimonadota bacterium | reverse complement strand
CGGCGGGCTACGCCACGACCTGCGACGCCTATCGCATCACCGACGAGCGACCGGATGCCACGGCCGCTGCGGAGGCGATCCGCCGCTGTCTGGCGGATGCTGACGCCGGCCCGGGCGACGTCGGCTACGTCAACGCACATGGAACCGGAACGCCGATGAACGACCTGACGGAGACGCGCGCCATCAAGGAGGCGCTGGGCGATCACGCCTGGGACGTGCCGGTGAGCTCCACCAAGTCGATGATCGGTCACACGCTCGCCGCCGCCGGAGCGCTGGAGCAGGCTGCTTCGACCATCGCCCTCTGCGACGGGTTCCTGCCGCCGACGATCAACTACGAGACACCGGATCCAGAATGCGATCTCGATTATGTACCTAACGAACTCAGGCCCGCGCGATTCGATACGGCCCTTAGCAACTCATTCGGCTTCGGAGGCCAGAACGCATGCCTGCTGATCCGCCGCTGGTAGACCGACAGAGGCTGGGCGAGTTGGTCCGCCACATCGTCGCGGACGTCTTGATGGTCCCACTTGAGCAGGTGACGCCCGAGTCCAGGTTGGTGGCCGACCTGGGAGCCGAATCGATCGATTTTCTGGATCTCGTATTTCGACTCGAGGAGGCGCTCGGTGTGAGAATCCCGCCGGGACGCTGGGCCGAGTTCGTGGGGGAGCGGCTGCCCGATCGAGACCTGAGGACGGCGATCACCACGGCCATCGTCCTTGAGTTCGCCGAGCGCGAGGCGGAACGCGGCGGCCGCTGACAGTTCGACAGCGGATACGCTGAGAACGACATGCGGCGATCGAGGTGCGGCGTCCCGCTGCATCGTGTGGCCAGCGCCCCCGGTGCGGACGTGGGAAGTTTGACGTTCCGTTGATTCCCAGCGCCCACCTTAATTGCCATGGTCTCGTCGCGCACACTCGTGCTCGAGGATCCCGACTACCCGACCGCGCTCCGCGGTCTTCCCCAGCCGCCGGCCATGCTGTACGTGCGGGGTCGGCTGGAGCTGTTGAGCCGCCCGGGGATCGCCGTGGTCGGCACGCGCCAGCACTCGGTCTACGGCCGCGACGCCACGGCGTCGTTCGTGGTCGGCCTGGTCCGCGCCGGCTACGTCATCATCAGCGGCCTCGCCCGCGGCATCGACAGCATCGCGCACCGCACGGCGCTGGAGGCGGGCGGCGACACCGTGGCGGTACTCGGCACCGGGCTGGACGTGCCGTATCCGCCCGAGCACGAGGGTCTGTTCCGGGCCATCGCCGAGCGCGGCTGCCTGGTCACCGAGTTCCCGCCCGGGTCGCCGCCGCTCAAGTACCACTTCCCGCAGCGCAACCGGATCATCGCCGGGCTGGCGCGGGCGGTGCTGGTGGTCGAGGCGCCGGAGAAAAGCGGCGCCCTGAACACCGCGCAGCATGCGCTGGAAGGCGGGAAAGAGGTCTTCGCCGTGCCGGGCCCAATCCACAACCCCACCAGCCTCGGAACCCACCGCCTGATCCAGGACGGAGCCGCGCTGGTCACATCGGTGGCCGATATCCTTCACGTCCTGGAGTCGCGGACCGGCGAGCCGCTCCCCGATCTTCAACAAGCCGGTTTGGATCGGGATCGGCTGGGCGAGCCGCCCCACGCCCAGCCCGACCCCGCCGCCTCGGCGCTGGCCCACAGGCTTTGGGCGGCGCTGGAAGGTGGAGCCTCTGATGTAGAAGGGCTCGGCGCCCGCGTCGGCGCGGATCCGGCGCCCCTCGCCGCCGCCCTGCTCGAGCTGGAGCTGGCCGGCCTGATCCGCAAGCTGCCGGGGCCACGCTATGTGCGGGCCACCCTCCGAGAACGGCTCGGCACGCCCGATCCCGCCTAGCCGCGAGAAGGGGCGGATCGGAACCTTTCCACGGTGCCCCGCGTAGTTTTTCCGTCGAGCGGGATTGCCAACAGCCTCAGTTCTGCGAAGTTTCGCAGCTGATACCCGGCTCCAGCGTAGGCGGCGCGACCGGCCGTCCGCCGGCGGCGGAGGCGGGGTTCGTTGCGCAAGCGCGGTCATTATATGAAGCGGGACTATTACGACATATTGGGCGTATCGCGGGACGCCGACGGCACCAGCATCAAGAAGGCGTACCGACAGCTGGCGCTCAAGTACCACCCCGATCGCAATCCCGAAGACCCGAAGGCCGAGGAGAGGTTCAAGGAAGCGACGGAGGCCTACGAGGTTCTCCGTGAGCCCGAGCTGCGGGCGCTCTACGACCGCTATGGACACGAGGGGCTGAAGGCCGGCGTGGGCGGCGGCGGCGCCGGGTTCGGAGGCTTCCGAACCTTCGACGAGGCGCTCTCGATCTTCATGCGCGAGTTCGGGGGCTTCGGGTTCGAGGAGTTCTTCGGAGGCGGCGGCCGGCGGCGCGGCGCGCGAACCCGGGGCGCCGACCTCAAGATCCGGATCAAGCTGACGCTCGAGGATGTCATGGGGGGCGTCAAGAAGACGATCCGCGTTCCCGTCCTCGACACCTGTCGCGAATGCAGTGGCAGTGGGGCGCGGGGCGGCGCCGAGCCTTCCACCTGTCCGCACTGCGGCGGTTCGGGCGAGCTGCAGCAGGTGCAGCGCTCGCTGTTCGGCCAGTTCGTCCGGGTCGGGCCGTGCGCCGCCTGTGGCGGCGTCGGCCGGGTGATCACCGATCCGTGCCCCGCCTGCTCGGGTGAGGGCCGGCAGCGGCAGGAGAAGTCGCTGGAGGTCGAGATTCCCGCCGGTGTGGCGAGCGACGATTACCTGACGCTGCGCGGGCAAGGGAACGTCGGGCCGCGCGGCGGGCCGCTGGGCGATCTGCTGGCGGTGATCGAGGTCGAGCCCGACCCGCGCTTCACCCGGCGCGCGGCCGACTTGGTCTACGACCTGCCGCTCACCTTCAGCCAGGCCGCGATGGGCGCGACCGTCGAAGTGCCGACGGTGACAAAGTCGGTGAAGGTGAAGGTGCCGGCCGGAGTGCAGACCGGGCACGTGATCCAGCTTCGGGGTAAAGGGCTGCCCCACCTGCGTCGCGGTGGCCGCGGCGATCTGTACGTTCGGGTGGTGGTCGTGACACCGCAGAGCCTGAGCGCCGAGCAGCGCAAGCTGTTCGAGGAGCTGGCCAAGATCGAAGGTCCCGCCAGCCCCGGCGAAGATGGCGTGGGGTTCTGGCAGAAGGTCAAAGACGCGTTCCTGGACTAGTCGAGGATCGGTCCAGCGTAGCCGCGAGAGACCCAAAAGGTGGTGGCAATGGCAACGGATTGTCTCTTTTGTAAGATCGCCGCGGGCACGCTGCCCGCCGAGATCGTCAAGCAGGGCGATGAGTGGGTCGCCTTCCGCGACATCAACCCGCAGGCGCCCACCCACATCCTGGTCATCCCGCGCCAGCACATCGCGACGCTGAACGATGTGAGCGGCGCTGAGGCGGCGCTACTGGGGCGGTTGCTGCTGGCGGCGGTGGAGATCGCCGCCGACGAAGGGATTGCAGAAGACGGGTATCGAGCCGTGCTGAACTGCAACGCCGGGGCCGGCCAGACCGTCTTTCACGTCCACGTTCACCTGCTGGGTGGCCGGGCGATGGGGTGGCCGCCCGGGTAGCGTTGACGCTCGTCTTCGGCCGCGATTAGGTTCGGATGGTGTCAGACGAACCGGGGTTTCGCGGGCTGGGGGACGGGAAGGGGGGGTCGAAGACACGGTGGGATCGAGCCAGGCGAGATGGGGGAGAGTAAGCTGAAGTCGAGACTTCGGGCGGACATGAACGACGCGCGGCGCCGGCAGGAAAAGGACCGCGCGCGTTTGCTCTCTACGCTGCTGGCGGACATCCACAATCGCGAGATCGAAGTCGGCCACGAACTGGACGACCCGGAGGTGATCGAGGTCCTGGCCAAGGCCGTGAAACTGAGAAACGAGGCGGCAGAGCAGATGACGTCGCGGCCGGAGCTGGCGGCGAAGGAGCGGGGCGAGGTCGAGATTCTGCGCGAGTACATGCCACGGCAGCTGGGCGCCGACGAGATCCGCCAGCTGGTCGTGCAGGCGATCGAGGCGGGCGCGTCGGACATGGGATCGATCATGGGCCGCGTCATGCCCCAGGTGAAAGGGCGCGCCGAGGGCCGCGAGGTCAACCGCATTGTGCGCGAAGCGCTCGAGGCGCGGCGGTCGGAGACTTGACTATGCTTGTCCGCATGCGGCGCCGACAGAGCGTGCGAACCCCGGGGGGTGCTGGCGGGCGAACGTCAGCACCCCCCGCGCTTTTCGGGCGATGAATCGTCACGCGCTGGAGGCGCTGGAGTTCGATCGCGTCTTGCAGATCGTCGCCGCTCAGGCGACGAGCGAGCCGGGGGCCGAGGCGGTGCTCGAACTGCGGCCCACCGACCGCCGGGAAGACGTGGCCGCGGCGCTCGATCGCGTGGACGAGATGGTGAGCTGGCTGATTCACGACGAGAAGTGGATGCCACCCCTCATCCCTGACCTGCGGCGGCCGTTGAAACGTCTTTCCACCGAGGGCAGCGTCTGGTCGGTCGCCGAGCTGATCGGCGCGCTACAGCTGCTCAGGGGCGCGCGAGCCGTGGCCCGGGCCATCCTGCCCGAGTCGGATCGATTCCCGCGCCTGTCGGAGCTGGCGGCGGGTCTGCTTAGAGATGATGCGCTGCAGTCGCGCCTTCAGGGGGCGCTGGATGAGGAGAGCGAGAGCCTGAAGGATGGCGCCTCGGCCGAACTGAAGCGGCTGCGCGGCGCGATCCGCACCGCGCGATCCGATCTGGTCCGCCACCTCGAGTCGGTCATCGCGGGCCTGCCCGAGCGCATCGCCGTGCCCAACGCCTCGGTGACGATCCGCGCCGAGCGCTACTGCATCCCGGTCCGCCGGGAAGGGCGCTCGGAGGTGGGTGGGATCGTCCACGACGAGTCGGCCAGCCGCGCCACGCTGTTCATCGAGCCGCCGTCGGCGATCGAGCCGATGAACCGGCTGCGCGAGCTACAGCTGTCCGAGGCGCGTGAGGTGGAGCGGATTCTGCGCGAGCTGACTGGAGCGTTGCGCAAACGGTCGGCGGAGCTGGCCGACACCTTCCGCCGGCTCGTCGACCTCGACTCGCTCTTCGCCCGCGGCCGCTACGCGCTCACGCGCGGCTGTGCGCGCCCCAAGCTGACGAGCTGGGAGCGGGAAGGCTACCGCGTCGTGCACGGACGGCACCCGCTGTTGCTGGAGGCGTCCGAGCCGCTCGTGCCGTTCGATCTGCTCCTCAACCCGGGCGAGCACACGTTGCTGATCACGGGGCCGAACGCCGGCGGCAAGACGGTGCTGATCAAGGCGGTGGGTCTGATCTCGGCGATGGCGCAGGCCGGAATCCTGCCGCCGGTGGGGCCGGGCTCGACGATCCCGGTGTTCGACGCGATCATCGCCGACATCGGAGACGAGCAGTCGATCGACGCGTCGCTCTCGACCTTCACGGCCCACCTCCGCAACCTTACCGAGATCCTCGAGGGCGCCCGACGGGAATCGCTCTGCCTGATCGATGAGATCGGCGGCGCCACCGACCCGGTGGAAGGCACCGCGCTCGCGCGCGGCGTGCTCATCGAACTGGCCGAGCGCCGCTGCATGACGCTTGCCACCAGCCACCTGGGTGCCCTCAACAGCCTGCCCGGCGAGCAGCCGGGTATCGTCAGCGCCGGCCTTGCCTTCGACCCCGAGCGCCTGCAACCGCTCTATCGTCTGGTGAAGGGGAGGCCCGGTCGCAGCTACGCGCTGGCCATGGCTCAGCGGGTGGGCTTTCCCCGCAAGGTGCTGGAGCGGGCGCGGGCTTCGCTCAGCCCCGACGAGCTGGACACGGCGCGTCTGCTGGCCGAGCTGGAGGGGAAGGAGGCCGAGCTGGAGGCGCGGCTGGCCGAGCTGAGCCGGCGCGAGCAGGAGCTGGAGGCGCGCGCCGCTGCGCAGGAGCGTGCGGCCGCCGATCTGGACGAGCGCACGCGAGAGCAGGAGCGCGAGGCGCACGAGCGCGCTCGCGAGTTTCTGCTCGAGGCTCGCCGCAAGCTGAACGAGGCGCTGCAGGCGGATCGCCGAGCGGCGCGTGAGGCGCGCCGTGAGCTGGAGGCGAGCCTCAGGGCGCACTCCGAGGCGTTGCGCGAGAGCGAGAGTGCGGCCCCGACCCCGCCGGGCACGCCGTTCGAGCCGGGCGACGAGGTGTGGATCACCACACTGGAGCGGAAGGGGCGGGTGGTCGAGCGCCGGGGCGGCGAGGTGGTCGTCGAGATGGGTGCGGTCAAGCTGCAGCTGCCGGCCGGTGTGTTGACCCGGAAGCCGGGCGGCGAAGCGCCGGCGGAACGGGTGGCCCTGCACAGCACGCCCGAGGTCGACGCCCGCCACGAGATCGACCTGCGGGGGATGGTCTCGGAGGAGGCGCGGATGGAGCTGATCCGCGCGCTCGACGCCGCGGTGCTGTCGGGGCTGCACGAGCTGCGCGTCATCCACGGGAAGGGGACCGGCGTGCTGCGCGAGACGGTGGCGGAGTACGCCCGCAGCGACCGGCGCGTGAAGTCGTACCACCTGGCCGCCGCCTTCGAAGGCGGCAGCGGGGTCACGGTTTTGGAGTTGGAGTAGACGTGGTTTCCAACGAGCTGATCGAGGAGATACGGGCCCAGGCCGACATCGTGGCGATCGTCGGCGAGTATGTGGAGCTGCGTCGCAGCGGCCGCACGTATCGTGGACCGTGCCCGCTCCACAAGGGCGAGGGGCCCAACTTCTCGGTCGATCCGGCGCGCGGGATCTACAAGTGCTTCGTCTGCGGCGAGGGCGGTGATGTCTTCGCCTTTCCGATGAAGCTGCTGGGGCTCGAGTTCGTCGAGGCGGTCAAGTTCGTCGCCGAGCGCTGTGGGATCATCGTGCCCGAGACCGATACCCGGGGCGCCGAGGAAGATCCGTACCGCGACCTGCGCGAGGCGGTGGCCTTCGCCGCCGAGTGGTATCAGCGCCAGCTCTGGGACGAGCCGCACGGGGAGGCGGCTCGCACGTATCTGCTCGTACGGCGCGGCTTCCCGGAGGAGGCGGTGCGTCGGTTCGGCTTCGGCTATGCGCCGGACGCCTGGCGCGCTTTGCGGGAAGCGGCGGCGGTGCTCGAGATCGGCGACGAGGTGCTGCTGAAAGTCGGGCTGATCAAGCAGAGCGAGCGGGCGAAGGAACCGTTCGACCACTTCCGCGGCCGTTTGATGATCCCGATCTACGATCTGCGTGGCCGGGTGATCGGGTTCGGCGGGCGCACCCTCGCCCAAGATGCGGACGCGCCGAAATACATCAACTCATCCGACTCACCGATCTTTCACAAGGGAAAGATCGTCTACGGCCTCAACTGGAGCCGGCACGCCATCCGTCGCCAGGAGGTGTTCCTGGTGGTGGAGGGGTACATGGATTACGCGGCGCTGGCGGCGTGCGGGATCGAGAACGTCATCGCGCCGCTGGGCACGAGCCTGGGCGAGGCGCAGGCGCGGCTGTTGAGTCGTTATGCGAAGCGGGCGTTGTTGCTCTACGACAGCGATCGGCCCGGCCTGGTCGCGACGTTCAAGGCGGCGGACGAGTTACTGCGGGCGGGGGTTCACCCGAGCGTGGCGACGCTTCCCCAGGGCGAGGATCCGGACTCGATCGTGCGGAAAGGTGGAGCGGAAGCTCTGGCCAGGCACACGGAAGACGCCGTCGACGTGCTCGATCGCAAGATTCAGATCCTGCAGCAGCGCGGTTATCTCGACACGATCGAGGGGAAGCGGCGCGCCGTGGACGGGCTGCTGCTCACCGCACGTGCCGCCAAGGATGAGGCGCTGCGCGACATCTATCTGGACCGCGTCGCCGCGGTGACCGGCGTGCGCCGCGCGACGCTGGAGCGTGAGCTGGCGCGGGCCGAAAGCGGTTGGCGCCGTCGACGCGCGGCGAGCTCGCCGGCGCCGGCACCCGCGGAAGCGCCGATACCCAAGCTGGGCCCCGAGCGCAAGCTGCTGTTGCTGCTGCTGCGCGATACGGCGCTGATACCCAGGGTGGCCCAACTGGTCGAGCCGGCTAGTTTCAGGGTGCCCGCATATCGAGAGATCTACAGCGCGTTGATCGCCACGCACGGTTCGCCGTCGCAAGCCGGCGGCGGCGAATCGGAGGTGTCACTCGCCTGGGCCGAGCAATTGCCGCCGCCCCTCCACGAGCGAGTGATGGAGTTGCGCGCCGATCCGGAAGAGCTGACCAATCCCGAATCGGTGCTGGAAGAAACGGTCGCCCGCTTGCGTGGGCGTGCGCTCGAGAAGCGGCTGGCCGACCTGATGACCGAAGTGCTGGTCGCCGACACGAGCGCGGCGGTCGAGCTGGCGGAACAGATAAAGAAGACCCGGCAGGAGTTGGCCGCACTGGGTAGCCGACTGCCCGGTCGCGGGTTGTTCAGAGGTGAATAGACCACGGACGAACGAATGGGACAGATGGCCGAGACAAGCAGAGAATCCATCCTTATCGAGCTGCTGAAGCTGCACGCGATCGATCAGGAGATCGTCGGGCTGGAGCAAGAGGCCGAGGAGCGTCGGCGCGAGCTCGAGCGTTTCGAGGAAGGCGTCAGCGGCCTAGCCTCGCGACTGGAACAGCTCGAGACGAACCTCGAACACGCCCGGTTGGACTCGCGCCGCGCCGAACGGGCGCTGGACGAACGGCGTGAGGCTCTCGACAAGACCCGCTCGAGAGTGAGCCAGGTTCAGAACGAGCGGCAGTACAGCGCGGCCAGCCTCGAGTTCGACCTGATTCGTCAGGACGTGCGGAAGCTGGAAGACATCGTCCTCGACAAGATGCAGGTGGTCGAGGAGCTGGAGGGCCGGCACAAAGAGCTGGCGGCAGAACTGGAAAGCTCACGCGGCGAGGTCGGCCCAAGGCGCGAGGCCGTGGCGGCCCGGCTGAAGGAGCTGGAGGACGAGCTGGCCGTCAAGAACGACCGCCGCGAGAACCTCGCCATACGCATCGACGGTCGCGCCCTCGGGCTCTACGAGCGCATCCGGGGAGGGAGGTCGCGCGTGGCGATGGCGGCCCTCAGCGAAGAGGCGGCGTGCGGCAACTGCTTTACGTCGGTGACCATTCAGCAGGAGATGCAGATCAAAAGCCTGTCGACGCTGGTCTGCTGCGAGGGGTGTGGCGTGATCCTCTATCCAAGAGATCTGCGAGCTTCGTGAGGGCGGCGGTGAGAGGGCGAACGTTTTTCGTTTCAACGGGGTTCGTACGTCGAGCGGCGCCAGCGCCGCCCGGGGAGGCGCGATGGTAAAGCCAATCGTCGGCTTGCCGGCGTCGGCGGACGTCGCCGCGGTCAAGGCGCTGGTCTCGCAGCTCGAGATCCCCGAACCGATCGCTTCGATACTGGTCGGTCGCGGCTATGCCGACCCCGAGGCCGCCAAGGGCTTCTTGCGTCCGCGGCTCAACGGTCTGCTCGATCCCTGGTCGATGGCCGACATGGCGAAGGCGGTCGAGCGCCTCTCCGCCGCCATCGAGTCGCGGGAGCTGATCCTCGTCCACGGCGATTACGATGTCGACGGCGTATGCGGATCGGCGATGCTGGTCCGCGCGCTGAGAGAGCTGGGCGCCCGCGTCGATGTATTCCTCCCTCACCGCCAGCTCCACGGTTACGACTTCGGCCCGGCCGGGCTCGCCGCCGCCGTCGAACGTGGGGCGAGCTGCGTGCTGACGTGTGACTGCGGCACCATGGCGCACGAAGCGATCGACGCGGCGCGGCGCGAGGGGATCGATGTCGTGGTCACCGATCACCACACGCCGCCGGAAGAGCTGCCACCGGCCGTGGCCGTGCTCAACCCGCACCGTCCCGATTGCACGTATCCCGAGAGAGTCCTCTGCGGAAGCGGCGTCGCCTTCAAGCTGCTACACGCTCTGTACGAGCACCGCAGCCGTTCAGTCGAGTCGCTCTACAAGTACCTCGACCTGGTCGCCATTCCGACGGTCGCCGACCTGGTCCCACTCACCGGCGAGAACCGGGTGCTCACGCGGTTCGGGCTCAAGGTGCTGAAGCGGACGCCCAACCCCGGGCTGCGGGCGCTGCTCAACGTGTCGGGCCTACGGCCGGGGCGGCCGATCGGGTCGGGACAGATCGCCTTCGTCATCGGCCCGCGCCTGAACGCGGTAGGCCGCATGGGCGACGCGATGCGGGCGGTCCAGCTTCTCTTGACCGGCGACGAGGAAGAGGCGAAAGCCCTGGCCGAAGTCGTCGACTCCGAGAACCGCGTTCGCCAGGAAGAGGACCGGGCGACGCTGGAGCAGGCGAAGGAGATGCTGGAGGGCGTGTTCGACCCCGAGACCGACTGGGTGATCGTGCTGGCGTCGCAGGGCTGGCACCCGGGTGTGATCGGGATCGTCGCCTCGCGCGTGCTCGAGGAGTTCTACCGGCCCACCGTGCTCATCGCCCTCGACGGCGTCCGGGGACGCGGGTCCGGCCGCTCGATCCCGGCCTTCCACCTGTTCGACGCCTTGAAAGCGTGCGAGCCCCAGCTCGAGCAGTTCGGAGGTCACCGGGCGGCGGCGGGCCTGCAGATCCGGGCCGCGAACGTCGACGCCTTCCGGCAGCGGCTGAACGAGGTGGCCCGAGAGCGGCTCAAGCGCGAGGACCTGCAGCCGAGGCTCAACGTCGACGTCGAGCTGCCTTTGAGCGAGGTGACGGCGGACCTCTGGCGTTTCCTCGCCCATTTCGGACCCTTCGGCATGGGCAACCCGAAGCCGGTCTTCCTGGCGCGCGACGTCCGCCTGAGCGGGGCGCCGCAGGTGGTGGGAGAACGGCACCTGCGGCTGCGGCTCGATACGAAGGGGGGCGCGGCGTCGGAGGCGATCGGCTTCGGCCTGGCCGCCGAATCGGAGTGGCTGCAAGAGTCTTCGCGGGTCGATCTGGCGTTCCAGCTGGGTCTGAGCGAGTGGCAGGGGGTCGAGTACGTTCAGGCCAAGTTGCTCGATGTCCGGCCGAGCGAGGCCGCTTGGGCTACCTCCGAATCGTAGCGGGTCGCTGGGGTCGGCGCCGGCTGAAGGTGCCGCGGGGCCGGCGCGTTCGGCCCACGCCCGAGCGGGTTCGAGAAGCATGGATGAGTATGCTGATGGAGGAGCTGCCGGGCGCCAGCGTGCTCGACCTGTTCGCCGGCAGCGGCGCGTTGGGTCTCGAGGCGCTTTCGCGCGGAGCGGAAAGGGCGACCTTCGTCGAAAGCGATCCCCGGGCGCTCGAGTGCCTGCGGGCGAACATCGAGGAGCTGGGCGCAGGCGACCGGTCGACGGTCGTGCGGTCCGACGTGTTTTCGTTCCTGGCGCGGCCGGGCCGGGCCGAGTTCGATATCGCGCTGGCGGACCCGCCCTACGGGACGGGCGCGGCGGGAAAGCTGATCGAGCGCTACAGGCGTGCGCCGTTCGCGCGGATCCTCAGCCTGGAGCACGGCGTTCGAGAGGGGCTGGATATTCCGGCGGGCGCCAGCGAGCGGCGCTATGGAGACACGGTGCTCGTGCTGATCTGCGCAGACGACTTGGAGGGGGAGGAGGCAGAAGGATGACGGACGCGAGGGTCGCGATCTACCCGGGCTCGTTCGATCCGCTAACGCTGGGCCACGAAGATATCGCGCGGCGCAGCCTGAAGTTCGTGGATCGGCTAATCGTGTCGGTGGCACATCAACCGACGCAAGAGAAGACTCGCATGTTCTCGGTGGAAGAGCGCGTCGCGATGATTCGCGAGGCGTTCGCGGATGAGCCGCGGATCGATGTCGCCGACTTCAACGGGTTGCTCGTCGATTTCTGTCGCAAGGTCGGCGCGAACGTGGTCATACGGGGTCTGCGCGCCGCGAGCGACTTCGAGTACGAGTTTCAGATGGCGTTGATGAACCGGGAGCTCTATCCCGATTTGGAGATGGTGTTCATGACCCCCGCGGGTGAATACACGTTCCTCAGCGCTTCGCTCGTTCGCGAGATCGCTTCGCTGGGCGGCGACGTCTCGCAGTTCGTCTCCGCGCCCGTGCGCCGGCGGCTCGAGGCGCGGACTTAAGGTCGAGCACCCGATGTTCCTGCAAAAGCTGGCGGAACGAGCCGGCGCTTCGCCGAAGCGCGTCGTCCTGGTCGAGGGCACGGATGAGCGCGTCCGCGAGGCCGCCCAGCGCCTGCGTGCGGCGGGGCGTCTCGAGCCCATCCTCCTGGTGCCGGAGGGCTCGGCGCCGGCCGACTGGCCCGGCGCCGTGCGTTGCCCTGGAGAGGATGAGGCGCTCGAGCGCTACGCCGGCCTCTATCGGCAACTGCGCGACGAAGAGGGCCTCGACGCCGCCGCCGCCCGGGAACGGCTGTGCGATCCGCTCTATTTCGCCGGGATGATGGTGCGGAGCGGGGACGCCGACGGCGCCGTGGGCGGGGCCACCGTGGCGACCTCGGAGGTGATCCGCGCGGCGCTCCGCTGTATCGGAACGGCGCCGGGCCAGCAGATGGTCACCGGGGCCTTCTATATGGTCGTCCCCTCCTTCCGTGGCACGCCCGAGCACGAGGTCCTGACCTTCGCCGACGCCGGTGTCGTTCCCGATCCGGACGTGGAGCAGCTGGTCATGATCGCCGCGCAGGCCGCGGAGATGCGGCCGGTCATCGTCGGTGACGAAGCCCGAATCGCCTTTCTGTCGTTCTCCACCCGCGGTAGCGCCGCGAGCCCGGCCGTGCAGAAGATGCATGACGCCCACGACCGCTTCCAGCAGCGGTTCCCGGGCATCGCGGCGGACGGCGAATTGCAGGCCGACGCCGCGCTGATCCGCCACGTGGGCCAGCGCAAAGCGCCGGACAGTCCTGTCGCCGGGCACGCCAATGTGCTTATCTTTCCAGATCTGAACGCAGGCAACATCGCGTACAAGCTGGTGGAGCGGTTGGCCGGAGCCACGGCGATCGGGCCGATACTCCACGGGCTGGCCCGGCCGTTCAACGATCTGTCTCGGGGGGCGGACGCGGCGGCCGTCGAGGCGGTGGCGTACGTGACCGCTCTGATGGCCCGAACGACTTGATCGACGGTGCGGGTAGCGGCCGGCCGCCCGCGGGCTGGGAATTCATGGAGGGTTGATGAACTTCGATATCTCGCGTCAGGACGATGTGACGATCGTGCGCGTGACGGGTCAGCTGATCGTCGGAAACCGTCAGGAGCTGAAGGACGACGTGCTGGAGCTGCTGCGCTCGGGCTCGCGCAAGTTCCTGATCGACTTCAGTGAGACGGCGTACATCGATTCCTCCGGCCTCGGAGTTCTGGTCAGCCTGTCGAAGAAGATCCGGGAAAAGGGCGGTGAGATGCGGCTGTCCAACCTGAACGAGGATCTGCGGACCCTGTTCGAGCTGACCAAGCTGGATACACTCTTCCACATCACCCAGACCCAGGAGCAAGCGCTCGAGGGCTTCTAGATCGGCGATGTCTAGCCACGTAGGTGCGCGAAGATCGGCTCTCGTCCTCACACAGCGCGCCGATCTGATCTCGGAGCTGACATCGGCGCTGGAAGACCTGGGTTTCGGTGCGACGGCCGCGCCCGGGCTGGATTCCCTCGAGACGCACGCCGACTCGCGCCCCTCTCTCGTCATCGCCGATCTCTCGCTCGAGCCGACCGAGCCCCAGTGGAACACGCTGGCGCGGCTCTTTCCCCGCTCTTCGTTGTGGGCGGTGACCGATCCCGGCGGCCAAAACATCAACCAGGTGATCTCCGCGCTGCGACACGGCTGTCACGACTGTCTCACGCGGCCGGTCGCCAGCGAGGAGCTGGGCCGCAAGCTCACCGAAGTTCAACACACCGCCGTGGGGAAGCCCGGCGTCCTCGATCGCTTCCTGTCGCACGAGATCCGGCTGGAGCTGCCGAGCGACGTGTCGATCATCGAGCACGTCGTCCGGCTGCTGGCCGATCGTTGCCGCGATTTCCGGAGCTACGGCACGCGGACGCTGGTGAACCTGCGGATCGCGGTCAGCGAGGCGATCTCCAACGCGATCCTCTACGGCAACGCCGGCGACCGCACCAAGAAGGTCCTGGTGCGGGCGAACCTGGACGCCTGGAAGGCCCGGGTGCAGGTGACCGACGAAGGCCCCGGCTTCGATCCGCACCGGGTGCCCGACCCGACCGAAGCGACGGCGATCGAGGCGGCCAGCGGACGCGGTCTTTTCCTCTTGAAGCGGTTGGCGGACGAGGTGCGCTTCAACGAGCAGGGGAACTCAGTCTGGCTGACGCTCAGAAGCGACTGGGAGACCAGAGGCATCGAACCGTCGATCGCGGTCGCCACGGACGAGGCCGAGCGTCTGGTCGAGTTCTTCGAGCGCATCCGGCTCAGCTCGGGTGCCGAGCTGCAGCTGTGGACGGAGACGCCTGACGGGGCGCTCGATCGTCTGGCTCCGGCGGCCGCGGGCGGCGTGGCCGCCGCCGGAACCCTGCACTGGCTGCAGACGCCGGGCGTGCGCCTGGCGGTCGAAGCGCGGCCGGATGGCGGCGCCGAATGCGGGCGGTGGGCGGAGTTCGCCCGCGACTTGCTGGACGAGGTGCTGGCCTTCGAGCGGGAGCTGGCCCACAGCCGGCGCGATCTGGCCGAGCGCCAGGAAGAGATCGAGCTTCTCCACAGCATCACCGAGACGCTCGGCGCGGTGACACAGCTCGAGGACGCGGCCGGCCAGATCCTGAAGGGCGTGCTGAGCGTGACCGGCGCCGACCGAGCGTCGCTGTGGATCTACGACCCCGACTCGGCAGAGCTGGTGCTCGCCGCGTCGGAGGGCGCGGCGCGGCTGCCGGTGACCCGGGTGCCGGTCTCGTCGGTCTACTCGGTCTCGGCGCTCGCCTTTCGCGAGAACCGGACCGTTCGCTTGGACGAGCTGCGTGACCTGCCGCCCGGCCTAGCCGATCGTTTGGGCGCCCGGCCCGAGCCGTGGGTGGCCGTGCCGGTGAGCTACACGAGTCCCGCGGGCGCCACGCGCACCGTGGGCGTGCTCAACCTGATCGGTCGGCGCACGGGCGCCGTCGTGTCGCACGCCGGCGAGACGCGGCTGCTGATGACGCTGGCGCGTCAGATCGGAAACGCGGTCGAGAACCTGCGGCTGTTGGAAGAGATCCTCGCGCGCGAGCGCCTGATCGGAGAGCTGGAGTTGGCGCACGACCTGCAGATGAAGCTGTTGCCGGACCTGAGCGAGTTCCAGGAGATCGCCGAGGTGGCGGCGCGCTGCGAGCCGGCGCGGCCGGTGGGCGGCGACTTCTATCAGCTGTTCAAGCTCTCCGATGGAAAGATCGGGGCGATGCTCGGCGACGTCACCTCGCATGGCTTCGGCGCCTCGCTGATCATGGCGTTGTCGATGAGCGTCACCGGCATCTACGCGCGCGAAGCCGCCTCGCCCGGCGACCTTCTCCGCTCGATCCACCGGGCGCTGATCCAGAAGCTCGAGAGCACGGAGATGTTCATGACCGTGTTCTACGGCGTGATCGACCCCGACCGCCGTGTCCTCCTCTACGCCAACGCCGGCCACGCGCACGCCTTTCGGCTTCACGGCGACGAGGAGCCCCAACGCCTGCGGGCCACCAGTCCGCCGCTGGGGATCGCCGAGTACGGGTCGTACGGCGATGCGTCGGTGGCCTGGGAGCCCGGTGACCTGCTCTGCCTGTTCACCGACGGCTTGACCAACCCATCGCTGCGGACCACGGAGGAGGCGGTGCTGAACGCGGTCAGGCGGCACCGGGCGAAATCGGCCGAGACGATCGTCGAGGCCATGTTCGAGGCGCGTGGCCACGAAAGCACGCCGGCCCCCGACGATCAGACCGCGTTCGTGTTGCGGGCCTGAGCCGAACGTGAGCCTCCCACCGCATCGAGACGCGAAGAAATCGCTGGGCCAGCACTTTCTCATCGATCCCAACCTGCAGAAGAAGATCGTCGAAGCGTTGGAGCCCGAGGGCGCCGATCGCGTCATCGAGATCGGGCCGGGGCAGGGGGCACTGACTCAGCACCTGGTCGAGCGGGTCGGGACGCTGGTCTTGATCGAGCTGGACGACGTGCTGGCCGAAGGGCTCCGGTCGGAGTTCGCCGGCCGCGATCACGTCGTCGTTCATCACGGTGATGCGCTCGAGCACGATGTGGCCGACCTGGCCGGGGGCGAGCCGTACAAGGTCATCGGCAACATACCGTACGGCATCACCTCGCCCCTCATCTTTCATCTGCTGGCGGCGGATCCGCGTCCCGAGCGCATCGTGCTGACCGTTCAGAAAGAGGTGGCGGATCGGCTGGCCGCCGAGCCCGGCGGCAAGGACTACGGCGCTCTGACGGTCGGGGTGCAGGCCGTGGCGCGAGTGGAGACGCTGTTTCGGGTCGCCCGCGGCGCGTTTCGGCCTCGACCGGCGGTCGACTCGCAGGCCGTGCGCATCACACCGCTGCGGCCGCCGCCGCTGGGCCCGAGCGAGGAGGCGGCATTCCGCCGGCTGACCCGTGCGGCCTTCAGCCGCCGGCGCAAGCAGCTGCAGCGCGTGCTGCGGCAGGCGCCCGAGTACGCGCTCACCGGGCCGGCGGCGGAGGCCGTGCTGCGGTCCCTGGACATCGATCCGGCCACCCGACCCGACGCCTTGCCGGTAGGCGACTATCTTCGCCTGGCGAAGGCCTTGGAAAGGCGCGTCTGAGCAAGCGATCCGCGGGTCTGGAGCCGGCGCCGATCGGCCAAAAAACCCCGCTCTGGGGCGGTTTGCGTCGGCTCCGAGGGGCGCCTATCTTGCCCCCGATGCCGACTCCAACAGCGTCGTTAACCCATGGCCTCCGTGCCGAGGGAGCGGCGTTCGGCGCCGGCAGTCGCCCGCTCGGCCCCGAGCCGACCGGGCCCGCGTTCTCGGGCACGTGGCCCCCGCCGTCACCTGATTCACCGCCTCGAGAGGTGGCCTCGATGCGCAAGGCCGCCGGATGAACGGCGCCCTCGGCGTCCATTGGGATGATCTCCCGTTGCTCCGCGACCGGGCGGCTTCGTTGCTGGCGGCCGGCCCGGCAGCGACGCCCGCCGTCGCCGAGGAGATCTTCGCCATGCGCTACGGGCCGCCGCGCCTGGCCGCCTCGCTGGTCCGTGAGGTGTTGGGCGGTGATCCGCGCTTCCGCTCGCGGCGCGGGCATTGGCGGCTGAGCGAGATCCCGGGTGGCTACGGGTCGGTCCGGCTGGATGACCTCGAGTTCGTGGTCGTCGACGTGGAGGCGACCGGCGGCTCGCCGTGGCGCGGCGACCGCCTGACCGAGGTCGCCGCCTTGCGGGTGCGGGGCGGCCGGGTCGTCAGCCGCTTCGAGTCGTTGATCAATCCGCGGCGCCCCATACCGCCGGTCGTCAGCGCTTTGACGGAGATCACCGACGAGATGGTGGCGGGCGCCCCCACCTTCGCCGAGCTGGCGGATTCGCTGCATGAGGCGCTGGAGGGGGCAGTCTTCGTCGCCCACAACGTGAGTTTCGACTGGCGTCTGCTGCGCTCGGAGTTCGAGCGCTGTCGGGGCGGACGGCTGGCCGGGCAGCGGCTCTGCACGTTGCGTCTGGCGCGCCGCCTCCACCCCGAGCTACCGAGGCGCAGCCTCCATGCTCTGGCGGACTATTACTCGATCGCGCCCGATACCTGGCACCGGGCCGGCCCGGACGCCGAGACGACCGCCGAGCTGTTCGTGCGTTTCCTCGCCCGGCTCTCAGATCTGGGGATCGAGGATTGGGGCACCCTGGGTGCGTACTTGCGCGGTGAGTTTCCGGCCGAGGACGAAAGTTGAGCGTGACCGAAACCCCGATGAGTGTGACGGCGACCACGATCGGCAGCGCGACGACCCGAGAGCTGGGCCGCTTCCGCCTGCACGCCCTGAACGCGGGACGCCAGCTGCTGGACGGCGGTGCCATGTTCGGCGTCGTGCCGAAGCCGCTCTGGCAGAAGAAAATCCCCGCCGACGATCGGAACCGGATACCGCTGGCGCTGCGCCCCTTGCTGGTCGAGTCGCCGGACGAGCTGGTACTGATCGACACCGGCGTCGGGAACAAAGACGACGAGAAGTTTCGGGACATCTACGGCATCGAGAACGACGGGAAGCCGACGGCGCTGGAAGACGCGATCCGCGATGCGGGCTTCCGGCCGGAAGACGTGGAGCGGGTCATCAATACCCACCTCCACTTCGACCACGCCGGCGGCGATACGCTGCGGCTGGATGACGGGCGGATCGTCCCGGCCTTCCCGGGCGCCCGCCACGTCGTCCAGACGGTCGAATGGGACTTCGCTCACCTGCAGAACGAGCGGGTCCGGGGCAGCTACCTGCTGCCGAACTTCGACCCCGTCTTCGAGGCCGGCCTGCTCGACCTCCACGACGGCCCCGGCGAGCTCCTCCCCGGGATCCACCTCCTGCCCAGCCCGGGACACACACCGGGCCACCAGTCGGTATGGATCGAGTCGGAGGGGGAGACGGCCGTCTACCTGGCCGATCTCGTGCCCACCGCGGCCCACCTCCCCTTGCCCTGGATCATGGGCTACGACGTGGAGCCGCTGGTCACGCTGGAGAGCAAGCGGTCGGTGCTGG
This sequence comes from uncultured Gemmatimonadota bacterium, assembly GCA_964347815.1. Classification (GTDB taxonomy): domain Bacteria; phylum Gemmatimonadota; class Gemmatimonadetes; order Palauibacterales; family KS3-K002; genus CAYGAJ01. Next base: position 509 of record CAYGAJ010000028.1, on the reverse strand, counting down.
AACGGGCGCGGAGGGAACGAACTTTGCTAATATTCGAGCATGATCCCGAAATCCCCTGGGGTTACCTTGTCCCCGGGGAAGATCGACCCACCCTCGTTCAAAAGCGCCCCGACTGAAAGGCAGTGTCGATATGGCAGACCCACGAAACAGCCCCGTAATCGTTAGCGCCGCCCGCACCGCGATCGGCCGCTTCCTGGGGGGGCTGTCGTCTCTGAAGGCGCCGCAGCTCGGCGCCGTGGTGATTCGCGAGGCCGTGTCCCGGGCGGGGATCGAGCCGGGCGATGTCGAGGACGTGATCATGGGGAACGTGCTGCAGGGCGGGGTCGGGCAGGCTCCGGCCCGTCAGGCGGCGATCGCCGCCGGCATCCCGGCCACGGTTCCCGCGGTCACGGTCAACAAGGTGTGCGGCTCGGGACTGAAGGCGGTGATGCTGGCCGCCCAGGCGATCCGCGCCGGCGACGTGGAGGTCGTGGTCGCCGGCGGCCAGGAGTCGATGTCGAACGCCCCCT
>CAYGAJ010000027.1:0-19161 GCA_964347815.1 uncultured Gemmatimonadota bacterium | reverse complement strand
GCGCGCCCATCGCGACCAGAAGGCGGCAGAGGTCCTGGACGTGTGGCTCGGCGGCCGCATTACGGACCACCGTCGTACCCCGGGCGAGGGTGGCCGCCATGATCACGTTCTCGGTCCCCGTAACGCTGGGCTCGTCGAGGAAAATGTCGGCGCCGCGAAGCTTGCCCCTCAAGATGAACTGATCGCCCAGCTCGACCTCGGCCCCCAGCTTTTGCAACGCCTCGAAGTGGGTGTCGAGGCGTCGCCGCCCGATCACGTCGCCGCCGGGCGGTGGCAGTCGCAGCTCGTGGCTGCGCGCCAGCATAGGGCCCGCGAGCAGGATCGAGGCCCGGATGCGTGCGGCGAGGTCCGGGGCCAGCGCGACCGAGCGCACCTCACCCGCCTGCAGCTCCAACACGCCCTGCCCCCGCCACTCGGCTTGGACGCCGAGGGCGGCGAGCAGCTCCAGCATGGTGTGCACGTCCCGGATGTCCGGAACGTTCCCCAGGCGTACCGGGTCCTCGGTCAAGAGCGCCGCCGCCATCATCGGTAAGGCGGCGTTCTTGTTGCCCGCCGGCTTCACGTGGCCGTGTAGCTTCCGACCTCCTTCAACGACAAAGCTGCTCATAGCCGGGCCAACTTAGGACACCCCGTTCGGGGCCGTCAATCAGGCGCCGCGCCACCGGTAATCTGCGAGAGAAGGCCAAGATCGCCTGCTTGACACCATCGCCCGGCAATGGCTATGTGAATGGCGTTCCCTTACCGGTGCACGAAAAGATATGAAGCTTCATCGCTACCTGAGTCCCGACCTCGTCATCCTCGACCTGCAGGCGGACGGGGTGGAGAGCACGCTGGCCCGCATGGTCCGCCAGCTTGCCGAGCAGAACCTGATCGACAACGAGCAGACCGTGCTCGACGCGCTCTTGGAGCGGGAGGCTGCCCAATCGACGGGGATCGGCGGTGGCGTCGCGATCCCGCACGCGGTCTGCCCCGAGCTTTCGTCGACCATCATCGAACTGGCGCTGTCGCCAGGAGGCGTCGACTTTCTCTCGCTGGACGGAAAGCCCGTCCACACTTTTTTCCTCCTGCTCTCGCCGCCGGCACACAGCAGCACGCACATCAAGCTGCTCGCCCGCATCGCGCGCTTGATGCGGCAGCCGGACTTTCTCCAGTTGCTGTTGACAGCGTCCACGGCCGACGCGGCGATCGAACTGATCCGAAAGTTCGACGAAGAGCACCCTTAGAGATCAGCGGCCGGGTCAAGCCTCATGCAACTGCTCGTGGCTGTCATCAACCAGGTCGAAGCCCTCGACGATGTGCTGTCGGGCTTCCTCGAACTGGGGATCACCGGCGCCACCATCATCGATAGCGAGGGTATGGCCCGGGTGTTGACCCACGACATCCCCCTCTTCGCCGGGATTCAGACGCTGATCTCGCGTTCGCGCGCGCAGAACTACACGATCTTCAGCGTCATCGAAGAGGCCGAAAAAGTGGACGCGGCCTTCGCGCTCATACAGGACGTCTGCGGCGACTTGCGGGAAGCCGGAACCGGAATCGTTTTCGCGATCCCCGTCACCCGCGCCCTCGGCGTGGCGCCGGAGCTTGGAGAGGGCGCCGAACTTTGAACCCGATCCTCGCTGTTCTGCTCCTCGTCCTCATCGGGTTGCTGGGCGCCCGCTTGAGCTTCGCCAAACGTCAGGTCCCGCTCGGACCCCAAGTCTTCATCGCCATCGGCGGCCCGTTTCTGTTCCTCGGCTTTTTGCTAGGGCCCCACCTCGCGCAGATCCTGTCCTCCGCGATCATCGGCCAGCTCACGCCTTTCCTCGCGCTGGGCCTGGGCTGGATCGGCTTGCTCTTCGGTCTCCAGCTTGACCGCCGACACCTGCGCCAGTTTCCGCTGCGCTTTCTCGCGATGACCTGGATCCAGGCGGCCGTCGCCTTCGGGATCATCTACGTCCTCGGCCGCCTCGTCACCGACGCCTGGTTCGGCTACAGCTACGACGCGATCGTGCTGGTCGCGGCGGCCACGGCTTGCGTCTCGACGCCCGCCGCCATCGCGCTCATCTCGAACACCTATCTGGCTCGAGGACCGGTCACCCGCCTGCTGTTCTATGCCGGCAGCCTCGATGCCGCCGTGGGCATCGTCGTGATCGGCTTCACGCTTGCCGCCTACCACGCCGGGGCGCCCGGGCGCGGGCTGTCGCTCAACCTGTTTGAGTGGCTCGCCGTGACTGTGCTGCTCGGCCTCTTCTTCGGCATCCTCTTTCTTTCGCTGACCCGAATACGGCCACGCCCACAGGAGCTGGTACTCCTCTTGATCGGCCTGGTCCTGTTCGCCGCCGGCATCGCGTTCTATCTGTCACTCTCCCCGTTGCTCGTCTGCATGATCGCCGGCAGCGCCATCGGCAACTTGTCGCCCATGCGGCGCCGCGTGTACACGGCGCTCTCCGAGTGGGAGAAGCCGATCTACATCATGTTGCTGGTTCTCGCCGGAGCCCTGCTCGAGTTTCCGTCCTGGTGGATCGTGCCGCTGGTCGCCGCCTATGTGGCGAGTCGGGTCATCGCCAAGTGGGCGGGTGGCCTCGTGGCCTCGCGTTTCAAGCCGCACGGGCTCCGGTTGCCCGCCAGCTTCGGGCTCGCGCTCACACCCCAGGGTGGGCTTTCACTGGCCATGGCGATTTCCTTCGTTCTCATCTACGTTCCAATCGTGCCGGAGCTGACCGCGGCCAAGAACATCTTTTTCGCCACCGTGGTTCTCGCCGTCGGCATCAGCGACCTGATCGGGCCCTTCCTGGTCAGGGCCGTTCTCGAGACGGCCGGCGAGATCAACCGCCGCAGCGCAGGCGCCGGGTCGGTCGGCGGCGGCTAACGCGGGAGGGGAATGTGGCGGATACGCTGACCGTGACGATCCAGGTGATACAAGCCATCGCGGTCCTTGTGCTGGGGATCGGCTTGATCTTGCTGGCCCGCGCCGTTCTGCGGGCGAAGCACAGCCTCGATCGGCTCGACAAGGCGCTGGAGACGCTGACGCACGACGCGCGGCCCGTCATGGATCGCGCCCGGGCGATCGGCGAGAACCTGAACTTCATCGCCATGTCGGTGCGGAAGGAGGTCGATCGGGTCGGCGAGACGATCGAGCTGGCCAACCAGCGGCTCGAGGATGCGATCGATTCGGCCGAGGAGCGTGTTCAGGAGCTTGGCGCGCTGATCGATGTGGTGCAGGGCGAAGTTCAGGATACGTTGCTGACCGCCACATCGACGATCCGAGGCATACGTACCGGCGCTCGCATGCTGCGGCGCCGGGGCCGGAACGACAACGAAGACGACGAACCAGAAGACGAATGACAGGGGTGGCGTGATGAGCTCCCTGACGGACAAGCTGCGAAAGACACCTAAAGACGGAGCGGGCACGCGGTCAGCAACCTTCCTGCTCGCTTTCATCATCGGAACGCTGGTGGGCGTCGGTCTCGGCGTCACCTGGGTGCCGGAGCGACGTCGGCGGCGGCTGGCGGGGATCGGCGAGCGGTATCAGCGCCTGCGGGAGATGGGAAGCGGCGCGCTAGGCGAAATCCGCCGAGCCAGCCGCGACTTGGCGGGAGATTTCCGCGAGGAACTCAGCGCCAGCGTCGAGGCGGCGCGTGAGGAGTTCGCGGACATGACGCGCCAGCAACTGAAACAGGCGCGCAAGGCGCTGGAACGGGAGCGCAAGCGGCTGCGCGGCTGACGCTCTAAATGCGCTGGCTCTACCTCATCGGGCTCGCAGTTTGCGCGATCCTTCTCGTTCCCGAGCCCGCATTCGCCTGGGGCCCGGGGATGCACATCCTGGTCGGCACGGAGCTTCTGGGCGCCCTCAGCCTGTTTCCGCCACTCGTGGGACGCCTGCTGCGCCGTTACCCGCTCGACTTCCTCTACGGTTGCATCGCCGCGGACATCACTTTCGCCAAGAAGTACGCACCGGTCGGCCGCAACTGCCACCACTGGCACGTGGGCGAGGAGCTGTACGAGGCCGCCGATAGCGATCCGACACGGGCCTGCGCCCTCGGGTATCTCACCCACCTGGCCGGCGACACGGTGGCGCACAACTACTTCCTGCCCCGCCAGCTGCTCACATCCGCCAACACCCAGGCCATCGGACACTCCTACTGGGAGCATCGGATGGACATCCACCTGGGCCAGGCCTATCTGCGCGCCGCGCACCACTTGATCACCGATGTGGACCACCGGCATAACGACGAGTTGCTCGACCGGGTACTGGACCGCACAGTGTTCAGCTTCCAAACCAATCGCCGGATCTTCCGAGGCATGATCCGCCTGGCCGACCACGGCACCTGGCAGGCCATGTTCGATCGCGTGCTCGACTACTCACGCTGGGACGTCGACGACCAGGAGGTCGCGGACTGGGTGCGCCGGGCATTCGACTTCAGCGCCGACTACCTGATCGAGCGGAAGGAATCGTTCGCGGCGTTCCTCGATCCGACGGGCGAGCGGGCGCTGAGCGACGCGAAGATGCTGAATCGGAAGCTCGGTTTGCGGAAGACCCAGCGTCAGGATGAGATCGCGCAGATCGCCGACGAGCATTTCGGCTTGCCGCACCAGATGCCCGAATGGTGGGATCAGCGCCTCGGGGCCCGAGGCATGCTGGTCGACCTGGTCCACCTGAAGGCCAAGCTCATCCGCCCGAAGAAGGGGCGGCTGAGACGCCGGCGCGAGAAGAAGAGATCGCCGTCGAAAGGCTGACCGGCGACCGGCCGTCCCTCCCCGAGCTAACCCCGTAGCGCCTGGAGTAGAATCTCGCGCAGCCGACCGGGATCGGCGCGGCCGCTGGATTTGCGCATGACCTGGCCGATGAAGTGGGCGAGGAGCTTCTCCTCACCGTTGCGGTAGCGCTCGACCTCGCGCGGGCTCTCCGCCAGCGCCTCCGCGACCCAGGCCTCGAGCTGGCCTTCGTCGCTGACCGTGCGCAGCCCTTCTTCCCGCACTACCTCTTCCGCGCGCTTGCCGGTTTCGACCATACGGCGAAATACCTGCTTTCCCACCCCCAACGACAGCGAGCCGCCATCGACCAGCCCGATCAGCTCGGCGAGCCGCGCCGGCTTTACGCCCAGCGCGCCGATGCCCACGCCACGCTCGTTGCAGACGGCAAGCACCTCGCCCATCAGCCAGTTCGAGGCCGTCTTGGCGTCCGCGCCGCCGCCGACCACGGCTTCGTAGTAATCAGCGAACTCACGGGTCGCGCTCAGCAGTTCGGCGTCATACTCGGGAAGCCCGTAGGCACTGACGAAACGTTGCGTCTTCTGCCAGGGCAGCTCCGGCAGCTCGCGAGCGATCCGCGCCACTTCCTCCTCGCTGACGGTGAGCGGTGGCAGGTCGGGCTCGGAGAAGTATCGATAGTCGTGCACCTCTTCCTTGCCCCGCATGGGGCGCGCTTCGCCGCGCGCCGGATCCCACAACATCGTCTGGTGCTGCACCGAGCCGCCTGACTTCAGGATGGCGATATGACGCTCCGCCTCGAACTCCAACGCCTTCTCCAGCTGGCTGAAGGAGTTCATGTTTTTGACCTCGGTCTTACCCGCATACTCACGGGCGCCGACGGGGCGCACCGAGACGTTCGCGTCGACCCGCAAGCTACCCTCTTCCATGTTGCAGTCGCTCACTTCGAGATACTCGAGCGTCTGCTTGAGCCGACCGAGGAAGGCGCGCGCCTCGGCCGCCGAGCGCAGGTCCGGTTCGGTGACGACCTCGATCAGCGGGACGCCCGCCCGGTTCAGGTCCACTGCCGTCTGCTGCGGGAATCGGTCGTGCAGTGACTTCCCCGCGTCCTCCTCGACGTGCAGTCGGCGGATGCGCACGGGTCCACCGGCCGACGGCAGCTCGAGCGAGCCGCCGAGGGCGAGGGGCCGGTCGTACTGAGTGATCTGATACCCCTTCGGCAGGTCCGGATAGAAGTAGTGCTTGCGCGCGAAGACCGAGAGCGCGTTCACCCGGCTGCCCAGCGCCAGCGCGGCACGGATCGCCAGCGCGATCGCCCGACGGTTCGCCACAGGTAACGCGCCAGGCAGACCCAGGCAGACCGGACAGACGAGCGTGTTGGGCGGCGCGCCGAACTCCACGCGGCAGCCGCAGAACATCTTGCTGCTCGTTCGCAGCTGCACGTGAATCTCGAGGCCGATGACCCGTTCGTAGTCCATAGCGCTTCGGTTCACTCTACCGCCCACCGCTTACCGCCCACCGTCCACCGGGTCTTCCGCGAGCGATCGCTCGAGCGCCGCCGCGGCCCGCACCATCGTCGCCTCGTCGAAGTGCCGGGCGATGAACTGGCCGCCCACCGGCAGCCCGCCTAGCCGCCCGATCGGCAGCGAGAGCGCCGGCGCGCCGGTGAGGTTGGCAGTGACGGTGTAAACGTCGGACAGGTACATCTGAAGCGGGTCGGCCACCCGCTCGCCCAGTCGAAAGGCGACGCTGGGTGACGTCGGTGTGAATACGATGTCGATCCCTAAGCCGAAGGCGCGCTCGAAATCGCCGCTGATCAGGCGGCGCACCCGCTGGCCGCTCCCGTAGTACTCGTCGTAGTAGCCGGCGGAGAGACCGTAGGTGCCCAGGATGATCCGCCGCTTCACCTCGGCACCGAAACCTTTACCGCGGCTTCCCCGGTACACCGCCGACGCGCGCGCCGCCGCGGCCGCGCGCAACCCGTAACGCACGCCGTCGTAGCGCGCGAGGTTGCTGGAAGCCTCCGCGTTGGCCACCAAGTAGTAGGTCGGCACGGCGAAGCGTGTGTGGGGCAGCGAGATCTCGCGCACGTCCGCGCCCAGCCGCCCCAACCGCTCGACCGCCGCGCGGCAGAGCGCTGCGATCCCCGCGTCCAGGTCCGCGCTCAGGTATTCGGTGGGGACACCCACGACCAGGCCGGTCGCTCCCATCGCGACGGCCTCCTCGAAGTCGGGCTGGGGGCGGTCGGCCGAGGTCGAGTCGTAGCGATCGGCCCCGGCGATGATGCTCAGCAGGGTCGCCGCGTCGGGCACGGTCCGGGCCAGCGGCCCGATCTGGTCGAGGCTCGAGGCAAAGGCGACCAGGCCGTAGCGGCTGACCCGCCCGTACGTCGGCTTGATCCCCACCACCCCGCAAAAGGAGGCCGGCTGCCGTACCGAGCCGCCGGTATCCGAGCCCAGGGCCAACGGCACCAGGTTGGCGGCCACCGCCGCCGCCGAGCCGCCCGAGCTTCCGCCCGGCACCCGCTCCCGGTCCCGGGGATTGCGGGTCGGGCCAAACGCGCTGTTCTCGGTGGACGAGCCCATGGCGAACTCGTCCATGTTCGTCTTGCCGATGATCAGCGCGCCGGCTGCTCGCAGCTTGCGGGCGACCGTCGCCTCGTACGGCGCCCTGAAGTTCTCGAGCATCCGCGACCCGCAAGTGGTCGGCAGGTCGAGCGTGCAGATGTTGTCCTTGACCGCCACCGGGATGCCTGTGAGGGGCCCAAGCTCATCCCCCGCATCGAGCGCACGATCCGCCGCCTCCGCCCGCTCGTCCAGCTCGTCTTGCGCCACCGAGATGAAGGCGTTGAGCGCCGGCGCCTCGGCGTCGGCGCGCTCGATCTCGGCGCGGGCCCGGCGGACCAGCTCGGTCGCGCTCAGGCGGCCTGACCGCAGACCCTCCTTCAGCTTGGCGAGCGTGGGCAACGGAGTGTCGGTCATGGGCCGCCCGAGCCTTCGTCCGCTTCTTCATCGTCCTCCCACGCCTCCGCGTCCATCGCCGGCAGCCGAGGCAGAACGAACAGGCCGTCACGCCAGGCGGGGGCCAGCACCTCCGGGGCGAGGAGCAGCGGATCGGGATCGACGCGGTCGTCGCGCAACGGCGTCCCATCACCAGCGGCGGTCCAGGGCTCGACGCTCGACAGGTCGAGCTCGCGCAGGGCGCCGAAGTACGCGAGGATCGCTCGACAGTCGCGCGTCAGTTGCTCCAGCTCGGGCTCGCTCAGCTCCAACCGAGCCAGCTCGGCCACCTTCAACAGATCGGAACGCTCGAGCGCCATGTCCCTTCTTCGTCGTTGAGTTTCACCCTTCGGCCGGTCTCAATCCAGCTCGAGGTTGGCGTAGCGAACCATCACCTTCTTTGTCCCCACACTCTCGAAGTCGATGATCGCTTTGAGATCGATCCCCTGGCCATCCAGCCGGGTGACCGTCCCGGCGCCAAAACGCGGGTGACGAACGCGGCTGCCCTCCGTCAGCGCCGGCAGCACGACCGCCTCCTGCGAGTCGGTGTAGTCGTAGGTCAGCTCGCCCGGCAAGCGAACACCTTCGCCGCGGCCCAACCACCCTTCCGCCTCCATGGCGCGCCGCCGGCTCGATGCCCGTTCGGCGTGACGATCCGTCTCCAGCGTGATCACCAGCTCCTCCGGCAGCGGCCGCAGGAACGAAGACGGGCTCGAGATCAACCGGTCGCCGGCACGCCGGCGCGTCACTGCGTGCGTCAGATACAGCTTCTTTTGGGCCCGGGTGATGCCGACGTAGAAGAGCCGGCGCTCTTCTTCCAGCTCCTCGAGCGTGTCGTACGACCGTGAAAGCGGCAGCAGTCCTTCTTCCAGTCCGCCGATGATCACCACGGGAAACTCCAGCCCCTTGGCGTTGTGAAGCGTCATCAGCGTCACGGCGTCGGCCTCGGGGTCGAGGTTGTCCACCTCCGCTACCAGCGAGATCTTCTGCAAGAACAGATCGAGCTCGCTGATCGCACCGACCTCCTCCAAGTCCTCCGCCTCCAGCACCGTCGTCGGGTCGAACTCCGCCGCCGCGGCGATCAGCTCCTCCACGTTCTGCGCCCGGTCAACGCCTTCGTGCCCCTCCTCCCGCAGGATCTCCAGAAGCTTCAGCTCAGCCACCAGGTCGCTCAGCAGCTGGCCCACGGGCACGTGCGCTGAGAGGGCGCGATAGCGATCGATCAGTTGGGCGAACGCCTCCAGCGACGCGACGCCGGCCGGCCGGATGCCCCCGAAGCCGCGCGCCTGGCGTGCGGCATCGAGCGGTGTCAGTCCGGCACCGGCCGCGCCTTCCAGCAGCGCGGTGAGCGTGCTGTCGCCGATCCCGCGGCGCGGATAATTCACGATGCGCAAGAACGAGCTGGTGTCCTTCGGGTTCGAGATCAGCTTCAGGTAGGCGATGACGTCCTTGATCTCGCGCCGCTCGTAGAAGCGCACGCCGCCGATGATCCGATATGGTATGTCGGCGTCGCGGAACGCTTCCTCCAGGGCGCGGCTCTGGGCGTTGGTGCGGTAGAGGACGACGAAGCTGCGATGCTGAAACTCCGGCTCGGCAGCCATGCGGCTCTCGACCTCACCGGCGATCCAGACGGCCTCATCGACCTCGTCCGCCGCCGTCAGCAGGGTCACACTCTCGCCGGACGCGTTCTCGGTGAAGAGGATCTTTCCCTTTCGTCTCACGTTCTCGGCGATCACCGCGTTGGCGGCCTTGAGAATCAGCTTGGTCGAGCGGTAGTTGCGCTGGAGGCGGATCGTCCGGGCGTTGGCGAAGTCGCGCTCGAACTCGAGGATGTTGCGGATGTCGGCGCCCCGCCAACCGTAGATCGACTGATCATCGTCGCCGACGACGCAAAGGTTCCCGTGATCCCGGGCCAGCAGCTCGATGAACCGGTACTGGGCGTGATTGGTGTCCTGGTATTCGTCGACCAGGATGAACTGGAAGCGCCGGCGGAAGCGCTCGAGCACCTCGGGAAGCCCGTCGAACAGCTCGACCGGCTTGACCAGCAGGTCGTCGAAGTCGAAGGAGTTCGCCTCCTTCAGCCGGGCCTGGTAGACAGGGTAGATCTCGGCCACCAGCTTGCCGAACGGATCGACGGCCGCCTCGGCGTAGGCTTTGGGCGACACGAGATAGTCTTTGGCGGACGAGATGGCTTCCTGGACGGCCTGCGGCTTCCAGCGTTTCGGGACGCTGCGGTCCTCCATCACGCGCTTGATGACGCGCTGGCTGTCGTCGGCGTCGAGGATCGTGAACCCCGGTCCGAATCCCAGGCGTGTGGCGTAGCGGCGAAGGATTCGCGCGCCGATCGAATGGAAGGTCCCGATCCACATGCCGCCGGGCTCGGCACCCAATAGCGCGAAGACGCGGCTCCGCATCTCTTCGGCGGCCTTGTTCGTGAAGGTGACCGCCATGATCAGATTGGGATCGACACCGTGCTGTTCGATCAGGTGCGCGATCCGGCAGGTGAGCACACGCGTCTTGCCCGAGCCCGCACCGGCCAGCACGAGCAACGGACCCTCGAAGTGCTCGACCGCCTCGCGCTGCGGTTCGTTCAGAGCCTCGAGATACCGGCCCAGCTTCAGCTCGCGCGACATCTGCCTCAGCCCCCGTCGCCGGGTTTCATCACGGGGAGCGCCACGACGAACTCGGCCCCCCGGCGGGGCCGACCCAGCTCGACCGAGCCGCGGTGGGTCTCCTCGACGATTCGCCGTGTGAGTGAGAGGCCAACGCCCCAACCACCCTTCTTGCCCGACACGCCCGGCTCGAAGATTCGCTTCCTCAGCTCGGCGGGGACGCCCGGCCCGTCGTCGCAGAACCGCACCCTGACGCAGTCGGCTGCCGGCGCGACTTCGGCGATCACCTCGATGCGTCCGCCGCGGCCGGCCAGCACGTCGATGGCGTTCTTGATGATGTTCTCGAACGCCCACTCCAGCAGCACCGGGTTGCCGGCGACGGCCGGCAGGTCGGCGGGCGCACTCACGTCCAGGCGGATCGAGGTGTCCATGCGCGGCAGCCGGGCGCAGAAATACTCCTCCAACCGGTGCAGAACCTCGGCGACGTCCACCCGCTGCAGCTTCGGCCGCTTCCCGATCAGCTCGAAGCGCCGCGCGACCTTGTTGAGACGCTCGACATCGACCTCGACCTCGCGGGCGATCTGATCCTCCGAGGCGACCCGAACGCGCTCGCCCGGTGACATGCGCAGGATCTCGACCCACCCTTCCAGCGAGCTGAGCGGCGTGCTGAGCTGATGCGCCGACTCACGGGCCATGGTCGACCAGACGCGTTCCTGCTCGGCGCGCACCGTCGAGCGAAAGATCCAGAGCGCGGTGAGCACGATGACGACCAGCGTCGCCGCCTGAATCCACGGGACCCAGCGTAGGCGATCCACGGCAGCCGGCGGTCCGAAATGGATCTCGCCCACCCCCGGTTCGGTGATTGGATCGTTGCGCTGGTCCAGACGCTCGACGAAGGCGCGCACCCGTTCCCGGTCCCGCGGATTCCCGAAGTCGGCCTCGAACGGCAGGTTCACCCCATAACGCGGCTCACCCTCGGCGTCCATCACCACGGCCGGGATGCCGAGCCGCTCGATCTCCTCCAGCATGTCGAAGATGACGGCCACGCTGGTCTCCTCCGGATCGCTGATCCCCTGGAAGATCCGCGCGTAGATGCGCGACAGCGCCGCCGCGTCCGCGTTCACGGCGCTCACCAGCTGCTGCGTGTAGAAGAGGTACCAGACCAGGACCACGCCGAACAGCAGGGAGAGGCCCGCGGCCCAAAGACGAGCTTTCACTCAGGCTCGATGCGTGTGCGGTCCATGTAATCGTGCAGCGCGTCGGGAAGCTCGATGCTGCCGTCCTCGCGCTGATAATTCTCGAGCAGCGCGATGATCGTCCGCGGCAATGCCAGACCCGATCCGTTCAGCGTGTGGACCAACTCCGGCTTTCCACCGCGCTCACGCCGGAACCGGATGTTCATGCGCCGGGCCTGGTAGTCGGTGCAGTTCGAACACGACGACACCTCGAGCCAGCGGCCGATGCCCGGCGACCAGACTTCCAAATCATAGGTCATGGCGCTCGAACTCGCCATGTCCCCGGCGGCCAGCAGCACCACACGGTAGGCGAGTCCCAGACGCTGCAGTATCTTCTCGGCCTGCCCCGTCAGCTCTTCCAACGCCGCCTCCGATTCCTCCGGAAGCTCCAGCCGAACCAGTTCGACTTTGTCGAACTGGTGGATGCGGATGACGCCGCGGGTATCGCGCCCCGCCGCCCCAGCCTCGCGACGGAAGCAGGCGGTGTACGCCGCGTAGTGGCGCGGCATCTGCTCGGGCCCCAGCACCTCGGCGGCGTGGAGGTTCGTCAACGGAACCTCGGCCGTCGGTATCAACCAGAGGTCATCGCTCTCGACATGGTAGGCGTCGTCGGCCAGCTTGGGCAGCTGTCCGGTCCCGAGCATCGTCTGGCTGCGCACCAGGTACGGCGGCTGCACCTCGTGGTAGCCGTGCTCACGAACGTGCATGTCGAGCATGAAGTTGATGAGCGCACGCCCCAGCCTGGCGCCGGCGCCCACGTAAACCGGAAAACCGGAGCCCGAGACCTTCGCCCCCCGCTCCAGATCGAGAAGGCCGAGGTCGGTGCCCAGGTCCCAATGCGCCTTGTGCCACGCCTGCTGCGCCACCGGCTCGCCCCACGACCGCACCTCCCGGCCGTCCGCCTCTCCCCCGGCCGGCACGGGCGGCAGGGGCGTGTTCGGAATCTCGAGCAGCAGCTTCTCGATCCGGCGCTCGCTCGCGCCCAGCCGCTCGTCGTGCTCAGAGATCCGGCGGGCGACGTCTTTCATCTCGCTCATCAGGCCGGAGACATCCTGGCCGGACTTCTTGAGCTCGCCGATTCGCTTCGAAGCCGCGTTGCGCCGCGCTTTCAGCTCTTCGACGACCTGGATGATCTGCCGGCGCTCCTCGTCCAGCGCCACGACCTCGTCAACCGAGTCGGCCAGTCGCGGGTCCGCGCGCCGAGCAAGCTGCTCCTTAACCGTCTCGGTCTCGAATCGGATGCGCTTGAGGTCGAGCATGAGATGGGCTCCGAGGCTAGCTCGGGTCCCCAGGCGTGACGCGGCGCCGATCGCAGTTGGGGTTCCACAGCATGCGGATCCGCACGCGGACTGGGTCACCCTCGATGGAGATGACCTCGACCTTCGCGAAGATTCGGCACGGAAGGGAGAGCGCTGGATCGTTCCGACTGCGGATCGCGTAGGTGGCCGCTTCGACCAGCGGCACCGGCTGCTCGGTCTCGTACAGCTCTCGGTTGGACGGAACTTCCTGAATTTGCTCGAACGTGCCCTCCAGCCGAACGATGCCACTGGACGCCTCGAACGCCTCGAAGTAGCCCTGGGGGAGCCAGACCGGCTGTCCGCCGACGATCCCGAAGGCCACATCCCACTCGCCGGACTCATCCACACGCACCGGACGGGGGATGCCGCTGCCCCGGCCCGAAACGACGTCGAGCGCGCTGGGCCGGTCGATCGGCCCGGCGACCAGATCGAACAGGGTCTCCTCCAATGGCTCGCTCGGTCGCGGGAAGCTGATGTTGAGGTTGTCTCCGCAGCCGAGCAGCACGGCGAACGGGAGGACCGCCGCGCAGCGAACCAGAAGCAGTGTCGAGATCTTCATTTTATGACCGAGCAACCTTACCCGGCGCGGGGTTGGGTGTCAAGCGGAAAAGCCCGAGCCCGCTTGACTTTGTGCGCCCCCGCCGATAGCTTGCCGAAGCTCCCGCTACCTACCAGCCTGTAGGAGCCAAATGCCGACACTCAAGGATCTTCTCGCTCGCCTTTCGCACCGTTCCGAGGTCGAGGCGGTTTTCGCCGTAGGCCGCGACGGTCTGCTGATCGATCACATGGGACCGGAAGGCCGTGACGCCGAGGCCGTAGCGGCCCTGGCACCCAACATCCTGCACAACGCCCGTGAGCTGGGCGTCGCCGCACGCCACGAAGAGACCAGCACCGCGGTCGTCGAGTACAGCGACGGCGTTGCGATCGTGTCGGATGTGTCGCCGGATATGATCCTCGTCACCATCGTCAGGCCCGGGGTGCCGTTCGGCGCCCTGCTCTACGAGCTGCGACACAACCGCGAGCAAATCGCCAGACTCATCTGAGACCGAACGCGCGCCCACGTGAGCGAAGCCGGGACATTCGAGCGTTGGGTCGTACTGCTGGCGGGCGGGATCGGATCGCGTTTCTGGCCCGCCAGCACCCCGACCCGTCCCAAACAGTTCTTGCCACTGGCGACCGCCAGACCCCTGATCCGCGACACGCTCGAGCGTGCCCACGCCCTGGCACCAGCCGACAACGTACTGGTGGTGGCGGGCGAGCACCTGCGGAGTCAGCTGCAACAGCACCTGCCTGACCTCGCCCCCGAACAGCTTCTGCTCGAGCCCCAGGCGCGCGGCACCGCCCCCGCCCTCGCTTGGGCGGCGCGGGAGATCATCGCCCGGGCGCGGCAGCCCGAGCGCACAGTCATGATCTCGCTCCACAGCGACCACGTGATCCGGCCGCTCGAGGTCTTCCAGAGCACCCTGGAACGCGCGATCGGCGCGGCGGGCTCGTTGCACCGGCTGCTCACCGTCGGGATCGCCCCCACCCGGCCCGAGACCGGGTACGGCTACATCGAGCTGGCCCAACCGCTGGCGCCCCAGGTGTTCGAGGTGCAGCGCTTCGTCGAGAAACCCAACCGGCCCACCGCCGAGAAGTTCCTGGCGGACGGCGGCTTCCTCTGGAACTCGGGCATGTTCGTCTGGCGGCCCCAAGTGCTGTTGGCCGAGCTTGCGGCCCACACGCCCGAGCTGGCGAGCGAGCTGGGACGCCTCGAGCGTGAGGACGTGGCCGGCTTCTTCTCCCACGCGCCCACGCTGACCATCGATCACGGTCTGATGGAGCGCAGCTCGAACATTGCGGTGGTGCGCGCCGAGTTCGAGTGGGACGACGTCGGCGCCTGGCCGGCCCTCCTGCGAGTGCGCGACCTGGACGAGGATGGCAACTTGCTTGTCGGCGATGCCCACACGCACGATTGTCAAAACAGCCTGGTCTGGGCTGAGGACGAACCCGTCGTTGCCTTCGGGCTTTCCGACGTGGTCGTCGTCCGCGCCTCGGGCATCACCTTCGTCACCTCACGCGAGCGCTGTGCCGACATCAAGACACTGCTCGCCAGGCTGCCCGACGAACTGCGACAGGGGACTGATTAAGCCTTGGCCAAAGCTGAACTGATCCTGTTCGACGACCGGCGCGCCCGCGGCTGGGAACCGTTCGCCCTGACGCGGCCCATCGGCGAGCTACTCTTCGGAGATGTGAGCCTAGCGGCGCGGGCGGAGCGTGTGTTCGGGCTACGTTGCGCCGGTTACCTGACATCGCCGCACCTGCACGACTATCCGCAGGCGGGCGCGCCACCGGTGCTGAGCCTCGACCGGCTGGCCGCCGACCGCCCGCTGCTCTTCTGGTGCTCGCGGGCCGTGCCGGACGCTGCACCCGAGCTGCCCGACCGCCCGACCCACATCGCGATCGGCGGCCAACCCGTGGGTTTCTTCGCGCCGCCTGGCGTGATCCCCGCCGAGAGCTGGCTGCACGAGTTGGAGCGCGACGCCCAGGCGCAGGCCGAGCAGGAGATCGACGGCCGGGTCCTCGAGTGGATCTGGGATCTCATGCTCGAGGCCCCGGAGCAGCTGGGCCGTGATCTGGCGGCGGCGCAGCGATCCGCGTCGGCGCCGCTTCCGGACGGCGTGTACCGGGTGGGCGACGGGCCCGTGATCCTGGGCGACGGAGCGCGGATCGAGCCGGGGGCGCTCTTCGACACTCGGGACGGCCCCATCCGCCTGGCCGACGGCGTGGAGGTGCGGACCGGTACGCGGCTGGCCGGTCCCGCGCTGATCGGGCCGCGTTCGCGGTTGCTCGGCGGCACCATCGAACGGATCGCGACCGGCTCCTTCTCTTACCTGCGCGGCGAAGTCACCGACACGGTCGTCCTCGGCTACACCAACAAGGCCCACGACGGCCACATGGGCCACGCCTACCTGGGGGCGTGGGTGAACCTGGGCGCGTTCACCACCAACAGCGACCTGAAGAACAACTACCGCCCGGTGCGGGTCTGGACGCCGTTCGGCGTGCAGGAGTCCGGCCGCATGAAGGTCGGCAGCTTTCTCGGCGATCACGTGAAGACGGGGATCGGGTTGCTGCTCGGCACTGGCACGGTGGTGGGCGCGGGTGCTAACGTGTTCGGGGTCGCCATGCCGCCGACCTACGTGCCGCCGTTCAGCTGGGGCGTGGGCCGCGATCTAGGCGAGTACCGGCTGGAAGAGTTCCTGCGGACGGCGGCCATGGCGATGGGGCGACGCGGCGTCGAACTGGACGAGCGCGGGCGGCGTTACCTGGAGAGCTGCTGGCGGAAGGGGCGAGGGGGATGAGCGAGTGGTGGGGCGGATGAGCCGAAGGGGGCGGGGCGGATGAGCTTCAAGGTACACGTTCTGGGCAGCGGCAGCCGCGGCAACTCCATCCTGCTCGAGACCTCGGAGATCCGCCTGCTGGTCGATGCCGGGATGAGCGGCCGCCAGATCGAGCGCCGCCTGGAGTCGATCGAGATCCCCGCCGACACCGTATCCGCCCTGGTCATCACCCACGAGCACCGCGACCACACCCAGGGGATGGGCGTCTTCGCCCGTCGCCGAAGCGTTCCCATCTACATCGCCCGGGCCACGGCACGCTCGTGCAGGGCGCTGCTGAACGGCAACGAGGACGTTCGCCATTACCAGGCGAACCAGCCGCTCGATCTGGGCGACCTGCGGGTGGAGCCGTTCCTGACTTGCCACGATGCCGTCGATCCCATCGGCGTCACGGTGCGGCAGCGCTCTAGCGGGCTCAAGGTGGGAATCGCCACCGATCTGGGCGTGCCGACGGTGTCGGTTCGGCATGCGTTGAAGCGCTGCGATCTGCTCATCCTGGAGGCGAATCACGACGACCTGATGCTGCGCGACGGTCCCTATCCCTGGTCGGTGAAGAGCCGGATTGCCGGCCGCCACGGCCACCTGTCGAATCGGGCGGCGGCGCAGCTCGGCGTGGAGCTGTGTCACGCGGAGTTGGGCGGCGTGGTGCTCGCCCACCTGAGCCAGGAGTGCAACGAGCCGGCGTTGGCCGCCGAAGCGGTGGGCGCGGCATTAGCGCGACGTGGTTACGAAGGCCCGCTGCACGTAGCCCTGCAGGAGGAGCCGCTCGCCGATCTCGACGTCGGCGAGCTTGCGGCGGCGGTGAGGTCACCGCAGCTCGGGCTCTTCTAGATCTTGCTGGAGGTCGGCGACAGGGGTCCTCCCGCTTCACCGCTCGCGGCGCGGCGGCGCAGCCGCCCTGCGGCCGGGCTACGCCGCTCGCGAGTTACGCTCTGGAGGACCCCTGTCGCCTCCCTGCCACCCGTCGAGCCAAGACCAGAGCCGCGGACGCACGCACTCCACGTCAGCTCGTGACGCCGTCGGCCCGGCTAGCGAATCCATTCGCCGAGCTAGAGGACCGATCCTCCGGCGCGTTCGGAAGCGCAGACCCTGAGGCGGGCCACCACCCCTGTCCACATCTACCGTCTCCTGACGGCGAAGCGCCCTGCCTACTTCTCCCTCGTCGCGGAGGGAGCCCGACACCGGAAAGATGACGTTCGAAAAACACCAAGGGGACTGAACATCGGCGGGCGCGGATCACCGGCACCTCGGCACCGGCTACCGGCGGGAGTGGGGGTCGGCTTCGGGGTCCCCCGGAGCGTAACTCGAGAGCGGCGAGGCACGACCGGGCCACCGGGCAGGCCCGCGCGCCGCGAACGGTGAAGCGAGGGGGGGACCCCGCCGCCGACCCCCGAGCCCCGGACGAACGGCAGAACCTAGTTACCGGTGAGACGCAGCACGTCGCTGGTCAGCACCCAGACCATCAGCGCGAGGATCAGGATGAACCCCACCTGGCTGAGACGCGCGCGTGCCTGCAGCGACAGCGCGCGCCCGCGCACCGCCTCGACCAGCAGGAAGATCAGGTGGCCGCCATCCAGGATCGGTATGGGCAGCAGGTTGAGCACGGCCAGGTGCACGCTCAGGATCGCCATGAACCCGATGAAGGCAAGCGGTCCCGAGCGCGCGAACCGCCCCGAGTACTGGGCGATGAGGATCGGGCCGCCCAGGTCGCGCGGCGACGCCTGACCGGTCAGCAACTCACCGACGAAGGTCACCACCAGCACGCACATCTCCACCGATCGCTCGAATCCGGCGCCCAGCGAGCTGATCGGGCCCAGGGCACGCACCGGATCGTCGGTCTCCAAGGCGACGCCGATCCGCCCGAAGGTCAACGTCGTGTCGTTGCCGGCTTCGTACGTGAGGACCGTGTCGAAGGCGACGATCGTCGTCGTGAGATCGATCTCCTGGCCGCCTCGCTCCAGCCGCAGCTTCACCGTCTCGCCGGGTCGGGTCGAGACATAGCTCTGGAACTCGCTCCACAGATCGATCTCGTTCCCATCCACCGCCACGATCAGGTCGCCGGGCTCGACGCCCGCCTCGGCCGCCGGCCAGCCCTCCTCCACCGTGGCGATCAGCGGCGCGTAGGCCGTGTAGTAGATGATCCCCGCGAAGGCGAAGACGGCGAACAGAAAGTTCATGATCACGCCGGCCGAGATCACTACGGCCCGCGTGCCCACGGACTTCGAGTCGAAGCGGCGCTCGGGCGGCACCTCGAGATCGGACTTCCCGCCCTCCAGCTTCTCCATCGCCTCTTCTTCGCCCATGCCGGCCATCTTCACATAGCCGCCCAGCGGGAGCGCCGAGAGCACGTACTCGGTTTCGCCAATCTTCACACCCCAAACCCGGGGGCCGAGGCCGACGGAAAAGCGCGGCACCGCGATGCCGGCGAGCTTCGCCGTGACGAAGTGGCCCAGCTCGTGGACGACGATCAGGACGCCGAGAACGATGACAAAGGCTAGGATTGAACTCATCTAGGCTAACCGCTGTGGATTCCCTGCAATCTCCAGAACGCTGGCCCGTGCAGCCTCCCGCGCCCAACCATCAACCCGCTGCACACACGCCAGCGTCTTCACTTCCTCCACCGTATGTCCGCCGAGCACCGCGCCGATCACGTCGGCGATCCGGTTGAACGGCAGCCGCTCGCTCAAGAACGCCGCCACTGCTTCCTCGCTCGCCGCGTTGAACACCGCCGGCGCTGTCCCGCCGAGCAAGGCCGCCTCGCGCCCCAGCTCGAAGGCCGGGAAGCGGCCGGTCGGAACCGGCTCGAAGGTGAGCGACCCGACCTCCGCCAGGTCCAGCGACGCCGTCTCCAGCGGCAGCCGCTCGGGATAGGTCAGCGCGTACAGCACCGGCACGCTCATCGTCGGCTGGCCCAGCTGGGCGAGCACGGAGCCGTCCCGGAACTCGACCAG
>CAYGAJ010000026.1:0-19397 GCA_964347815.1 uncultured Gemmatimonadota bacterium | reverse complement strand
GGGTACGAGCTCGGAGCCGATCTGTCCGAGCGCGCCGGTGACCAGAATCGCTCTCACGGCACCTCCCAGTTTACGGGCGTGGACCTGCGGTAGACGGATTGAACATCGAACAGCCGACATCCAACATCGAAGTTCGAAGTTCTTTAGAACACGGAACACTGAACATCGAACCTGAACATCGAACAGCGCTCCTAGAGTCCTTCGAGGTTCGGCGTTGGATGTTCAACGTTCCGCATAGACTTCGATGTTGGATGTTGAATGTTGGATGTTCGATGTTCACTCTATTGATCACGGCAAGAGCTTCCGTTCCTTCGCTGCCGCCTCCAGTTCGTCCTGGAACTTCGGGTCAGCGATCGAGATCAGTGCCTCGGCGCGCTCACGAAGGTTCTTGCCGAACAGGTTGGCGACTCCGTGCTCGGTGACCAGATAATGTACGTCGGCGCGGCTCGTGACCACTCCGGCGCCCTGCTTCAGGAACGGCACGATCCGCGAAAACTCGCCGCCCTTGGCCGTCGCCGGCAGTGCGATGATCGGGCGACCGCGGCGGGAGCGAGCGGCGCCGCGGATGAAATCGACCTGCCCCCCGAATCCAGAATAGATGTAAGGGCCGATCGAGTCGGAACACACCTGTCCGGTCAGGTCCACCTCGATCGCCGAGTTGATCGCCACCATGTTGTCGTTCTGACTGACGATGAACGGATCGTTCACATAGTCGACGGGGTGCGCCTCGATCAGCGGGTTGTTGTCCAGGAAGTCGTATAGCTCCTCGCCCCCGAGCGCGAAAGTCAGAATCACCTTACCCTGGTGGAGGTTCTTGCGCGTACCCGTCACCACCCCGCGTTGGATCGCGCGCATGCCACCGTCCGAGATCATCTCCGTGTGAATGCCCAGGTCGAGGTCGCCCTCCATCGACTCCCACACCGAATCGGGAATGCCGCCGATCCCCATCTGCACGGTCGATCCGGGCTCGATCAGCGGGATGACGTGTGCGGCGATCGCCTTCTCAACGGCGGTGGCCGGCTTGGGCATCAAGGTGGGAAGGGGCTCGGTGTACTCGACGATCGCCTGTACGCGGTTCACGTGCAGAAAGGAGTCGCCGAGAACGCGCGGCATCTTCTCGTTCACCTGCGTGATGACGGTCTTCGCCATCTGACAGGCGGCGAGCGACGCCAGCGTTTCGACGCCCAGGCTCATGAAACCGTGCTCGTCGGGCGGGGAGCACTGGACCATCGCCACATCGACGGGAACGATCCGTTCTCGAAACAGACGCGGGATCTGGTGCAGGAAGATCGGCACATAGTCACCGCGGCCTTCGTTCACCGCCTTACGGTCGGCCGGGCCCACAAAGAGCGAGTTATGACGGAAGTGTTTCTCCATGCCCGGCAACGACAGCGGATCTTCACCGACCAGCAGCACGTGGTTGAGCTGGACGTTGCTCAAATCCTCCTTTCGTTCGGCCAGCGCGCGAACCAGCGCTTGAGGGATCGCGGCATTGCCGGCGTAGTAAACCCGGTCGCCGCTCTTGATCTTCGCCACGGCCTCGGCCGGGCTCAGCAGCTTGGATCTATAGTCGTCTAGCCAGTTCATCGGGCGTTAACCCCGGTCGAGGGCTTCTGCCAGAGGTACCGTGGGCATCCCCAAGGTGGCCCCAGCCTTTTCGTTTACCATGCGTCCCCGATACAGGTAGACGCCGGCGGCCAAGCCCGGGTCGTCCGCCAGCGCTCGGGCGAGACCCTTCCGGAGCACATCTTTGATCGTGGGGAGCACGGCGTTGGCCAGAGCCCGGGATGCGGTCCGCGCCAGATTCGCCGTCATGTTCGGGACGCAGTAGTGAACCACATCGTGTACGACGAACGTCGGATGATCCAGAGTGGTCGGACGACTGGTCTCGACACAGCCGCCCTGGTCGATAGAGAGGTCGAGGATCACGCTGCCCGGCTTCATCGCCATCACCATCTGCTCGGTGATCAGAACCGGAGAATGCGCGCCCGGGATCAGGATCGCACCGATGACGACGTCGGCGATGGAGGTGAAGCGCTCGAGCTGGGCTAGACCTGCGACGGCCGTCACGATCTGGCCGGAGAACTCTCGCGAGAGATCGCGGAGCTTGGCCAAATCCTCATCGACCACGATCACATGGGCGCCGCTGGCCCGGGCCTGGCTGGCCGCGCTTCGGCCCACCGAGCCGGCCCCCAGGATCAGAACGGTGGGTGGCGCGACGCCCGGGACGTTGCCCAGGAGGATGCCTCGGCCGCCGAACTCGTTCTGCAGCAGGTTGGCGGCCACATGCACCGCCATCTGGCCGGCCATCTCGCTCATCACGGAGAGTATCGGGTGGCCAGCGTGGGCGTCTTGGATGATCTCGTACCCGATGATCGTGGCTTCGAGCTTCGAGAGCTGCTCCACCTGCTCGCGTGGCATGACCGCGAGGTGGTGAAAGGCGAAGATCACCAGTCCCGGCTTGAGCAGCTCGAGTTCCGCTGCGGACAGGACGCCGACTCGACAGACGATGTCGGCGCGCTTGTAGGCCTCCTCGCTGCTGTAGACGATGGTCGCGCCGCTGGACTCGAATTCGTGGTCGGAGAAGCGAGCCGTCAGACCGGCGCCCTTCTCCACGACGACGGTGTGGCCGTAGTGGGTGAGGCGGGCAACGGCGTAAGGAGTCAGCCCGACGCGGTGCTCCAGCCGGTGCGTTTCTCTTGGTACACCGATGAACATCTCCAGGCCTCCATCGGATTCCGGTCCTTGGCCGGACGGGGTCCGGCGCGCCCAACCGGACGCGCGCCGACCAGCCAAAGCACGGTTGGGCTCAGAGTAGCGACGAAGTATCGAAAAAAGAGCCGGGCGCCAGACGTGGCGCCCGGCCGTGACGACGTGGCGCGGTCAGCTCGGCGCATCGGGTCCCGGTGGCGTCCGGGTCTGGAACGCCCGCACCCCCCAGGCGAACGCCTCCTCGTTGAGCGCGAGCATGGCGCAATCGCTCTTCAGTGCCTGACGCAGGGTAGCGAGGAAGCTCTCGGCGGGGAAGAGCCCGGTCGCCGCCTGCATCGCGCCGAGTGCCACCACGTTCTTGACCACCTTCTTGCCGAGGTCCTGTGCGATCTGCGCGCAGGGGATACCGACCATCCGGATGCTGTTATCGAGCAGCGGCGGGTTCGGGATCACTGAGCTGTCGTAGATCACGATGCCGCCGGGCTGCACATCCGGGCCGAACTTCTCCAGGCTGGGCGGGTTGAAGGCCACCAGGATGTGAGGCTCGGGTGAGGCCGGTGACAGCACCTCGCCCGTCGCGATGTGAACGTCCGCGTACGAGGTTCCGCCACGGGACTCGGGCCCGTAGCTGGGTATGTGCGTGGAGTCGAAGCCCTCGGCGATGGCGGTGCGCGTCGTCAACAGGGCGATGGTTTGGGCGCCGTCGCCACCCGCTCCCGCGAACTTGATGGCGATGTCGCTGTCATGGATGTGTGAGGGGAACCCGGTCCCGAAGCGTTCGGGTGGTGTGCCGACCGCACCGATCACGTCTACGACCTCACGGGCATCGAAGCTAGGCGTCGAAACGTCGAACCACGGCTCGGTCTCTACATCTTTCTTCACGCCGAGCGGGAACACGGGGACCATGTTCTCCTTCACCCAGGTCTCGGTCTCGGGCGGGGTGAGCTTCAGATGTGTCGGGCATTCGGAAAGTATCTCGACGAACGCCAGGCCGCGCCTCTCCATCTGCAACCGCAGGGCCTTTCGGATCGCCTTCTGGGCCCTCACCCGCTGCTTGTTGTCGAAAAGAGCGCAGCGCTCGACGTAAACGGGTCCGTCCAGCTGGCCGATCATCTCGGCCATCTTCATCGGCTCACCCATCAGCCGGTTGCGACCGGCCGGCGACGTGGTGGTGCGCTGCGACATGAGCGTCGTCGGCGCCATCTGTCCGCCGGTCATGCCGTAGATGGCGTTATTGACGAAGATGAACGTCATCGGCAAGCCCATCTGCGTGGCCTGTATGATCTCCGCCAGCCCGATCGCGGCCAGGTCACCATCGCCCTGATAGCTGATGACGATCGATTCGGGGTTTGCCACCTTGTGGCCGAGCGCGACGGCGGGCGCTCGGCCGTGCGCGGCCTGGGTGTTTCCGACGTCCAGGTAGTAGTACATGAACACGGCGCAGCCGACCGGCGAGATGGCGACGGTGCGATCCTGAATGCCGAGCTCCTCGATGGCCTCGGCGAGGTACTTGTGGATCAGGCCGTGACCGCAGCCGGGGCAGTAGTGAGTGGCGTGCCCCTTGAGGCCCTCACCGTAGCCGTGGCGCTCGAATCGCTCGTAGAAAACGCTGCTCATGACGCACCCCCGGCCAGGGCCGTGACCTTCTCCACCATCTCCCGTTGCTGCGGGAGCACCCCGCCGAAGCGCTGCACGCGATGAAGGTTAGGCAGCGTGCTCACGCCGGCGTGGCTCAACGCGAGGCGCAGCTCGTCCTCCAGCTGACCGCTGCCCGCCTCGACGACGATGAAGCCTCGCACCCGCTCAACGACCGGGAGCAACGCCTCGATCGGGAAGGGCCAGAGCGTGATCGGGCGGAACAGACCGGCTTTGATCCCACGTGCGCGCAGGACCTGCACGGCGCCGGTCGCCATGCGCGCCGGGGTGTTGCAGGCGACGATCACCCACTCGGCGTCATCGCAGTGGAACAGCTCGGCCCGCTGTTCGCGCTTGGCCATTTGCCGGTACTTTTCATTCAGGCGAACGTTGTGCACCTCGAGATCGGGTTCGTGCAGCAGGATCGAGGTCATCAAGTTGCGCCGGTGCATCTCGTCGCCGTAAACGGCCCAGTCCGGCAATCCGGGCCGAACACAGTGATCGGGCAGGCGCACGCGGCCGGTCATCTGGCCCAGGTAGCCATCGCTCACCAGAACCACCGGGTTACGGTATTTGAAGGCGAGATCGAACGCCTCCATGCTCAGGTCGAGCATCTCCTGCGGAGTCGATGGCGCGAGCACCAGCGCGTGTGTGTTGCCGTGGCCCAGGCCCCGGCAGACGAGTTTGATGTCGGCCTGCTCCGGCCCGATGTTGCCGAGGCCGGGACCGCCGCGCATGACGTTGAAGAAGACACCGGGTATCTCGGAGCCGATCATGTAAGAGATGCCCTCCAACATCAGGCTGAACCCGGGTGAGGAGGTGAAGGTCATGCAACGCATGCCGGCCCCACCGCAACCATACATCATGTTGACCGTCGCGACCTCGCTCACCGCCTGGACGAAAACGCCATCCAGCTGCGGCAGCAGATTGGCCAACAGCTCGGCGCCTTCGGTCGACGGTGTGATGGGGTAGCCGAAGAAATGACGGCAGCCGGCGAGCAGCGCACCGATCGCCGAGGCGTGATTCCCCTTCAGGATCATCGGCTCGAGCGGCGGCAGCGGTAGGGTCGAGTCGGGTATCGTTACCGGCTGAGGCGCCGTGGTCCGACGCTCGCCGAACATCTTCTCGGGATCCAATAGCTCGAAGTCGACCTGGGCCGGCGCCGGCATGAGGCCGTACGGCTCCGGGCAAGCGCTCAGGCAAAGCCCGCACCCGTTGCAGACCTCGAGGTCGAGGACCACCGGTGTGAACCCAGTGGCGGGGTGGATCTCCGTCCCCATGTGGATGCAGTCCTTCGGACAGGCGGCGATGCACCGTCCGCACGCCTTGCAGAACTCAGGGAACAGAAATGGTTTGGGTCTGACCTTCGTCTTGGTGTTTGCCATCGAGCTCGCTTTCGCGCCGCGCCGGTCTTGAACTCCGGCTAGACGCGTCGCTGGTTACGGCCAGATACCACGCTCGAGCGTCACCTCTGCCACGCGCGAGATCGCCAGCACGTAGGCCGCGGTGCGCAGATCCACCGGCTGCAGCGGCTCGCCGCCCGCGCCGCGTTTCTTGCGCGCCGAATCCAACTCAGCCAGGGATGCATTGATCGCGTCTCGCTTCTCGATCACTGCATCGGTCGCCCTGAACATCTTCCGACGCAGCTTCTCGTTGACTTCGTCCTCGTCCCACTGCTCGTTCTCGTTGTTCTGCACCCACTCGTAGTAGCTCACCGTGACGCCCCCGGCGTTGGCCAGGATGTCGGGCAGCACCACGATCCCCCGCTCGAACAGGATCTTGTCCGCCGCCGGCGTCGTCGGCCCGTTCGCCGCCTCGGCGATCACCCGCGCCTGGACCTGCGCCGCGTTGTCCGCCCGGATCTCGTTCTCCAGTGCCGCCGGGATGAGAATGTCGCAGGGCAGCGCCAGCAGCTCGGCGTTGCTCACTTCCTTGGCGCCCGGGTAACCCACCACCGTGCCGGTCTCCTGCTTGAAGGCGAGCACGGCCCGCGGGTCGAGCCCGTCGGGGTTGAGGATGCCGCCCCGCGAGTCGCTGACCGCGATGATCTTCGCCCCCTCGGCGGCGAACAGCTCCGCCGCGATCGCGCCCGCGTTCCCGTAGCCCTGAACGACGACGCGTGCTCCCATCACCGAATTCAGACCGGGCACGATTCCGCAGGCCAGCGCGCGCTGCACGCAGAACAGGCAGCCACGTGAGGTGGCCTCACGACGCCCCAGCGAGCCGCCCATGTCGATGGGCTTGCCGGTCACGACACCCAGGTTGTTCCGGCCTTTGTGCATCATGTCGTAGGTGTCGTAGATCCAGGCCATCGTCTCGGCGTTGGTGTTCACGTCCGGCGCCGGGATGTCGGTGAAGGGGCCGATCTGGTCGCCCAGCTCGGCGATGAAGCGGCGCGTGATCTTGCGCAGGTCGTCTTTGGTCCGCTGCTTCGGATTGCAGACCACGCCGCCTTTGGCGCCGCCGAACGGAACGTCGATCACCGCGCACTTCCACGTCATCCAGGAGGCCAGCGCCCGCACCTCGTCCGCGGTCACGTCCGGGTGGTAGCGGATGCCGCCCTTGCCCGGGCCCCGCACCCGGCTGTGCACGCAGCGGTAGCCGACGAAGTTCTTGACCTCACCCGCCGCCGTCTCGATGGGAAACTCCACCGTGATCATCCGGTCGGGCACCTTGAGGAAGTCGACCAAACCCTTCTTCAAGTCCGGGATGTACCGTGCCGCCGCGTCAAATTGCTGCTGAGCGATGTGGTACGGGTTGAGGTCCTCTCTCGTGGCCTGAGTCGCGCTCGACTGGGTCAACGTTTGTGTGCTCATCTCCAGGTCTGGGTTGCGATTCCGGGGTTCGCTCTGCGTCAATGGCCGCGTGCGTGCACGCAGCCTTCCACACGGTGCCGTGAAGCATCAATCAGGCCCCCACGATGAGACCGTGTAACCTCATATACAGCAAAGACTTGAGGTTGCGGCGCCCGAATCGAGGCACCGCCGGCCTGAGTCAAGATGTCACATGGGGGGAAATCTGGGAACAGTCGCCGGTTTCCGCCCAGTCCCTCGGGGCCTGCGGGTTCTGCCGGGCGGGCGCTAGGCCAAGGGTCC
This sequence comes from uncultured Gemmatimonadota bacterium, assembly GCA_964347815.1. Taxonomy (GTDB): domain Bacteria; phylum Gemmatimonadota; class Gemmatimonadetes; order Palauibacterales; family KS3-K002; genus CAYGAJ01. The sequence goes on along the minus strand of CAYGAJ010000026.1, from coordinate 11,955 downwards.
GGGGTGGGCGGTTTGCCAGGTCGGGCGGCGGGGGGTATCTTCAAAATGCACAACAAAGAAAACCTCGTGACTGCAGGCCTCGGGACCCCTCGGCCGCGGGGGTTCCGTGTCTTTTCGATTCGGCTGTTCCAGGAGTGGTTCGATGATATATGGCGAGACCACGAGACCGAGCACCCCCGGGGGTCGGCGAGCGCGCGAGTATCGCGCGCTGACTCGGATCGACGTCGACACCATCCCGCAGCTTGGGCGACTGAGCCCGGACGTACGCACGGCGATGATGGCCGTGGCCGCGGTTTTCCCTTTCCGCGTAAACCAATACGTGATCGAAGAGCTGATCGATTGGTCGAAGGTGCCGGACGATCCGATCTTTCAGCTCACGTTTCCGCAACCGGGGATGCTGGAGCGGAAGGACTTCGAACGTCTTCACCGTCTGGTGCGACGGGGCGCCTCTCGGCGTGAGCTCCGTGAGGCCGCGCGCCCGATCCAGGAGAGACTGAACCCGCATCCGGCAGGGCAGGTGGAGCTGAACGTCCCGACGTTCAACGATCGGCCAGTCCCGGGTCTACAGCACAAGTACAGCGACACGGTTCTGCTATTTCCAGCGGCGGGGCAGACATGCCATGCCTACTGCACATACTGCTTCCGCTGGGCTCAGTTTGTGGGGATTAAGGATCTGAAGTTTGCAAACACACAACCGGAGCTGTGGCAGCGCTATCTGCGAGCGCACCCCGAGGTGACCAGCGCGCTTTTGACGGGTGGCGACCCGATGATCATGAAGGCGGCGGCGTTTGGCCGGTATCTGGAGCCGCTGCTCGATCCGTCGCTGGAGCAGCTTCGGAGCATCCGCATCGGCAGCAAGACGCCGGCGTATTGGCCTCAGCGCTTTGTCACGGACGACGACGCCGATGATCTGCTACGAACCTTCGAGAAGGTCGTCGAGTCGGGCCGGCACCTGGCGTTCATGGCGCACTATAGCCACCCGCGGGAGCTGGACACGCCGATCGCCGAGAAGGCGATCCGTCGGATCCAGGAAACCGGCGCCGTGATCCGCAGCCAGGCGCCGTTGATCCGACGTGTCAACGACTCCGCCGACGACTGGGCGCAGCTCTGGAAGCGGCAAGTGCAGCTGGGCGTGGTTCCTTATTATATGTTCGTCGAACGGGACACCGGGGCGCGGGATTACTTCGAGGTCTCCCTGGCGCGGGCGCTGCAAGTGTTCCGGGGAGCGTATCGTCAGGTCTCGGGCCTGGCGCGCACGGTTCGAGGCCCCTCGATGTCGACGACGCCGGGCAAGATTCTGATCGATTCCGTGATCTCGCTGGCCGACGAGCGCGTTTTCGTGTTGAAGTTCCTGCGCGGTCGCGACCCGACCTGGGTCGGAGTACCCTTCTTCGCCCGCTTCGACCCAGAGGCGACGTGGCTCGATGACCTGGAGCCCGCCTTCGGCGAAGAGGAGTTCTTCTTCGAGAAACGCTTGCGTGAGATCGCCGAACGGAAGCGTGACCGAGGTGTGACGGACTCTCGAACCTTGAATCTACACTAACCCGGGCGCCGGACCCGCGGGCCCTTCGAGCAACCGGCAACGGGTTTCGCTGGTCTATTCTGTGAAGCGCGTCGGTGCGGCGTCGGGCGACTCCTTTCCTCCCGCCCTCCCAAACCAGTAAGTTCGGAGCGCTCTAACCCGCTCGTGTCGGCCTTTGAACCAGCCGAACTGGAGAGATGAGAGGGTCAAACTGAGAGCCCACGAGGTGAGGGACCGCCCGGAGATCGAGCTTGCGTCGGTGCTGGTGCTCATCGGCACGATGCTGGTCGACATGATCGGGTTCGGCATCGTCCTTCCCTTGCTTCCCTACTATGCCGTCGAGTTCGGCGCCTCGGATTGGCTGGTGGGGCCTCTGGTGGCGTCGTTTTCGGTGGCGCAGCTCATCGCCACGCCGTTCTGGGGAAAGATCTCGGACCACTACGGCCGGCGGCCGCTCATCCTGGCGGGGCTGGCTTTCTCCGCCGTCTCCTACGTCTTGTTCGGGCTGGCCACGACCGTCACGGTTCTGTTCATCTCGCGTCTGGTGCAGGGTGCATCGGGCGGCACGATCGCCGTCGCCCAGGCGTACGTGGCCGACACGACGGCGCCGGAGCGCCGGGCGCAGGTGCTGGGTTGGCTCTCCGCCGCCTCGGGTGCCGCGTTCATGATCGGCCCGGCCATCGGGTCGTGGGCGTTCCGGATCGGCGGCCACATGGCACCGGGGCTCGTGGCGGCGGCGCTGTGTCTGCTGAACCTGGGCTTCGCGCTCAGGTTTCTGCCCGAGCCCGCCGAACTGCGCCGGTCGCCGCAGACCAGCCTGAACGTACCGCCGCTGCGCGAGGTGCTGCGCGCGGCCTTCCGCGAGCCGCTGTTGCGGATGATCGCGATCTATTTCATGGGGATCGGCGCCTTCGCCTCGATCACGGCGATCTTTCCGCTGTTTCTCGAGGTGCGTTTCGGGATTGACGAGACGACGGTTGGCTACGTCTTCCTCGCCGTAGGCGGGGTGTCGGTGCTCGTTCGCGGCGTGGCGGTGGGACCGCTGGTTCAGCGTCTGGGAGAACCCAGCGTGTCGCGGCTGGGCGCCACGGTCCTCGCCGTGGGACTGGTGGTGGGCGCTTTGGCGGAAACGTATCCGCTACTCGGGATCGCCATCGCCTTCATCGCGACGGGAACGGGTACGCTGTTTCCACCGCTGGCGGCCCTGATCTCACGCTCGACGGCGCCCGAGGTCCAGGGAAGCACGCTGGGAATCAATCAGTTCTTCGGTGGCGTCGCACGCGTCCTGGGTCCGCTCTGGGGCGCCGCCGTTTTCGATTTGTTCAGCCCCGGCACGCCGTTCGTCACGGCGGCGGTGGGTGTGAGCGTGGCGTTCGCGCTGGCACTGGGGCTCAGAAGCCCAAGGCCGGCTGCGACGCGAGTGGTGCAGCCGGCCCCTGAAACGTCCGACATACCGGGCTGACGCGGCGCTACAGCAAGCGACGCCGTACCCTGAAGTCGACGATGTCGGATACCCACTTCCAGAGATCCGCCTGCTGTTCCAGGGCGAGACCTGGAGAGATCTGGGCGCGCCAGCCCTTCATCACCTCGCCATCGACGGTCCACATCCGAACGCGCCGGCGTGGGATATCGCGCTCCCAGCGCTCGATCACGCCCGGGTTGGCGTAAAGCAAGCGGACGGTCACGTTCCGGGACAGCAGTTCGAGCGGTTCGAGGTTGATGCTTCGGTAGCGAGCATCTTCGTCGCGCGACGCCGCCCGGGCCGTGACGTCGGGTACACCGTCGCTGATCACGACGACGGTGACCGGCTTCAGGATGAGGTTTTGGCGCTTGACCAGGGTGGCCACCCGCTCGAAGAACGGGTTGAAATCGGTAAAGCGATCGTCGGGCCGAAACCAATCACGCAGATCGGCCTCGATCTGTGCGACCGTCTTCCCCTGGAAGTCGTGGACGGGATGGAACGACTTGGGCTGGCCCGGCTGCTCACCACCGATCGAGCCGACGAACAGCACGGCTGGCTGCTCGAGGTCGCCGAGCCCGTTCAGACGTCCGTAGATGTAGTGGGCGGTGAAGTGCAGGGCGTCGTCGAAGTTGCCTGTGTTCTGGAAGGAACCGCTGACGTCGACGCCGATGACCAGCGTCTGGCGCGGCGCGCGGTCGCTTTCCGGAGGCACGCAAGCCACGCCGGCGAGCAGCACGAGTAACAGCGCCATCTGGCCGAGGCGGCCGATTCTGGACCGCTCGTCTCTAACACTCATGAGCCATTCTCCCCGCGATGATGAAGCCAGTAAGTCCAGGTGCCGCCGCGATCAATCGGCGCGCGCCGGCTCGGCCCGCGGCCTGACCCGGCCGCTTCGGCTGGTCAGCAGCGCCTGCAGCAACGTGTCCCGAGCCATCACCTGATCCAGCTCGGTGAACGGCAGCCGGAAGGCCGGCCGGCCCGCGATGACCACGGTCGCGCAGTTCACGGCCGCGGCGAGCAGCTGGAGCACCGGCAGAGATAGGAGCTCGAGCAGTTCCCGCGCCCGGCTCTTAAACCACTCGCTCTCGCGCTTGAGGGCGTCGATCGGGCCACGCCACCAATCCGCCTCCGGCATGGCGGGCACCGCCTCGCCCGGCCCCATCTGAACGCTCAGCGTCTCCCGCGAGAGCACGGCCAGCAACGCGGGCGTACCGTAACGGCCGAAGAGGAACCAGGTCATGGCCCGGATGCCGACCCAGCCGAACGCCGCCAGGCCGATGACCGTCCACAGCCCCAGCACCAGCTGGCCGCCGGTCTGCGCCGCCAACCACGGAGTGATCGCGTCGACCAGCTCGCGATAGAGGAAGAAGACCTCGAAGAACATCACCGTGAACTCGACCACGAGCATCCCGACGATCTGCTTCGGGTTGCGGCTGGCGACGGCTTCCGCCAGCCCCTGCAGCGCGGCGAAGCTCCCGGCGATCAGCCCGAACAGGAAGATGAACAGGATCGGCGGCAAGAAGACTCCGCCTTCGAAGCCCGAGATGTCGTAGAAGATCTCTGTGACCGTGGGCAGCAGGGCGAAGGTGAAGATCAACGCCTCCAGCGCCGACCAGGCGATCGTCATTACGAAGGCCAGCCAGGGAACACCGGGCTTGAAGTACTTTCGCCCCATCCAGTCCATCATCGCGAACGGTGTGACGAACGCCCGGCGCAGAGCCTTGAAGAAAAGCTCGACGCTGAGGCGGAGCAGACCCCAGGCCCAGCCGATCATCACCCAGAAGAAGCGGACGATGCCGACCCAGAACAGCCAGATGCTCCGGCCCGCCTCCCACCACACGCCGACCAGGCTGATCAAGAAATCGCCGCGCCCGGATCGGAAAGGCACCGTGTAGAAGGCCAGCATCGTGCTCCAGAAGACCACGACGACGAGCAGGGCGGGCAAGAGCAGAAAGGCCCGCCGCAGCCCCGCCATCCAGAAGCCGTTCGAATCCCATGCCCAGTTGAGCAGCGTGTCCTGAACCGCCGGTATCCACGAGAGCGGGATCAACAGCAACTCGAACAGAAGCCGCCACTGGTCCGGTAGGGTCGCTGTGATAGCGTCGGTCATAATCCTATCCCGTCCTAGTTAGAGGGGACGCCTGCCTGAGACGACTGGTCTGTGTCCTTTAAGAATCGAGACGGGGGAACTCTGTAGCCTGGATGACGTTGCAGCGGGATGAGCGGACAGGAGGGACCAGCGATGATACCCGCAACACTCACCCGGTGTCAAGGAAAGGCGCGGATCGCGCCTGCAGGTTCGCCGGTTCAACTCGCTGCGCCTGGGGAACTTGGGCCAGATGCTACCTGTTGGGGTCTGGGGGGCCGGGCTGGCGACTCGAGCTGGGGTCGGCGGGTCGGTCGGCGGAGGTTGCACCCCGGCTGACAAGAGGGGCCGGTGAGTCTTCTTACACTGCTGCCCCGGGCCGGTTACACTGCTGCCCGCGGCCGGGGGTCGATCGGCGATGAACTCTCGACCCTTGTCGCTCCAGATGAGCGTGCGCAAGTTTGGACGGGGCTTGATCGCCGACAAACGGAGGAGCGCTATGCTAGCTGTGATTCTCCTGGCGAGTATCCTGCTCTTTGTGATCGCCTACCGGACCTACGGCATTTGGATGAGCCGTGTGTTCGGGCTGAGCGATCGCCACATGGTGCCGTCGGAGGCTCAGTACGACGGTGTAGACCACGTGCCCACCAAGACGCAGGTGCTGCTGGGACATCACTTCTCCTCGATCGCGGGCGCGGGTCCGATCGTGGGGCCGATCTTGGCCGGCCTGTTCTTCGGCTGGATGCCGGCGCTGCTCTGGATCGTGCTCGGCTCTATCTTCGTGGGCGGCGTGCACGACTTCGGTTCGACGATCGCCTCGGTCCGGCACAAGGCGCGATCGGTGGCCGAGCTGGCCCGCCAGTACATCACGCCCACCGCCTACAAGCTGTTTCTCGCTTTCATCTGGCTGGCGCTGATCTACGTGATCGTCGTGTTCATGGATCTCACGGCGGCGACCTTCGTCAACGTCGAGATGAACGGGAGCGGTGTGGCGATCTCGGCGATCCTGTTCGTCGGCCTGGCGCTGGCGATGGGCTACGCCACCTACCGGGCCGGAATGGGGATCAAGACCGGCACGCTGATCTTTCTCCCATTGCTGCTGCTGGCCGTGTGGGTGGGCGACGCTCTGGTTGTGGAAGGTGGGTTGCTGCCGGACCTGGGAGGCGCCGAGAAGAACAGTTGGAACGTGGTGCTGATCGCCTACTGCCTGGTGGCGGCGATCACGCCGGTCTGGATCCTGCTTCAGCCCCGCGACTATCTCTCGAGCTGGCTGCTCTACCTGTCGGTGGTGGGCGCCGGCGCCGGTCTACTTCTTGGCGCGATCACCGGCTCGGCGGAGGTTAGCGGAAACTGGCCGGCGCTGGTGAGCCCTGGCGCGGTCACGGCGCTGGGCGTGCCGCACCTCGGCCCGCTCTTCCCGATCCTATTCATCACCGTGGCGTGCGGAGCGTGTTCCGGCTTCCACTCGATCGTGGCCAGCGGGACGACGGCGAAGCAGGTTCGCTGCGAGACCGATACGCGACGTGTGGGTTACGGCGCGATGCTGATCGAGGGTGTGGTTGCCGTGATCGCCCTGTCGACCGTGATGATCCTGTCGTTCGGCAGCGAGGCGCTGCGCTCCGACCCGATCTCGGTCTACGCGGCGGGGATCGGGCAATTCCTGAGCGGTTTCGGGATCGACCCCCGCTTCGGCGCGCACTTCGGGCTGCTGGCGTTGTCCACCTTCCTGTTGACCACGCTCGATACCTGCACCCGCTTGGGGCGCTACGTTGTTCAGGAGGCATTCGGTTGGGATAAGAACGACGCGCGCAGCCGGGTGTGGGCGACGATCCTCACGCTGCTCCTGCCGGGAGCCCTGGTCTTCATGACCTACACCGACCCGGTCACGGGCCAGGTGCTGCCGGCCTGGCGCGCGGTCTGGCCGGTCTTCGGGGCCACCAACCAGCTGCTCGCGGCGCTGGCGCTGTTGGCGGTGACGGTCTGGCTGAAGCGAACCGGACGGACCTGGGCCTTTGCCGGCGTCCCCATGGCTTTCATGCTGGTGATGACGATGAGCGCCTTGGCGCTGCTGATCACGCGCCACGGTCTCTCGCTCATCGGCCTGATCTCGACGGCGCTGTTCATACTGGGCCTGATGCTCGCCGTCGAAGCCGCCCGGGCCTTCCGCCTGGACGTGTTGGGGCCCGAGCCGATCACCCTCAAGCCGGCTGAGGCGGTGGGGGACTGATGGGGAGAGGCGGTCAGGTTTTCGCGAGTTTGCCTAGGGTTCGGCGCGCGGCCTGAGTCAACTCGGTTGGCGTGAACGGCTTCTGAAGGAACGGGTTGCGCGGGTCCGCGATGATGTCGCGGACCGCTTTGTTGTCCGTATAACCCGACATGTAGATCACGTGCAGCTCAGGGCACGCCGGTCTGAGCCTCGCAGCGAGGTCCGGTCCACCCAACCGCGGCATCACGACGTCGGTAATCAGCAGGTCGACCGGCTGCCCATACGTCTCCTGGACCTGGAGCGCTTCGTGCCCGTCGCTGGCTTCGAGCACGGTGAAGCCGTCGGAGCGTAAGACCCGGGCGGCCAGCGCGAGCACCGCCGGTTCATCCTCGACCACCAGGATCGTGGCGCCTTCGTCCGGCTGTCCCCGCTCGGCCGGTGGGCTGGGCTGCAACTCGGCCTCCTTTCCGATCGCCGGAAAGTAGACTTTCACCGTCGTGCCCCGCCCCAGCCCGCTTTCCACCGAGATCTCGCCGCTGCTTTCCTTGACGATACCGTAGACCGTCGGCAGACCCAGCCCGGTTCCTTTGACTTCCTTCTTGGTCGAGAAGAAGGGTTCGAAGATGAGCGCCTTGGTCTTCTCATCCATTCCGCGGCCAGTGTCGCTGATCGAGAGGACCGAATAGCTGCCCGGTCCGAGGATCCCGATCCTCTGGGCCTGCTCGTGGGTCAGCTCCGCGCTGCTCGTCTCGATCGTCAGCCGCCCACCCTCAGCCATGGCCTCACAAGCGTTCTCCGTCAGGCTGATGACGATCTCCTTCAGCTGGAACGGATCGGTGTTGATTGGGCGCAGGTCCCGCTCCAGGCAGACCGCGATCTCGATCTTGTCCCCCGCCATCTCGGCGACACGCTCGCGCAAAGCGCCGATCGCCTGATTGAGATCGATGTTCTTAGGTTGCTGAACGCGTTTGCGGCTGAAGGCGAGCAATCGACTGGTGAGCGCGGCGGCGCGCTCTCCGGCCTTCTTGATCTGACGCACGTCTTCGCGGTTCTGCTCCTGCTTCAGCTCGGACAGCAGCAGTTCGCAATGTCCGATGATCGAGGTCAGCAGGTTGTTGAAGTCGTGAGCGATGCCACCGGCTAGGCGGCCGATGGCGTCCATCGTTTGAGCCTTTTGGACGCGCCTCTCCAGCTCCTTTTGTTCGGTGAGGTCGCGGGCGACCATCGAGAGGTGGTCGGCACGGCCTTGCGGTGTCTTGTGCGTGATGATGACCAGGGACGTGGGGTACAACTTCCCCGCGGGTCCGAGAAGCATCACCTCTCCGTTCCAGGTCCCGTTTTGGATCGCGATGGGTACGCCTTCTTCAAAAACGCGGGAGCGGTCAGGCTCGGGAAAGTAGTCCCAGATCGGGACCGTGGACGGTCGTACCTCGGGGCCGAGCCCCAGCATCTTGCGGGCGGCAAGGTTCAGGTAAAAGCCGGCTCCGTCAACGGTGGCCATGCCGACGAAGTCCGGCGTCGCCTCCAGAATCTCGGCCAGACGGCGGCGTGTCTCGTCCGCGGCCTTGCGCTCGGTGATATCGGCGATGATGGCGAGCATTCCTACGATCGCCCCCGCGGAGTCGCGCAGGGGGGCTGCCGAGACGCTGGTGTCGATCAGGCTGCCGTCGCGCTTCAGCCGCTTGACTTCGACTTCGTTGAGCCGCTCGCCACGCATCAGTTGCTGACGGAGCTCATCGAACCGGGCCCGCTCGCCTTCGGGGACGACCAGGAGGGGCCGGCCGATCACCTCTGCCGCGCTCCAGCCGAAGACGCGCTCGGCCGCCGCGTTCCAGCCGGTTACGTTCCCTTCGAGGTCGAGGGACAAGATGGCCAGCGGTGACGCCTCGATCACAGCCCGGAGCTTCTCGTTGATACTCTGAAGCTCCTCGGCGGCCTGCTTGCGTTCGGTAATGTCTTGGAGCGCGCCCTCATAGAACCGCACACGTCCACGCGCATCCCGCACCGCCTGGACGTAGTCAAGCACCCAAATCAGCTCACCATCGTAGCGCCGAAGCTGGACCTCGTAGTTGCGGACCTGGTCTTCCTGTTCGATCTGTGCCACCCAGCGAACGCGGGCGCTTCGATCGGCGAACAGCTCGTAGGCGTTCAGATCCAGCAGGCTTTCCTTGTTGGGGTAGCGAAGCAGCTGCACGAGCGCCGGATTGACGTCGAGGATCGTCCCGTCCGGCGCGCTGATGTACAGTGCCATCGGGACCCCATCGAAAAGCCGTCGGTAACGCGCCTCGCGGAAGCCGCGCATGGCCGGGGTGCCGAGGCGCCGGCGGGCACGCCGAAGCCGGGATCGGAAGCGAACCCAAGCGCCGCGAAAGCGTTCTCGAACGCTGCGATGCGGTGGGGCAGGTCGAAACGGAGACGCTAGGACCTTCGACTTGGTTTGATCGCTTGGCCCGTTTATCATGCTTTTTCAGGTTGTAAGCCGAGGCCGTACTCTACACTGATGTCATCAGATCGGCGCCCTACGGCGCGCTCCAGGCTGCGGGGGTTTGGGACAGGGCCTGGCGGCTGTGCGGCACGATCGGCACGGGTCCTGGGAGTGGACCCGCTGGGCAAGGACCAGGTAATAGTAACAATTTTCGCGCTTTACGGAAACCGGTCGGAGGTTCCCATGATACGCCACGATTTCCTCTTGCTGGCCCTCGCGCTTTGCCTGTCGATTGGTTTGGCCCCTGGGGCGAACGTGGGTGCCGCGCTCACACCCCAGGTGTCAGCGGCCACGCAGACGCGGGTGCTCACCCCGAAAGATGTGGCCCGCATCCAGGCGGTCGGCGAGGTGGCCATCAGCCCGGACGGCTCGGCCATCGCCTATACGGTGAGCGTGCCGCGGGAGCCCGGCCGGGGAGAGAACGGGTCCGCCTGGAGCGAGCTGCACATGGTCAGCTTCGACGGATCGGTCGGCCGCCCCTTCGTGACCGGGGCCGTGAACGTGAGTCAGCTGGCCTGGACGCCGGGCGGGGCGTTCGTGAGCTACCTGGCGCGGCGAGAGGGGGATGCGCATCGGTCACTCTACGTGATCCCGGTCGATGCGGGTGAGTCGGTGCGGGTCTTCCAGTACGAGAGCGACATCGAAGCGTTCGACTGGCGGCCGGATGGACGGGCAGTTGCCTTCGTGGCCGAAGAGCCGGCCGCGGCGGAGCTGGAATCGCTCGAGGCCAAAGGGTTCAACCAGGAGATCTACGAGGAGGACTGGCGGCCACGGCGGCTCTTCGTGCTCGAGTTGCCGCGGGGCCCGGATGGATCGCCCGGCGAGCTGCGAACATTGGACGCGCTCCCAGGCCACCCGTGGGGCGTCGCCTGGAGCCCCGACGCAGGCCGCCTGCTCAGCGACATTTCACCGACGCCCCTCATCGATGACCGCTACATGTTTCGGCGCCTGCATGTGATCGACGCGACGACGGGCGCTCTGGTCGCTCGCATCGAGAATCCCGGCAAGCTCGGGGCATTCGACTGGTCGCCGGATGGCAAGACCATCGCCGCGATCTCCGCGGCCGACATCCATGATCCAAGCGAGGGAAGGTTGATGGTCGTTGACGCCGCCGCTGGCGGCCCACTCCGCGACCTGCTGCCCGAGCTTGAAGGTCATGTGGAGGCGTTCGCGTTCGCTCAGGATGGCCGGATCGTCTACCTGGCCAGCGTCGGTGTCGGAAGCCGGGTCGGCCGGGTCCGCCTGGACGGACGCGGCGGCGAGACGCTGTTCGAGGGAACCGAACCGGTGTTGGGCGGGCTCGGTCTCGACCAGCGCGGACGGCGGCTGGCGCTGATCGCGGAGTCGCCGATGATGCCGCCGGAGGTGTTCGCGCTGCGCGTCGATCGCCGGGCCGATCCCGTCCGGCTCACCGACGTCAACCCCTGGCTTGCGGACGTGGAGCTGGGCGAACAGGAGGTCGTGCGCTGGACGGCCGCCGACGGGCTGGAGATCGAGGGCCTGCTCATCCACCCCCTGCGACGGGCCGCGGGTGAGCGGGTCCCCACGATCGTGGTCGCCCACGGCGGTCCGGAGTCGCACTTCAAAAACGGCTGGCTCACCCGCTACTCCTACCCCGGGCAGATGGCTGCCGGGCGCGGCTACGCCGTTTTCTACCCGAACTATCGCGGAAGCACGGGCCGGGGCGTCGCTTTTTCCAAGGCCGACCAGGGCGACGGCGTTGGGGCCGAGTTCGACGATGTGCTTTCGGGGATCGATGCCTTGGTCGAGCGTGGGATCGCCGACAGTGACCGGGTGGGGATCACGGGCGGATCATACGGCGGATACTTCACCGCTTGGGGCGCGACGAAGCACAGCGAGCGATTCGCCGCGGGTGTGATGTTTGTAGGCGTGTCGGATCAGCTTTCAAAGACGGGGACGAGCGACATCCCGAACGAGTTGGAGCTGGTTCACTGGCTGACCAACCCGTACGAGAACCTGGAGCTGTTCCTGGAGCGGAGCCCGATCCTCTACGTGAGGCAAGCCGACACTCCGTTGCTGATACTCCACGGAAAGGAAGATCCGCGGGTGAATCCGGGCCAGTCAATGGAGCTGTACCGGGCGCTCAAGGTCAAGGGCGACGTGCCGGTGCGCCTGGTCCTCTACCCGGGCGAGGGTCATGGCAACCGGAAGGCGGCGGCCCGCTACGACTACA
>CAYGAJ010000025.1:0-19437 GCA_964347815.1 uncultured Gemmatimonadota bacterium | reverse complement strand
GCCTCGCTGCAGGCGGCCAAGGAGAGCATCCGCGCCGCCTGGCAGATGCCGCTGGACTCGGGGCTGCGGTTCGAGAAGGCCTGGTTCGGCCTGCTGTTCTCGACCGAGGACATGAACGAGGGCGTCTCCGCCTTTCTCGAGAAGCGCAAGCCGGAGTTCAAGGGACGCTAGCGGCGCGGCAACGAGATTCGCGACGAGCTAGTTGTAGCGCGCCCGAAGCTGAATGAGCGCCTGACGCGCCGGAGGATAGCCGGGCACCAACTCGAGAGCTTTTTCCAGCGCGCGCCGCGCGTCGTCCCAGCGCCCCAACGCCTGATAGGCGCGGCCCAGGTTCATGTGGGCGAAGTGGTAGGACTCGTACCGCGGCGCCTGTAGCGCCCGCTCCAGCCAGGGGATCGCCTCAGCGGGGCGGCCCAGCTGCAGCAAGTAGGCACCGATGTCGTTGTACGGGTTGCCGAAGCTCGGGTCGGTGGCGATCGCCTTCTTGCACTCGGCCATCGCGTCATCCAGACGACCCATGAGACTGTAAGTCCAGCCGAGAAAGGTGTAGGCCTCGGCGGTGGGATGGGCCTCGATCGACGCCGTGTACAGCTCGACGGCGCGGGCGAGATCTCCCGCCATCTGACGTTCGTAGGCCTGCTGGAGCAGCTCCTTGGCTCGCGCCTTCGGGTCCATCAGCCTCAACATACTGCCAGAGGTCCTGGCCCCGCAGCATGCAGGAGATTGACACCATGAAACAACGCGTAATTCCCGCGCTGGCCATCATCTATTTCCTGGCGATGCTCGTGGCCGTGACCTATCCCGGCTATGTGCCCTTCAATCGGGTTCACCCCTTCGCTCTAGGCATGCCTTTCTCGCTTTTCTGGCAGCTCATCTGGATCAACGGGGCGGTCGTGGTGCTCGGCGGCCTGTTCCTTTGGGAGAAGAAGCGCAGGCGCGAACGGCGCTCCCAGCCGCCGTCCGCCTCCGCCGACGTGGGAGGCGACTGATGGAACGCTGGGTCGTCGTCACGCTGGTGACCGCGGGATACCTGGCGCTCTCCCTGTTGATCGGCTGGGTGTCGGGCCGCAAGGCGAGCGATACGGTCACCGGCTACGTGGCGGGCGACCGCGGGTTCGGACTGCTGGTCATGTACTTCATCATGGGCGCCATGATCTTCAGCGCCTTCGCCTTTCTGGGCACTCCGGGCTGGGCTTACAGCCGTGGGGCCGCCGCGTTCTATGTCTTCTCGTACGGCGTGATCGGTTTCGCGCCCTGGTACGTTCTCGGCCCGCGGGTGGCGCGCGTGGGCCGCGCCTACGGGCATGTGACGCAGGCCGAACTGCTGTCGCACCGCTTCGCCAGCACGCCGCTGTCGGTGCTGATCGCCATCGTCTCCATCGTCGCCTTCGTCCCCTATATCGCGCTGCAGATGAAGGGCGCGGGCATCGTCTTCAACGCGGTGACCGACGGCCACGTGCCGATCTGGGTGGGAGCGTTGGCGGCCTACGCCGTGGTGATGCTCTACGTGCTGAAGAGCGGGGTGCTAGGTGTGGGGTGGACCAACACCTTCCAGGGGATGTTCATGCTGGTCGTGGCGTGGACGCTGGGCCTCTGGTTGCCCCGCCACCTGTACGGCGGCATCGGTCCGATGTTCGAGCGTATCGCCGACCTGCGGCCCGAGCTGCTGGCGGTCCCGGGCCTCGGGCCCGACGGCGGCCCGTGGAGCTGGGGCGCCTATTCGTCGGCGATCCTGGTCAGCGCCATCGGGTTCACCATGTGGCCGCATCTGTTCATGAAGGGCTTCGCGGCCAAGGACGATGACACGCTCAAACTGACGACGGTACTCTACCCGACCTTCCTGCTCTTCCTGTTGCCGCTCTACTTCATCGCCTTCGCCGGGGTGCTGTTCGCGTCGAAACCGCCCGCGGCCGATTTCATCCTCCCCCACATGATTCTGAGCACCGACGTGGCACCGGTCGTGGTCGGGCTGTTCTGCGCCGGTGCGCTCGCCGCCAGCATGTCGACGGGCGACGCCATGCTTCACGCCGCCGCGTCCGTGTACGTTCAGGACATGCACCGCAAGGTGTTCGAGCCGAAGCTGAGCGACCACAGCCGCCGCCGTCTCATCCGCATCGTCGCCGTGATCGTCGGCATTCTCGCCTACTACATCGCGGTCAACACCGAGATGTCGCTGGTGGCGCTGCTGCTGGCCGCCTACGGCGCGATCGTTCAGCTCGCGCCCATCACCGCCGCCGCCTTCTTCTGGAAGCGCGCGACGCCGGCGGGCGCCGTGACCGGGCTCGTGCTCGGCTCTCTGGTCACGCTGGCGCTCACTCTCTTCCCAGAGTACCGGCCGTTCGGTCTTCACGAAGGCATCGTGGGGCTGGCGGTCAACTGCGCGGCGCTGGTGCTGGTGAGCCTGGCAACGCAGCCCATGTCGGGAGAACATGTGGGCTCGTTTATGCGGGCCAGCCGTTCGACGCTGGCCTAGGCGTCCGCCGGCGACACAGCGTGCCGCCAGGCCGCCACGACCGAGTCACTCGTAAAGCACGCGGCTGCGCTCGAACAGCAGGCCGGACGGCTTGTGCAGGGCCAGGAACAGCGGCTCGGTTCGCGTCCCCTCGATCGGGTCTCCCGTGCCGGTCAGGCCGGGCCCACTGCCACCCAGCACGTGCGGCGAGTGGGTGATGAGCAGCTCGTGGACCAGCCGTTCCCGGAACGCCAGGCCGAGCAGCGTCGGACCACCCTCGAACCCGATGGTCACGACGCCGCGCCGCCACAGCTCGGTCCAGGTGGCGCGAAGCGGTGAGGCGCTGGCCACCACCGTCACATCCGGTGTCAGCCGCTTCAGATCATCCATGCGCTCGGCGCCGCGCTCCGTTACGAACAGCGCGACCGGGACGTCGGGCTCGCGAAACACCGCCGCATCCGCGGGAAAGTTCCCCGAGTCCGAGAAGAAGACGTTCAGCGGCGCCACATCACCCTTCTCTTTCTTGCGACGCTCCAGCAACTCTTCCTCGAACGGCACTCCCACGGTCCGGTCGGCTCGTAACGTGCCCGCTCCAAGCAAGAACGCGTCCACCGCCGCGCGGACCTCGAGTTGGCCGAAGCGGTCGACGGGCTCACCCCCCATACGACCCACGCGCCCGGCCAGGCTGTCGATGACCTTCCCGTCCTTCGATTGGATGAATACGGCGTAGGTGTAGGGCGCCTGGTCTTGCTCGACTTGTTCCAGCCCGGCCCGGGTCGGGGTGAAGTCGCCCCAGACCGTCCGCCGGCCCTGCCGGAGCACCTGATCGTCGATCTGGTTGTACAGGATCGTGACCGGCTCGAAGCTGAGTCGCTTGATCTTCATCGTCAGGGTTTCTTGCCGGGCGCCGCTTTGAACTTGAGGGGCAGCAAGACCCGGAACGTCGAGCCTTCGCCCACCTGGCTCTCGACTTCGATCCTCCCGCCCTGACGTTCGACGATCTCGCGGCAGAGTCTCAGGCCGAGGCCCATGCCCGACTTGGTGCCCTTGGTCGTAAAGCCGGATTCGAAGATGCGGTCCAGGAGTTCGGGCGGGATTCCCATGCCGCTGTCGGCGATCTCGACTGCTACCTCCTCACCGCGCCGCTCGGTTCGGATGGTGACCGTGCCCGAGCCACTGATCGCCTGACTGGCGTTGAGCAGCAGGTTCATGAATACCTGGTTGACCTGACTCGGGTAGCACTCGACCGGGGGAAGCTCGCCGTACTGCTTTACGACCTCGATCCGATGCTTCAGTTCGTGACGGAGCAGGAGCAGCGTGTTGTCGAGCCCTTCGTGAAGATCGACGCAGCGCAAGACGCTGGGGTCCGGCTGCCAGCAGGCGCGCACGCCAGCGACCAGATCGATGATCGCGGCCACGGCGATCTGATCGATCTCGATGACCTCGCCGATCGTCTTTACCAGGCCCCGAATGTGCTCGATCTCCTCCTCGTCCACCGTCTCGTCGGCCAGGATGTCGGTCAGCCGCTGGACCGCCCGCTGCAGGACGTCGCGGTTGCTTCGTATGGCGCCGAGCGGTGCGTTCAGCTCGTGGGCCAGGCCGGCGAGCAAGAGCGGCAGGGAGGTACGTTCGTCCTGACTCATCTCGATCTCATATCAACGCTTTGAGCAGCCGTTGGCGGATGCCGGCCAGGTCATCGTGGGCCGACTCGAGCTCGCTGACCTTGGCGTCGAGTTGCCGAAAAAGGGCGGCACGCTCGACTCCGTTGCGGATGACCACGTGAAGGGTGTCGTTGTCCCACGGCTTCTCCAGATAATAGTAGAGCCCCGCCTCGTTGATGGCGCGAATCGCGTTTTCCTTGTCGGCATAGCCGGTGAGCAGAATCCGGGTCGCCTCCGGCTGCCGCGCCCGCACTTCCTTGAGGAAAGTGATGCCGTCCATGTCGGGCATCAGGAAATCCGCGATCACGACATCGAGGTTGGCCCCGTTCACCCACGCCAGCGCCTCCGTCGGTGATGTAAAGGTTTGTACCTGGTAATCGGTCTCGAGCTGCAGGAAGCTCTGCAGCGATGTGGTCACCATCTCTTCGTCATCGACGATCAGGATCGTCGCTTCCGACTCTTTCACCATTGGACTCTCCGGCCCTCTACCCTAAGCCACCAGCTTCCTCACTCGCCTCGCCAGACCTTTCAGCAACCCCCTCACCAGCTCGTTGTGCTCGGCGAGTAGATCGTAGAAGTCTTCGCGCGTGATGCGCAATAGCCGAGACGTCTCCAGCGCCGTCGCACTCACGAGACTGGGAGACTCGTCGATCAGCGCCCAGGTGCCGAACGGAGTGCCATCCTTCGCCGTCATCACCTGTTCACCGGCTCGACGCAGCTCGACGGCACCGCTGATCACGACATACAGCGCGTCGGTCGGTTCGTCCTGACTCAAGAGCAGCGTACCCGGATCGACCTCGATCTCCTCGGCGATCGATGCCAGCGTCGCCAGCTCTTCGCTGCGCGCCTCGTGGAGTAGATCGACCTGCTGCAACAGGAAAACCTTTTCGATCAGATTCATCTCTTCAGTCTCCAAACCCGATACACCTTCGGCCGCACCCAAACGAGCCAGTGCCCGCTCCGCCATGTAGCTCGCCTGCGCGCTCGCCGTTGCCTGGGCCCGCTGAAGCTCCTCCCGCGACCACGGCGCCCGCCGCTCGAAGACCGACCAAACGGCGAGGCTGGCCACCCAGGCGTTCTCGTCCCCGATCAACGAAACCAGCAGCTCCCGCGGCTCGGGTCGCCGGCCGAACGGAGGTCGGCTTTCGCCAGCCCCTTGAAGCACCGGCGCCATTCGAGCGAACAGCGAACGGCCCACGGTTTGTTCCAACCACTCGAGCGCGGTGGCGCGGGCCGTGACACCGCCGCTCTCCAGTATCAAGAAGGTGTGGTAGATCTCGCGAGGCGGGTGGAGCAACCCCAGCAACCGAAACGCACGCTCACGCACGCCGCGCTCGGCCTCGGAGAGCGAAGCTTCGAGCAGGCGGCCCACCGGACCCACTTCCGAGTCGGCCGCTAAGCCGAGACTGGCGCGAGTGTATCGCGCCGACGCCTCGATCTCGGCGTCCAAGGCCTTCCCGATCGGGTCGGGATCGAACTTCAGCTCCGGATGCATGGTCCGCAGGTTGTTCAACGCTTTCAACAGCCGCTGGCGCAAGAGCAAATCGCGGGGCACCGATCCGAGAAAGCGGAGCAGGTCGTCCGCCGTCGACTGGGCGGGAATGCGGGCCATCACCGCCGGAATCTGACGACGTGTCGCGTGATCCACGGACTCATCCTGCAGGTAGTCGGAAAGGGTGCCTTCCACCCGCTCTCCCTGCATGACGAGCGCCTTGCGGGCCGCCTCCCTCGTCGCGGCAGGCTTCAATGAGGCGATGATCCGGGGCAGAAACTCGCGGCGGCCCAGGCGACCGGCGGTACGCAACGCCGTGGAGGCGACCCGTGGATCGGAATCGCGCAGCAGCGGCCCCAGCACCTCGGGGACACGCGAATCATCTCCCAGGGCGACCGAGATCAGCGCCATCTCGATCTTCGCTTCGACCTCACCCGCACGGGCGGCTCGCAGCCGCGACTCCAACAGCTCCGCCTCGACCGTGACCCGCTGCGCTTCCACCGCTCCGTCCGCCAGACAGGCGAGCGCGGCCAGGCGCACCTCGGCCCGGGGAGAACGGAGCAATTCTTCGATGACCGTCGGCGCGTCCCCGGCCCGACAGAGCGCCGCCACCGCCGCACGGCGGACCGACTCCGCCGGGTCTTCCAACGCCCGCCGCACCCGGTTCGTGTCGATCTCGTCCGGAAAGGCGCTGAGAGCGGTCAGAGCGCGCTCCCGGATCGTGGGCGTGGGGTGATCGAGCAGGTCCTGCAACGAGCCGGTGAGCGTCCGAACGCTGGCCGGCTCCGCCTGGTCGACCAGATCGAGCGCGAACGCGATGCTCCGATCGTCACCGCTCTTGATCGCACCCTCGACAGCCGGAAGGGTGCTGGCGTCCGACATCAGCGCGAACACACCTTCGAAGCTGGCGAAGCGATCGCGAACCGATCGCGTCAGACTGCGTACGTACTCGGCCCCGACGGCGACCGACACACCCAGCCAAACGACGCCTAGCGCCACGCCCACGTACCCGACCTTCCGGTAGTCCACGACCAGGATGACGACGAAAATGAGGCCGGCCGACAAGACCTTGCCGAACCCCTTCTCCACCGCCATGTCGATGTACGCCTTCGCCTTCAGCTTGATCGTTTCGGGCAACGGCACATAGAGGATCTCGCGCCCGGCTCGTTCCGCGGTATAGCGAAAAGCGGAGTCGCTCGCCTTGGCCGCGATCGCCGCGACCAGGCTCCAGGAGATCGCCAGCGCCAGATTGGCCAGCAGCAGCGCAGCGGGCAGCATCAGCACGACCAGCCCCACGCCAAAGCGGCGCAACAATGGCCGCAGCGCCACGAGTACGATAAGTGGGAGCCACTGGGTGACAGCGAAAAACTTGCCCTGGAACGCGCCGATGGCGTCGCGGTCGATGAAGACTTCCTTGGTGATCTCGTTGAACTGGTAGTCGACCAGCTGCTTCACCAGCACGGTCAGCAGGACAGCGAGGGCGATCAGCAAGACGTGCCGGTTTCGCACGATCGACCCGAACTCGCCCGCGGTCAGCTTCTCCTTTCGGGCTCGAGTCGATACCGAGTCGCGCCGGCCCTGTTTCGCCAGAACAAAGGGGATGGCGACGGCGAAGATCGCGACGGCGACGGCGGCCACGAGCAGCAGGTTGGGCCCACCGACGGTTTCGGCGAAGAACCCGGTAATCGCCGAACCGAACACGCCGCCCAGCGAGCCGCCGGCGATGGCCAGCGGATACCAGCGCTTCGCGTCCCGGGCGTTGAAGAACAGCTGGGTCGCCATGAAGAACTGCGTGACCATCACAGCGGCGTAGAGATCGTACCAGCCGTAGAAGACCACGCCGAACAGGGTGCTTCCCGGCCGATAAAGGAAGCGGAAAGCGACGAGGTTTGCGGCGAAGAAAGCGGCGATCAGCGGGATCAACCAGCGCCACGGTATGCGGTCGGCCAATCGGTTGTAAGGGATGACGAACAGAACGACGGCGGCACTGATCAGGTAAACTCTGTAGAACTGACTGTCGGCGAGCCCGTCGAGGGCGAAGGCGTTCTTGATCGGCTTGATGATCCCCACCGTGGTGATGATGAGGAAGAACAGCCCGGCCATCGCCAGGGCTTTGGCCAGCTCGTCACGCCGGATCTCGACGAGGCCAGCGGCCAGCCTCCGCAGACCACCGCGGCGAACGGAGATCATTCAGGCGCTTCCCCGGCGCCGGCGGGCAGGCAGATCTCGACCACGGTGCCGCGCTGTGGCTCGCTGCTGATGTGGAACTCACCGTCGTGGTCGTGGACGATCTGGCGCGAGATGAAGAGTCCCCAGCCGGTGCGGATCCGGCCACCATCGACGCGAAAGGCCGGGTCGAAGATGCGGCTCATCGCTTCGGGTTCGATGCCGCGGCCGGTGTCGGAGATCTCAATCCAGACGAAGCCGCGGGCGTAACGTGTGCTGATCCGGATCACGCCCTCGTCCTCGATGGCACCCGCCGCGTTGCTCAAGACGTTTCCGAACACTTCGCTCAAGCGCGTGGGAAAGGCCACGACCGGGGGCACCTTCTCGAAATCCCTGACGACCTCGATCCGCCCGCCCCAACCCCCCGAGAGCACGGCGACCGCGTCGTCCAGCAGCTCGTTCACATCGACGGGCCCGCGCGTGGCCGTATTTACGTGGGTGAAGCGTTCGAACCGCTGGACGAGTTGTGACAGGCGGCTCAGCGCCTCGCGCGACCGCTGCGCCGTGGTTTTGGCCTCGCCGACGGACCGCACCACCGCCTCGGGGTCGGCACAGCACTGCTCGACCTCGGAGAGACGCCGCTCGATCAGGTTCTGGCCGCTGAGCAGAACAGAAAGCGGCGTGTTGATCTCGTGGCTAAGGGCGGCGGCGAGCCGGCCTTGCGAGGCGGCCCGCTTCGATTCGATCAAGTTCGCCTGCGTCCGCCGCAGCGCCTCGAACGAATCGGCGAGCCGCGCCCGGCTCTCGTGTTCGCCGATGTGAAGCCGGGTGAGCATCACCGAGAGCCCACCACCCAGAACGCTCACGGCGAACAACAGCACGAGCCGCTCGATCCAGCTCACGGGCGGCGGCCAGCCCACGCTGGCATCGAAGAGACCGGACGCCGCGAACATCCCCGTCACGGCGAGACCGAAACCGTACACCGACAGGGGGCGCAACGGCACGGCGACCACCATCAGCAGAATCAGCATGACCGTGATCGAGTAGACGCTCGACGCATAGCCGCCGGAGTTGACCATGTCGATCATCAGCAGCACACCCAGCATCAACCCGATCAGGGCCGTCAAACCCCGCGCGTGCCGAGCGCCCCAGCCCGTTCGCGAGAGCGCCAGTCCGAGAACGCCCAATCCCGCCACGCCGGCCTCCTCCACCAGCCCGATCTGAAGCAAGCCGGCGTCGCGGGGGTAGTCGGGCGGACCGAACGGCCAGAGTACCGCGACGGCGAAGACGATGAGCACGACCGCCGCAGCGGCCACGACCCGGAGCCCCAGCAGGCCACGCTCGCGCAGGTCGGCCCGAAACTCTTCGTCGAGACGATCGTAGTCGATCCAGAGGAGCGACCAGAGTCGCTGCAAGGCATGATGGAGACGCGAGAGACTCATAGCAGATGCGTTTCTACAGTGCGAACAACTGGGGAGCCAGCATCCAGGCCACCACCCATGCCCGGCCATGGCCCGATCGGGCGCGGTCCGGCACCGTGCGCAGACACAGGATCGCCCCGGCCTCGAAATCGAACGCTTCCAGATCCGGTGACGCACCGATGAGCGCCGACGCCAGCCGGCTCAGGTGCGGCAGGTGCCCGACCAGCATCAAGTTCTCCTCCGCTCGCTCAAGCTCTGCTACCAGGCCCGACACATCCGCCTGCGGCGCCAGGTCAGGTGTGGCGCGTAGCGGGGCCGCCATACCGGAGCTCTGGGCGAGGATCTCGGCCGTCTGCCGCGCCCGCAGCTTGCCGCTGTGGCGGATCTCGCCTACCGAGATCACCTGGCCCCTGCCCAGAAACGTTCCCAGCCGGCGCACCGTTTCCGCGCCAGCCTCCGAGAGGGGACGCTGGGGATCCTGGTCTTCACGCACCGCCACGCCGTGCCGAACCAGATACAGTTCCACTCCGTTCCCCCTGTCCGTCGGTCGCATGGTCTTGCGCCGAAACTACAGCCGCGAGGCACCGGCTTCCAGCGATGAGCGCGAGAAGCCAGCGGCCGAGAGCGTCGTGGCCCTTGTCACAGCGCCTGGGTCTGCACAAGATTGCAGGCGTCCCGCCGCCGTCCTCGACCGCGCCGCCTCGAATTCAACCCCGAAACGACGAACTCTGCGACGGATTTGAGTCTTCTGGAGCGATGAACGGACTGGTCCTGGCCGGTGGAGGCGCACGAGCCGCCTATCAGGTCGGCGTGCTTGCCTATATCGCAGAGAAGGCGCCCGAGGTGAACTTCCCCATCATCATCGGGGTCTCCGCCGGTGCGATCAACGCCGCCTTTCTCGCCGGGCGCCACGATGGCCCCACCGAGAACCTCGACGCGCTGGCGGATCTCTGGAACAGCCTCACCGTCGATACGATCTTCGACACCAACCTCGGATACTTCGGAATCACCGGCGCCCGCTGGGCCTGGACCCTGGGCGGCGCCGGCACCTCGCTTGGGCCCCGGGTGAAAAGCCTGCTCGACACGGCTCCCCTCCGACTCTTCCTCAGCCAGCAGCTCGACGCCGAAGGGATCGAGGCCAACGTCCGGGCCGGCCGCTTGCGGGCGCTGGGGCTCACGGCCACCCGCTACGCCACCGGCCAGAGCGTCACCTTCGTGCACGGCGCTCCGGGCATCCCCACCTGGGAGCGGGTGCGCCGCTGCGGCCGCGCCACCAAGATGCGCGTGGAACACGTGATGGCCTCCAGCGCTCTGCCTCTCATCTTTCCGGCCATCTCGGTGGACGGCGAGTACTATGGCGACGGCAGCATTCGCCAAGCGGCCCCGCTGGCCCCGGCCATCCACCTGGGCGCGGATCGCCTGCTCGCCGTCGCCACCCGCTACAGCCCGACGCTGGACGAGGTCAAGCTGCGCGCCATTCGCGGGTACCCGCCCCCCGCTCAGATCCTCGGCATGCTCTTCAACACCCTGTTTCTGGACACACTCGAGGCCGACGCCGAGCGGCTCGATCGGATCAACCGGGTGCTATCCGCGCTGCCGCCGGGCACCGAGCCGCCAAACGGCCTCCGCAAGATCGATCTGCTGGTGCTTCGCCCCTCACGGGACCTGGGAAAGCTGGCGGAAGGGTACAAGCGGATGCTGCCGCGCTCGCTGCGGATCCTCTTGCGTGGACTGGGCATCCAGCGGATCCGCGGTGCCGACCTCCTCAGCTATCTGATCTTCGAGGAGCCTCACATCTCGGCTGTGATGGAGCTGGGATACGAGGATGCGCTCAGCCACTGGTCGGCGATCGAGCGCTTCTTAGCCGAGCGCGACTCGCACGACGCCGGAAGTCCAGCCTGAGTCCGCCGAGCGCCGGAGCGGGGCGATCGAGGTGGCCGGCGTCGGCAGGCGACTGCCGGGCAAGGCCAGGGGCGCGGGTTGCCTTATGGGGCTTCCCCTATTATTTTGTACACTAAATAATACTTCTCGATTCGCGCAAACCGGATTCGTCAAAACGCCCTGTGGGCCAGATGAAGCCAGCAACCTCACGACCTTCATAGACAATTGTACACTAAGGGATCCACCACCCCCGCGCCGGCCCCGCCGTCCAGGTGCGACCTCGTGCTCGCCGCGCTTCGGCGGATCAACCGGTCGCTCGACGTGCACTCGCGTTATCTCGCGCAACACCACGGGCTCACGGTACCGCAACTCGTCGTCCTCTCCGAGCTGTCGCGGCTTGGGAATGTCAGCACCGGCCGGCTCGCCACCGCCATCAGCCTCAGTCAGGCCACAGTCACGGGCATCCTGGATCGCCTAGAGCGAAAAGGGCTCGTTCGCCGCCGGCGCGACCCGCAGGACCGACGCCGCGTCCTCGTGCGCATAACGGCGCCCGGTCGGCGTCTGCTGTCGTCCCCTCCCCCGCTGTTGCAGGAGTCGTTCGTCGGTCAATTCAACCAGCTTCAGGATTGGGAACAGGCTCTGGTGCTTTCCTCGCTCGAGCGGGTCGTGGCGATGATGGAGTCCACCGGCGAACCGGAAGTGGCGCCGGGCCCCCGCCCAACTGATCCCCTGTCGCAGGTTTAATTCTCATGTGCGGAATTTGCGGCGAGATCCGGTTCGATGGCGCTCAGCCCTCGGTGTCCGCCGTTGAGGCGATGACCGGGGCGATGGTTTCCCGCGGGCCGGACTCGGGCGGGCTCTTTTGCCAGCGTAACGTCGCGTTGGGGCAGCGTCGGCTGAAGATCATCGACGTCAGCGAGCGCGCGCAGCAGCCGATGGTGGACAGCGAGCTCGGGTTGGTGATCGTCTACAACGGCGCCGTTTACAACTACCCCGAACTGCGCGCCCAGCTCGAGAGCAAAGGCTATCGTTTCTTCTCTTCGGGCGACACAGAGGTCGTGCTGAAGGCTTATCACGCCTGGGGCGCGCGTTGCGTCGAACGATTAAATGGTATGTTCGCGTTTGCCATCTGGGAACGCGACTCGGGTCGCGTTTTCCTGGCGCGCGACCGCCTCGGCATCAAGCCACTTTACCTGGCACGACTTCCAGACGGGCTCCGCTTCGCGTCCTCGCTCCCGGCGCTGCTGGCCGCGGGCGACGTGAGCTCCGAGATCGATCCCGTGGCTCTGCATCACTACATGACCTTTCATTCTGTGGTGCCGTCGCCGCGCACCATCTTGAGGAGCATTGAGAAGCTGCCACCCGCGACGACGAAGATTCTGGAGCCGGACGGAGCGAGTCGGGAGGACACCTATTGGCGGTTGACTTTCGAAGAAGCGAATGATTCGCACTGCTCGTTCGAGGAATGGCGTCACGGGCTCCACGATCAGCTGAAGCGGGCAGTCGAAAGACGCCTGCTCGCCGACGTACCGGTGGGGGTGCTGCTGTCCGGAGGTCTCGATTCGAGCTTGGTCGTCGGCCTGCTGGCCGAGGCCGGCCAGGACGGGCTCCACACGTTCTCGATCGGGTTCGAGGGTGTGGGCGGCGAGGCGGGTAACGAGTTCGAGTACTCGGACCTCATCGCGAAGTGCTTCGGCACGCGACACCAGAAGATCGAGGTGGACTCGGCGAAGGTTCTTCCGTCTCTGGACCGCTGTGTCCGTGCGATGAGCGAGCCGATGGTCAGCCACGACTGCATCGGTTTCTACCTGCTCAGCGAAGCGGTATCGCGCCATGTGAAGGTCGTCGAGAGCGGCCAGGGCGCGGACGAAGTGTTCGCCGGCTACCATTGGTACCCACCCTTGCTTCGCAGCCGCGAAGCCGTCCGGGACTATGCTTCGGTGTTCTTCGACCGCGATCATCACGAGTACGCGCGCGCCGTCCATCCCCGTTTCGTGAACGGCAATTCGAGCCTGGACTTCGTCGCCCAGCACTTCCAGCAGGCTCCGGCCCAGCGAGCCATCGACCGGGCGCTCCACCTCGACACCACCGTCATGCTGGTCGAGGATCCCGTGAAGCGCGTCGACAACATGACGATGGCTTGGGGCTTGGAGGCCCGGGTGCCGTTCCTCGACCACGAGTTGGTCGAGCTGGCCGCGCGCATGCCGGCCGAGCTCAAAGTCAAGAAGGGTGGCAAGCACATCCTGAAGGAGGTTGCCCGCTCGGTCATCCCCTCGCAGGTGATCGACCGACCCAAGGGCTACTTCCCCGTGCCGGCGCTCAAGTATCTGCGCGGCGAGTACCTGGCACGGGTCCGCGACGTGCTCGAGCAGCCGGCGGCCCGGCAGCGTGGTCTCTTCAATCGCGAGTATGTGGCCGAGCTGCTCTCGGACCCGGAGTCACACATCACACCCCTCAACGGCTCCAAGCTCTGGGGGGTGGTCCTGCTCGAATATTGGCTCCAAGCACACAATATCTGACCTGGCGAGGTGTCTTCGATGGCTGACCGCCGCACACCACACCATCGACTCGACCGCAGCAGTGCTCCGTCGCTACGCAACTGGCAGCGACCCAGCAAGCCGGACGCCGAGGCGATGGTCAGCGATGTCGCAATAGAGATGGGTTGGGGACGACTGATCTTCGGTCAGACCTTCGACTCCAGTGAACAGCTCGCCCGTACGCTGTGCGACGAGCGCAAAGGCTACAGAGACATCGCCCTCTACCTGCGTGACCCGCATGTGGTCCTCTCGCTCGCACCGGATGAGCTCTTTCTCGATCCATCCCACACTTATCGCCTCTGGTCGTACGCCTACCGACCGGCTATGCCGGTGGAAGCCGGCTACTCGATCCGCCGTCTGAGGACACGACGCGATGCGGAGGAGGTCAACCGCATCTACGCGTCGCGGCAAATGGTCACCTGCGATCCCGATTTTCTCTCGAACGAGTACGCGACGCGGCTCCGCACGTACCTGGTCGCGGAATCGGTTGACGGGGACATCGTCGGAACGGTCACGGGCGTCGATCACGTCGAGGCGTTCAACGATCCCGAGAACGGTGCCAGTCTCTGGTGCCTTGCTGTAGACCCCCAGGCGGCCGCGCCGGGTGTCGGCGAATGGCTCGTCCGCCATCTGGTCGAGCACTACTTTGCCCGGGGTCGCGCCTATGTGGACCTCTCCGTCCTGCACAGTAATCACCAGGCCATCCGGCTCTACGAGAAGCTCGGCTTCGAGCGCGTCCCGGCCTTTTGCGTCAAGTACAAGAACCCGATCAACGAGTCGCTGTTCGTCCCTGCAGCACCTGATGCCGATCTCAACCCTTACGCGCGAATCATCATCGACGAGGCGCGCCGCCGCGGGATCCAGGTCGAGGTGTTGGACGAGGAGTTAGGGTATTTCCGCCTCAGCCTCGGCGGTCGCTCCATCGTCTGCCGCGAGTCGCTCACCGAGTTGACTTCCGCCATCGCCTTTTGCCGCTGCGACGACAAGCGGCTGACCCACCGCGTTCTGGACGCGGCGGATCTCCGCGTTCCCGAGCAGCAGCCGGCGGCAGATCCCGAAGAGGACGCGGCTTTTCTCGAGCGCCACGGCGCCGTCGTCGTGAAGCCCGCGCGAGGCGAGCAGGGCGCCGGCGTCAGCGTCGACATCAGAACTCGCGAGGGTTTGGAAGAGGCGGTCCCCCGGGCTCGGGAGCATTGGGACGAGGTCGTCT
Organism: uncultured Gemmatimonadota bacterium; assembly: GCA_964347815.1. Taxonomy (GTDB): domain Bacteria; phylum Gemmatimonadota; class Gemmatimonadetes; order Palauibacterales; family KS3-K002; genus CAYGAJ01. The sequence continues at coordinate 4,617 of CAYGAJ010000025.1, read as the reverse complement.
TGGAAGAGTACGTCGAAGGCGACGATTTGCGGATCATCGTGATCGACAACGAGGTCATCGCGGCGGCCGTCCGCAAGCCGCCGCAAGTCGTCGGTACCGGCGAGCACACAGTGAATGAGCTGGTGGAGAAGTACAACCGGCGACGAATGGCAGCGACGGGCGGCGAGAGCCGCGCACCCCTGGACGATGAGACCCGGCGTTGCGTGCGTCTGGCTGGCTACCAACTGGACTCGATCCTGCCCGCAGGCGAAACGTTACAGGTGCGCCGGACGGCGAACCTACACACCGGTGGCACCATCCACGACGTCACCGACCGCATCCACCCGGAGCTGCGCTCGGCCGCGGTGGCCGCTGCGCAGGCGCTCGACATTCCGGTCGTGGGCTTGGATCTCGCGGTGCCCGACCTCGAGGGTCCGGACTACTGGGTGATCGAGGCCAACGAGCGCCCCGGCCTGGCGAACCACGAGCCGCAGCCGACGGCCGAGCGTTTCATCGACCTTCTGTTTCCACAAACGGCCTCCGTCGGCGGCGGGCGGTCATGAGCCGATTGGCGGTGACGGCGCCGTAGCTCAAACAGGCTGATCCGGGAATCCCTCCAGCGGCCCCAGCTCGAGACGGTCGCGCTCAAAAGTCGGCTCACTCTGAATGTAGAGAGCGATCAGCTGGCTGAGGTGCCGCAGACCGTCGATATGGGTCCGCTCATAACCATGCGAACCATCAACTCCGTAGCACATGAGCGCGGTGCGGATGTCGTTGCCGGCCTCCACCGCGGTGGCCGCGTCACTGCGGTAGTGGCGAAACACGTCGCGGCAGACGGGAAGGCCGTATCGTTCGGCCAGCCTCAGCAGCTTGCGGCTCAGGTGGTAATCGAACGGCCCCGAGGCGTCCAGCATGGCGATATGGACATCATACTCACTGGAATTCTTTCCGGGTGCGAGAGCGGCGTTGTCGATGCTGACCATCTCGGCCACGTCCTGATGCAAGACCGCAGAGGCGCCCGATCCCACCTCTTCGAAGATCGTGAACAGCAGGTGACAGTCCACCGGTAGCTGCGCCCCGCCCTCGACCACGGCCTTCGCGGCGGCCAGAACGGTCGCCACGCCGGCCTTGTCGTCGAGATGACGGGATACGATGAAACCGCTTTCGGTCAGCTCGGGCTGGGGGTCGACGCTCACATAGTCACCGACCGCGAAGCCCAAGTTGCGGAGGTCCTCGGCGTCTCCGACCGGCTCGTCGACGCGGACTTCTACATGATCCCAGCCGACAGGCTGCTCGTCGACCTTGTCACCGAACTCATGACCCGAGGCGAGCAGCGGGAGAATCGTTCCGCGCCGGCGCGCCGAGTCGGTGCAGATCGTGACACGCGCCCCCTCCGCGAATCTGCTCGACCAGGTTCCGATCGGGCTGATCGCCAAGCGTCCGCTGGGCTTGAGGCCCGAGACCATGGCGCCGATCGTGTCGAGGTGGGCGACGACGGCACGGTCGGGGCTTCGCTGCTCGCCGTCGAGGTTACCGCGGATGGCGCCTCGGCGGGTAAGCTCGAACTCGAGCCCCAGTTCCTCCAGCTTCTCGCAGACCCGATGGACGATGCCGTCGGTGTATCCGGACGGACTCGGTATCTCGAGAAGCTCGAACAGCGTTCGCGTCAGGTAGTTCGTATCGATTTGTAGAAGCTTCATCGCCCTCTTACAAGCGCTGAATCAGTGAGGCCACGACGAACTGCGTCCTGCAATGTAGGCCGTCTCGGCTCGAGTTGAAACCGAAACGGTACATGCGGCAGCCCATCGTCGAGGCGTTCGACGAGGATCCACAGCAATCAAAGCCGCCGAACCACCGAGTTTGCGATGGTCCGCCGCTTCGATCTACGGCTCAGACCTGCAGCGTCGGGCGCCGCAGGTGGAAATCCGTGGCGTCCTGATACCTCTTGGCGATCGCGAGCACGTCCGCATCCCCGTAGAGCCTTCCGAGGAACGTGATGCTCGTCGGTGTGCCGTCATCCCGAAAACCGTTGGGGAGGACGACGCAGGGGTGGCCCGTGAGGTTGGTGAGCAAGAGGTTGTTGCCGCCGAATGACGGCGCCACGTAGACGTCGACTTCTGACATGATCTCGGCCATCGCCTGCATGGCCTGGGTCCGCACGCGGTTCGCCTGCAGATACTCGACCGCCGGGATGAGACGGGCCTGGCGGAAGACGTTGGGCCAGGCGTTCCGCACCTGTCGCACCATCAGGTCGTCGAGGTGGCTCCGGGTCAGCTCGTCGAAGGCGGCGGCGGCCTCGGCGCTGAGGATGAAGGACATGGCACCGATCGGTAGATCGGGCAGCTCGATGGGCACCAGCTCGACACCCAGCTCACCCAGCTTGGCGAGCGTGGCGTCGTCGAAACTCTTCCATTGGCTGTCTTCACGCTCCTCTTCAAAGGCGCCCTTCAAGTATCCGACGCGCAGACGCCGCACGTCCAACTCCGCATCCCAGACGAAGCGCTGGTCGCGCACCGATAGATCTTTTCCGTCCGGTCCGTGAATCGCCTCGAACACCAGGGCGCAGTCCTCGACGCTCCGACAGATCGGCCCGATTTTGTCCATCGACCAGCTCAGCGCCATGCCGCCGGCGCGGCTCACCCATCCGAATGTGGGCCGAAGACCGGTGGTGCCGCAGCGTGTGCAGGGCGAGACGATCGAGCCCCACGTCTCGGTGCCGATGGCGAACCCGACCAGGCCGGCCGCGGTGGCCGAAGCGGAGCCGGCCGACGAGCCGCTGGATCCCTGTTCGTAGTTCCACGGGTTGCGTGTCATGCCTCCGTACCACACATCGCCCCAAGCCAACGCTCCGAGGGTGAGCTTCGCCACCAGCACCGCACCCGCCTCTTCCAAACGACGCACCACCGTCGAATCCTCCTGGATGACCTGGCCCTTGAATGGCATGGCTCCCCAGGTCGTCCGGTACCCCCGGACCGCCAGCAGGTCTTTCGCACCCCACGGGATGCCGTGCAGGGGCCCGCGATACCGTCCGGCGGCGATCTCCGCGTCGGCGCGCCGGGCCTGCTCGAGGGCGAGGTTCTGCGTCAAACTGACGACGCATTCGAGCTTGGGGCCGTACTTCTTGAGCCGGGCCAGGTACATGTGGGTGAGATCGACGGAGCTGACCTGCCGCGACTCGATGAGCCGCGCGAGCCGCGTCACGGGCCAGAACGCGACCTCCTCCAGATCCGCCGGCCGGCGCACGTTCTCCGTCCGGACCACCCGCCGCTGGCGCCTTGGGGCCTCGATGTCGACGCCGGGCGGTACCGGGTTGAAATAGAGAGCCGGCGGAACGCCGTTGGGCAGCTCCACCGTCCGCAGCGTCTCGTAGCTGTCGAGCAGGTTGTTCAACCCCTCCAGCATCAACTCGCGTTCCTCATCCGAGAACTCGACACCGGCAACGCGCTCGGCCTCATCGAGCATTTCCTTGGTGATCCGCGGATTCTGCTGATCCTGAACCAGGCTCCAGAGGACGCCGGGGAACAGCGTCGATGCCACACCGGCACCGGAGAAGTAGGCGAGAAAGCGGCGACGTGTCAGCTCGCGCTGCGCAGCATGTCGGGGCATGAGACCTCCCGCTGTTGACTCGACTTCCGCGCGGGTAACCGCGCCTTCATGTGATAGAACGGAGGGCAGGGTCGAATATCGAATGTCCAATTCTCAATATTCAATGATTAGAATACTTGAGCATTCGACATTGAGAATTCGACATTCACGTGCACCTCGATGATCGAGTTTGAGTCTTAACATCTTCCGATCAGGCCTCTAGAACGTGTTCAGGTCGTTTCCGTAGACGACCCGTCCGTCGTACACCTGCTCGATCTCAGACAGCATCTCCTCCGGCGACGCGCCCCAGGGCAGCTGGTGATAAAGCACCAGCGTTCCGGGGCGCGCCCGGGCGGCGATCTCACCGAGTTGCAGCGTCGACGTGTGGAACGCCGCGTGATAGCGCTGCCAAACGGGAGCGCGACGCTCGAAGCCGGCCTGCGAATAGACCTCGTGGATCAGGATATCGCAACGGCGGCAAACCGCCGCGATCGTCGGCGTCGGCCGCGTATCTCCCGAGATGACGATCGACCGGTCGGGCGTGTCGAAGCGGAAGCCGAACGCCTGCGGCCAGGACCCGTGCGGGACCGGAAAGGCCGTCACCTTCACCCGCTCGTCCTCGTAGACGAGCCCCGGCTCGATCTCGTGCACATTCACTTTGTAGCCTTCGAGGTTGGCCGGCTCGAGCCCCTCAACGCGGATCTTGACGTCGGCTTCGTAAGCGGCGAGCAGGTGCTCCGTCATCGCCCGCAGTCCCGCCGGACCGAACACCTCGACCGGCGCATCGCGCTCCAGAACCCAGGGTGTGAAGATGAAGTCGGCGTACCCCAGCGTGTGATCGGTATGAAGGTGAGTGATGAAGGCGGTACCGAGCTTCGAGGCGGCCAGCCCCTCCACGCCGGCGCGGTGGGCCGCCGTGGCCTGACGAACGACCCCGGGCCCCAGATCGACCAGATACGGCGTGTCATCTACGACGATGGCGACACTCGGGCCCGAGCGGTCGGGCTCGGCGTTGGGCGTCCCGGTTCCCAACAGCACGACCTGTGTGCGCGA
>CAYGAJ010000024.1:0-19847 GCA_964347815.1 uncultured Gemmatimonadota bacterium | reverse complement strand
GGGGAATCTAACGGGCCGGACCAGTCAGGCAAGCGGGGATTCCCCCCCCGCACCAGCTGGCGGATCCGGCCGCTAACCACATCGAGAATCCATAGCCCCGCCACCCCGTCCCGCGTCGAGGCGAAAACGATGTGCCGCCCGTCCAGAGCCCAACTCGGGTCTTCATTCCGCCCGTCCTGGGTGAGCTGGCGCAAGCCTCGGCCGTCCGGAGCAACGGTGAAGATCTGCGGCACTCCCCCCACCCAGCCGTGGAAGGCGATCCGGTCGCCGGTGGGTGACCAGTCGGGCCCCGCGTTGTGGACGCTCCGGTCGTAGATGTAGGGGGTGAGCAGCTCGGCCGAGCCGCCCCCGAGATCTTGTGTGAAGATGTGCAGCTGCCCCAGGCGGTCCGAGTTGAACGCGAGCCGCCGGCCATCGGGCGAGAAAGTCGGAGAGAGCGAATTTGAATAACGCACGAACGTCTTTCGCTCCGGGCAACAGCGCCTGACCAAATCGTAAACGTGGACCTCGATGCGCCCATCCACGGTCGCCGCGAAGGCGAGCTGAGTTCCGTCCGGCGAGTACGCGGGCGTCAGGTCCATCCCGGGAAGATCGACCAGCAGCGACGAGCGGCCCGGGTTGATGGCCAGCTCGAAGATCGCCGGATCCTCGCCCTTGTAAGACATATAGGCGATAAGGTCTCCCGACGGCGACCAAGCGGGCGACAAGGCGATGGAGCTGTCGCGGGTCAGCTGACGCCGCCCGAAGCCGTCGCTGTCGATCAAGAAGATCTCCGAGCCGCCGGGCCCCTGGTCCACGTACGCGATGCGCGTTGCGGCCGTGCCGGGCCTGCCCGTAGCCCAGCGCACCACCTCGTCACTGGCGCGGTGGACCGAGAGCCGCAGATCCCGGTGTCTGAGCGGCGGCAGCTCGAACTCGCGAACCTCCTGAAGCAGCCGGTAGACCACGTCGTGCAGCGACAGGCGGAGCACGGGCGACACCATTGGCCCTTCCAGCGAACCGATGAGCAGCCAGACGGCGCCCAGCTGATCCCAAAGGTCGTAGTTGACGGGCCCGCCGAGTGGCACCTCGGCCCCCACCCGCAGCACTTGAAACCCATCGCTGAAGTCGAGATCCCGCAGGATGATGGTCCGGACGCTGTCCGCGAGCTCCCGCAGTTCGGGGGGGGCCTGGATCTCGGGCATGACGATACCAGGACGGTAGGCCGGCTGATAGACGATCCCCACCCGGACATCCGTCGGGATGCTGTCGCGCTGAGCCTCCTGCGCCACGGCCGTCGCCGGCACGATCATCAGACTGACGAGCATGGCGGTCGCGCCTGCTTTGCGGATCGAAAGCTGGTTCAGCATCTCCAAGAACACGCTCCGTCGCCGCTCGACGACGGGTCCGTGTGAGCGCGGTCCCGGCGTCATCTCTATCGGGTCGGATCGAAGAAGAACGACACGCGAAGCCGGTCGGACGGATAGCCGTCCGGCAATGGCCCGAACACGCCCCGCCGTCCCGCCGTCTCGATCGCGCCTCGCGCCTCGAGGTCGAAGCCGGGATCGCCCGACCGCCGGACCCAGGAAACGCTTTCTACCGACCCATCCCGAAGGATCGTGAACGCCAATTCCGCGCGCAGCTGTCCGCCGCCCAGAGGCGGACGCCAGTGCCGCTTGATCTGCAGTATGATATTCGCCAGGTAGTCCGGATACGGAAACGGGGCCCCTTCCAAACGGACCGGCGTATCCGCCACCCCTTCCGGCGACTGCTTGGGAGGCGCGGAGGGCCGCTCTTCCGCCGGTGGCTCCGGTCGCTCGGCCACCTCCTCCTCCTTCACCTCGGCACGCCGGCTTTCCTGACGCGGCCTCTCGACCGGCAACGGCTTCGTCTCGACCGGACGCAGTCGCTCCTTCAGCTCGGCCGCCTGCCGCGGACGGTCGGGAACGGGTACGGTGCGCACCGGTTCCGGCCGGGGAGCCGCCACGAGTTCGACCTGATAGATCTGCGGGGGAGGCGGTATAGCGATGTGCGTCGCGCCCCAAAAGATAACGGCGAGCGCGACCGTGTGTACGCTCAGCGACCCGACGACCGCTCCGACCGGAACCCCCGGCTCCGGCCCCCGCGGCTCGCGGTGGGTGATCAATCGCGCCATCGCTCAGCGTCTCCGTCGGACCTCCGGCTCGGCGACCAATCCAACGGCGGCCTGGACGTCGGCGGCCTTGATCGCCGCGATGACCTTCAAGACGGTCCCGTAGCTGGCGCCCGCATCTCCCTGCACGTAGACGGGCGGCATGCCCTTCTGATTCCACACGTCTTTGATCGCGGCCTTGAACTCGTCGAGCGACACCGCGGCGTCCCCGATGTAGATCACGCCGTCACGGTCGATGGAAACGACGATCGCCTCGGACGCCGGCAACGGCGCCACTTCGGCGCGCGGAACCTGGATCTCCACGCCGCCCTGGAGGATCGGCGCCGTGATCATGAAGATCACCAGCAGCGTAAACGCAACGTCCACCAGGTTGATGAGGTTGATGTCCGCCGTCAAAGGCATCGACCGCTCTTCATACAACCCGCCGTAGCGCGCCATCAGATCTTACCCTCTCGAGCCAAAGCCCCGATGAACTCGTTGGCGAAGCCCTGTAGCTCACCCGCAAAGAGCCCCAGCCGGCTCGCGAAATAGTTGTAGGCGATGACCGCCGGGATCGCGACGGCCAGGCCGGTCACCGTGGTGATCAGCGCCTCGGCGATACCCGGCGCCACCGCCGTGATGTTGGCGGTGCCCTGCACCGAGATGCCGACGAAGGCATCCATCACGCCCACCACGGTGCCCATGAGACCAAGCAGCGGGCTCACGGTCGCGATGATGGCGAGCCACGGGAGTCCGTGAGACATGGCGTCGCGTTCGCCCACCTGCTCTTTCTCCAGCACCATCCGCAGCGTCTCGACCTGAGCGGCCGATAGGCCTCCGGCGGGATTCTGCCGCGGAACCAGACCGGAGAAGAAGTTCATGCCATGGCGAAAGACGCGCAGGTACGGCGAGTCCGGCAGCACGATCGCCGCCTTGTACGCCTCATCCAGGTGCTGCGCCTGAGCCACGTGATCGAGGAACTCCTGCTCCAGCACGCGGGCTCGGCGAAATTGGATCCACTTCCAGATGATCAGAACCCAGGATAAAAGTGAGGCGACGAACAGCACGATCAGAATCACTTTGGTGGTGATCGTGGCGTCCGCCACCATGTCCCAGGCCGAGTCCGGGAGTTGACTTGGCACGGGCGCCTGTATGAGCAGTGCCATCATTCCGCCTCTTCAGCTATCCAGCGGTAAGTTCGTCTCAGTCCTTCGAGAAGATCGACCGCCGGCGTCCACCCCAGCCCGCCCAGCCGCTCGCTATTCAGGCTGTTCCACTCCAACTCGCCAGGCCGCGCCTGGGCGAACTCGATCGGAACCTGCCGGTCCGCTGCCTGCATCAGCGTAGCGGCCAGCTCATTCACGCTCGTCTCGGTTCCGGTGCCCACGTTGAAGGCGCGATCGTCCAGCTCGCCGTGATCGTCCGTCAGCGGCGCCTCCGTAATCAGCAAGTTCGCCTCGACCACGTCGCCCACGTACACATAGTCACGCGTCTGCTCGCCCGACCCGAATATCGTGATCGGTTTGCCCTCAATGATGAGACGGCTGAAGATGGCGACCACGCCCGCCTCGCCGTGCGGATCCTGGCGGGGTCCGAAGACATTGGAATAGCGCAGCGCAACGTAGTCGAGATCGTGCAGAGCGCGGAAACAGCGCAGATACAGCTCGCCGACCAGCTTGCTCACCCCATACGGCGACTCGGGCCGCTTGGGCGCGGACTCGGGGATCGGCCGCTCATTGGCCTGGCCGTAAACGACACCACCCGACGAGATGGATATGACACGCCGGGTCCCGTACTTCTTGGCCGCTTCCACGATGTTGAGCAGCCCCCCGATGTTGACGTCGGCGTCGAACCGCGGCCGCGCCACCGAAGCGCGAACGTCGATCTGGGCGGCGTGGTGGTTCACGACCTCGAAGCCTCCCCGCTGCTCGAACAGGGCGTGGAGCCGCTCATCGCGGATATCCATCTCGACGAACTCGGCCCCTTCAGGCAGGTTCGCTTTCTTTCCCGTTGAGAGGTTATCGACGATGGTGACCGACCAGCCACGGGCCAGATACGCATCTGCTACGTGTGAGCCGATGAAGCCGGCACCGCCCGTGACGAGCACAGTCTTAGTTTGGGCCGTCATTCCCCGTATTCTCCTCCTCCATGCCGAATAGATAGCGCACGGCTTCCAAGATGTCGTGCTCTCGGCCATCCTCTGCTGCCGCCCTGATCCGTGCCGTCGGTTGGTGCAGCACCTTCTGGAGCAAACTCCGTGTCAGACGGTCCACTTTCTCGCGATCTTCGCTCGACAGGTGGCTCAGCTGCAACATCGCCCGCTGAAGCTCATCCTGCCGCATCCCCTCCGCCCGCTCGCGCATTTGGCGAATGAACGGCACGGCTCGCAGTCCGGCGTACCAGCGCCAGAAGTTCTCGACCTCTTCCGCGATGATCGATTCCGCTTTCGGAATCTCCGCTTTTCGACGATCGTAGTTTGCGGTCACGATGTGCTGGAGATCATCGACGCTATAGACGAAGACGTTGGGCAGCTCGCCGATCGCCGGTTCGACATCGCGCGGAATGGCGATGTCGATGATGAAAAGTGGCGACTTCAGCTTCGCTGGCATGCGACGACGAAACTCCTCCAGCGTGATCATGGCGTGGGGCGCGGCCGTGGACGTGATCACGATGTCCATCTGCGGCAACTTCTCCCAAAAATCCGCGAACGGCACCGTCGCCCCCCCGTACTTCTCAGCCACCTTCCGGGCACGCACGAGGTTCCGGCTCGCCACCATCACGCTGGTCACCCCTTCGCCGACCAGACACTCCAGCGTGAGTTCGCCCATGTCGCCGGCGCCGATGACCATGCCGCGCCGCCCGCGAAGCGAGCCGAAGATCTTGCGTGCGAGCTCGACCGCCGCCGAAGGCACCGACGCCGCACCTTCCGATAGGCGGGTCTCGTTCCGCACCCGTCCGCCGACCGACAGGGCGCTTTGAAACAGGCGATTGAACACCGCGCGCACCGCCTGCCGCGTTCCCGTCAGACTTCGGGCCACCTCGTAAGCTTCTCTCACCTGGCCCTGGATCTGCGCCTCCCCCAACACCATCGAGTCCAGACCCGACACGACGCGATATAGGTGATCGACCACCTCCCGCCCCCGCTTCACGTACAGATACCGTTCGGCCGGCTTCGGAAGGCCAGATGCCTGTGCGGCCAGCGTCGCGGTCACCAACGCGATTCGCTCGGCATCGCCCGGGTGCAGATAGAACTCCGTGCGGTTACAGGTGGAGATCAGCACCGCCTCGGCGATCGCATCACTCTCCAGCAGGTGCGCCAGCGCGTCGGGCACCTCCGTCGCGGCGAACGCGAATCGTTCGCGGACCTCGATCGGCGCCGTGCGATGGTTCAGTCCGACTACCCCGAACGGCATACGTGCTCCTGACGCGCGCCCGACAGTTCGAGCGGTGCACGTGTGTCCCCGCGGCCGGCCGGCAGCCTGCAATTCATAACTAGAGGAAAAACTGCGTCCCGGGGATCATTAACTTCACCACGAGGTATGCGAGAGATACCACGGCGAAACCTGAAACGTTCCAAAGTGCGGCCTGCTGGTTGGTGCGGCGTCCGCCCAGGCGGGCCCACAGCGCCAGAAGCAAGGCGAACCAGGTAAGCAGACCCCAGACGACCTTCGGGTCCGACCAGCGGAATCCCCCTTCGAAGCGGATCGTCCAGGCCCAGCCCACCGATATGCCCAGCGTCAGCGCGCAAAACCCAACGACCATCGCCCACTCCGCCAGACGGTCGAGGGTGTTCAGCGGCGGAAAGAACTCGAAGATGGCGCCGAGACGCTTGTGCTTGAGCTGTCGAAACTGAAGCAGGTACATGAAGGCGGCCGCCGCCGCCACGACCCACCCCGCGTAGCCGAGGAAGCTGAGCGAGACGTGAAGGAGGAGCCAGCTCCCGCGAAACGCCAGGGCCGAAGTGGCGGGCTGGATCCCCACGATAAGGGCGAACAGCAGCATGAGCCCGGCCACGGGGGCCAGCAGCAGGCCGACGGCGCGCGCCGCTGAGAAGAGCCCCAGACCGGCCAGGGCGAGGGCGATCAGCAGGGCCAGGGTCGCGAGCGATGGCCCCAACCCCACCAGCGGAGGCTCTCCGAATTCAAGCCAGTAAAGCGCGACTCCGAGAGTGTGGCTGGCAACACCGGCAAAGATGACGAAGGCGACCAGTGTGGTGGCGCCAGCCCGCGCCTCGGCAAAGCGCACGGCGTAGCGGATCGACGCGGCCAGGTACAGAAACGCGGCGCTTGCGTAAGCTGCAACGTGCATGCGTGGGGAATATAAGGAAGAGGCAGGCAGAAACTAGGCCGGCCAGCGGTGATTCGCCGGCCGGCCCGTCAGTTGGTCCGCCCCGAACGAGCGGGTCTACGACGGCATTTTGCGGATCAAGCGGACCGGCTGCTCGACGGCGACAGCCGGGTGGCGTTGCTCGATCAGCCGCAGGGTCGCCGTGCGCTGAGTGACACGGACCACGCGCCCCGTCGCTACATGTTCTTCGGGCAGCCGCAGCCCCTCGAGCGACCGGCGGCGGCTGATGTAAATCTCGAACTCATCACCGACGGCGACGCCGTCGTCCACGCCCACGTCGATGAACACGATGTCCTCGACGGTGGGCAGCCACTGCTCGTCGAGGAGCGCCACGAGTCGGCCCGTCGGCCCACCGGCGACCGGCTGCGCGAACAGACCGCGCTCCATCTGGAATGATTCCAGCAGAGTGACCTGGTTACCCGGCTGGACTCGATCGAACAAGTCGACGATGATCGCCGTGGACACATCCTCATGCACGGCGGCGATCGTCGCGATCCCGGTCGGACGAATCACGTAGCCGAACGGTCTGACCTCGCGTTCGATGCGGGAGAGCAGGACCCGATCGCCGGGCCGCGGTGGCTCGCCGCCGGGGTGGCTGACGTAGATCCGGTCGTAGCGATGGGCCGTCGGTATCGCTTCGGTCGGCACGATGTCGGGCGCGATCACATCGATCACCCGCCCCCTCGGCCCCAACTCCTGCAGCGAAATCAACATACCGCTGCGGTGGAAATCCGAGGCCGACACGGCGAGCGGTGGGACCGGCGGTGCCGGCTCGTACACCAGCGTCCGCCGAGTCACCTCGCGGGGCACGAAGATCGACCTGAGCCCCTCCATCTCCGGCGGTGGTCCCTCGGCCACCGGTATCGGCGTCGGAACCTCGACCTCTTCACCCGGTACCCGCGGCTCTCCGGGCGGACGTGCGATCAACTCACCCGGGCCCGGGAGCGCCAGCTGCTCGGTCGGGTAGATCCAGTGCGGATCCTCGACCACCAAGGTGTTCAGGCGATAGATCTCCGGCCACAGGAACGGATCGCTCAGATAGAAATTCGCCAGGTCCCAGAGCGTGTCTCCCTGACGCACGACGTGCACACGCCGGACCTCTTGGACCGGTTGCTCTGGCTGCCTTTCTTGTGCTTGGAGGGGGAGGGCTTCAGGCAGTAGAGCCGCGAACAAGAGCGCGGCAGTGGACAGGAGGCACTTAGAAGGGCAAGTCGTCACCCTCCTCAAGCGATTCCGCCGGGAAGTCGTCATAATCCTCTCCCCCAGTTGTCGGCGCCCTCTGCATCTGAAAGGCGTCGTCTCCGCGGCCACCCAACATCACCATGTCATTGGCCACGATCTCGGTGCTAAAGCGCTTCTGGCCGTTTTGGTCTTCCCACTGACGGTACTGGATCCGTCCCTCCACGTACACGCGGTCACCTTTCTTCAGGTACTGCTCGGCGATCTCGGCCAGCCGGTTCCAAGCGACCACCCGGTGCCATTGGGTCTCCTCCTGCATCTCACCCGTGCGGCTCGCCCAGCGACGGTTCGTGGCGACCGAGAGCGTCGTGACCCGAGTCCCGCCCGGCGTCGTGCGGATCTCCGGGTCGCTGCCCAGGTTGCCAATGATGATCGCCTTGTTTACGCTGCGTGACATGGGTCCTCCCACTGAGGCGTTGGCGTCGTAGACTGCCCATTCTGACGCCGCCAAGCATTATACCCGACCGTCAACTTATTGTCAACGCAAGGCTTGCCGGACACTTGCTCCAGCAAAATCTATGGCTGGCCCAGGACCAGGCACATGACCCAGGCGTCCTCCGACGGCGCCCGATAATAGCGACGGCGCACGCCGATCCGCTCAAAGCCCCGCTCCTCGTACAGGCGCTGCGCCCCCCGGTTGCTCTCCCTCACTTCCAGGAAGATCCGCTCGGTGCCCCGCCGGCTGGCGGCCGTCAAGGCCCAGTCGAGTAGCCACCGTCCCAGACCCCGGCGGCGCCAGCGCCGGGCCACCGCCAGGTTACCCAACTCCGCCTCCCGATCCACGTACCACACCACGGCGTACGCCCGTATGGCGTCGTCCACGATGGCCACCCACAGATCGGCGTCTTCCCGCGCCAGCAAGTTGCGGAAGCTCGTCTCGCTCCATGGCGTTGAAAAGCTGGCGCGCTCGATCTCCATCACCGCGCGGAGATCCTCCTCACGCATCGGCCGGACCTCAGGCGTCAGCAGCCATTCAGCCGTGCTCATGTGCTTCCCCACCGGCCGGTCGGGTTCTCCACTCGCGAACGTAAAGCGGCTCCCAAGCCTCGGGACGGCCCACGTAGCCCAACTCGGGGGCGACGTTCCGCAGCCAGAGAAGGCACCCGGCCCGAGGCACACCCAGATGCTCGGGCAACACCCTTGCCCCCGAGACGACGCCGCGTATCGCCGCCTCGTACGCCACCGCTCCGTCTCCCGCGAATGCCGGGCTCAGGTCTCGTCGCCGCAGCTCTTCGAGCAGCGCCTCGACCCGCCACGCCCCGGGCGCTAACCGCTCATCCAACCCGTCCACCCGCATCTCGTAGCACGCCGCGTAGACCTCGCCGCGTTTGGCGTCGAACATCGGGCAGACCGGGCCGACACCGCCCGCCCCGGCCGCGACCGCCGCCAGGCTGGAATAGGCGAACAGCGGGGTTCCTCGCGCTTTCGCCCACCCTTTGGCCAGCGATGCGGCGACCCGGACGCCCGTGAACGATCCCGGTCCGGAGCCGACGACGAGCGCGGTGAGCTCCTCCGGCGCCGTCCGCGTGACCTGTAGCGCATGATCGATGGCCGGCAGCACACGCTCCGAATGCGCCCCCTGGATCCGTAACGTCTGCTCGAACACGAGCCCGTTCCGCCACAGCGCCACCGAGCCCAGCGGCGTGGCGGTCTCGACGGCGAGCCACACCTCCAGCCCCGCGCTCTTGCCGGCCACCCCAGGCGCCGCTACCACTCGATCAACCCCGGAGCGGAACCGAGACTCCGAGCCTGCACGCTCCGTTCGTCACTCCGGGCCCCGAACTCGATGTTGATTTCCCAGCGATCGGCCGGCTGTTGCCCTTCGGCACGATCGGCCCACTCCAGCAGCACGAAACCTTCCGAGCTCAACAGCTCGTCCCAGCCGAGCGGCTCCATCGTCTCACCCGGGTTCAAGCGGAACAGATCGACGTGGAAGATCGGAACTCCGCGCGGGCTGTCGTAGCGCTGGACCAAGGTGAAGCTGGGGGACGGGATGTGGCCGCCGACGCCGGCCCCACGGCAGATCGCCCGGGCCAGCACGCTCTTCCCCGCCCCCAGGGGGCCGATCATCGCGACCCAGAGCGGCGGATCGGCAGCGGCGCCGATGCGCCGGCCCCAATCAATCAGGGCGGCCTCCGAAAACGTCCGTGGACCCAGCGACCGGCTTCGACTCATCGTCGAGTTGCTCGCCTCTCGCTCGAATAGACTGACCAGGGTGGCCCGAATCAGCGGGACCGGCTTCGCGGCCGGTCCCGGCGCCGTTGAGTCTCGAGGTCGGCCTTGATCTGGAAGATGTGGTCCCGCAGTTCCGATGCCAACTCGAAGTCGAGCTTCTCAGCGGCGCGCTCCATCTCCGCAGTCAGCCGCTCGATCAACTCTTCCGGCTCGACATCCGGAAGGCCGGCCAGCGTGTCTACCACCCGGGCTCCCGGGTCGAGGCGGCTGTCGGCCACCGCCGTGGTGCGCCGCACCTCATCGGGCGACTTGCGGATCGAGCGCGGGGTGATGCCGTGCTCGACGTTGTAGGCGTGCTGGATCTCCCTCCTCCGCCGGGTCTCTTCGATACACCTCTGCATCGACCCGGTAACCGCGTCCGCGTACATGATCGCCGTTCCGTGCTCGTTCCGCGCGGCGCGACCGATCGTTTGGATGAGGCTCTTATCCGAGCGAAGAAAGCCCTCCTTGTCTGCGTCGAGAATCGCCACCAGCGACACCTCGGGAAGGTCCAGTCCCTCCCGCAGCAGGTTGATGCCGACGAGGACGTCGAACAGCCCCAATCTGAGCCCGCGCAAGATCTCGACGCGCTCGATCGCATCGATGTCCGAGTGCATGTACCGGACTCGAACCCCGACGCCCATCAGGTATTCGGTCAAGTCTTCGGCCATCCGTTTCGTCAGCGTCGTCACCAACACGCGCTCGCCTCGATCGGCGCGGTCCCGGATCTCCGCGATCAGGTCGTCCACCTGGCCGCGGACCGGACGGATGTCGATTTGAGGATCGAGCAGGCCGGTCGGTCGGATGATCTGCTCCACGACCACGCCCGCCGAGCGTTTCAGCTCATAGTCACCCGGCGTCGCGGAGACGAAGATCGCGCGAGGAACCAGCGCCTCCCATTCGTCGAAGCGCAGGGGCCGGTTGTCGAGCGCGCTGGGCAGACGAAACCCGTAATCGACCAGCGTGCTCTTGCGCGATCGATCGCCTTCGTACATGCCGCCGATCTGCGGCACGGTCACGTGCGACTCGTCCACGAAGACCAGATAGTCGTCGGCGAAGTAGTCGAGCAGGCAGGCGGGTCGCTCCCCCTCGGCGCGGCCCGAGAGGTGCCGGGCGTAGTTCTCGATACCCGCGCAGTGACCGACCTCGCGCAGCATTTCGAGATCGTAGCGCGTCCGGTGCTCCAGACGTTGCGCCTCCAGGGTTCGACCGCCCCGTCGCAGCTCGCGGGCTCGTTCTTCCAGTTCCGCTTTGATCGCAACGATCGCCTGATCGAGGGAAGGTTGACCGATCGCGTAGTGTGTGGCCGGGTAGACCGCCGCCCGCTCCAACTCGGCGATCACCGCTCCCGTCAGCGGGTGGATCTTGGTCAGCCGCTCGACCTCGTCGCCCCACAGCTCGACCCGCACCGCCTGTTCCTCGTAGGCGGGAAAGATCTCGACCACATCACCTCGGACCCGAAAGGTGCCGCGTCGGAAGTCCAGGTCGTTGCGGCCGTATCGGACATCGACCAGCGCCGAAAGGATCTCGTCCCGCGTGATCTGCTGACCTCGCTCCAGCAGGAGCAACAGTTTGCGGTACTCGCCCGGATCGCCCAGGCCGTAGATGGCGGAGACCGACGCCACCACGATCACATCATCCCGCTCCATCAAGCTGGATGTCGCACGCAAGCGCAGCTTGTCTATGTCATCGTTGATCGAGGCGTCTTTCTCGATGTACGTGTCGGTCTGAGGCACGTACGCCTCGGGCTGGTAGTAGTCGTAGTACGAGATGAAGTACTCGACGGCGTTCGCGGGAAAGAACTGCCTGAGCTCTCCGTACAGCTGTGCCGCGAGCGTCTTGTTGTGGCTCATCACCAGCGCGGGGCGACCCCAACGGGCGATCACCTGAGCCATCGTCAGCGTCTTCCCCGAGCCGGTCACCCCCATCAGCGTCTGCCAGCGATCTCCCCGTTCCAAGCCCGCAACCAGCTCGGCGATCGCGGCCGGCTGGTCGCCGGTCGGTTGGAACGGACTCTTCAGGTCGAACGGCGAGCGCCCAGCCCGCGGCGGCCGAGCACGTGCATCGACGGTCGATCTCGGCATGATTCGGGGTGGTCCAGGCATCCGCGTCCCTCAAAAGTCGCAACGCTCGAGCGTGAGCGCCCGAGCGTCGCGGAGTCGGTGATTCGCGGCCGCGCTCACTCGTAGCTTTCGAACCACTTGTCAATCCCGGCGCTGTCGGTGGCGTCGGCGGCCTCGTCCAGGTACTCCTCCGGCGGCATCTCGTCCCGGAGTTCCCGGGCCCGGCGCAGCATGGGGTTCGCCCCCAATCTACCAAATAGCTGTACCGCGCGTTCCGCCGCCTTTCGCGCCTCACCCGGCTTGGCCCGCGCCAGAACACAGGCACGGTGGTACTGCAGAAACGCTTCGCCGTAGGGATCTTTGTCCACCGTCTCGCCGATACTCTGCTTGGCCACCATCCCGGCCAGCCAGGCGTCGCTGTCCAGGTCGATGACCCGGATCCTCACGGCATCACCCTCGGCCCGGCGGGCGAACCAGCCCTCTTTCCCGCGGTACAGCTGCTCGAGACGCGCCGCCTCCTGCCAGGCCTGCAGCTCGTCCCCCAGCTCCAGATAGGAGAGCGCCCGGATCGCCGTCGTTTGGAAGTCGTCTCTCCACGCCCCGCTATCCGGCAAGAACTGGCGGATCTCTTCGGTCAGCTCCAGAACCGTCCCGTAGGCACCGCGCTCGAACTCGAGCCGGGCGATCCCGGTACGGCAGCGACGTGCCAGCGCCTCGTCGTCCAGCTCCTCCGCCAGTCGCAGCCCCGACTTGAACAGGCCGAGGGCACGATCGAATTCACCACGCAGCGTCAGCAGCTCCGCGATGTTCACCTGCATGGCGATCTTTTCGTCGGGGATCCCCGCTACCTCCATGTTCTCTAGAGCCGACTCCCAGTGATGCAGCGCCTGCTCCCAGTCGCCCGCCCGGAAATTCGCCAACCCCAACAAATCGTGGCAGACCGCCACCCCACCCATGTCGTCCATCTGGGCAAACACGTCGAGCGCCCGCTCTGCCAGCCGCCGGCCCTCCTCGGGACTCCCCCAGGAAAGGTGTACGCGCGCCAGCCGGTAGGCCGCCTGTGCCACCATCTCGGCGCTGCCGCTCTGTTCGGCCACGTGTAGCGATTCCTCGGCCATGAGCAATGCTTCCTCGGCCCGGCCCAGCCGCTCTGCCACCACACACGAGAGATCCAAAGCCTGGACCAGCTCCTCGGGCAGTTCTGCCGATCGGGCGGCATCGACCAGCCCTCCGGCCAGTGATGCCAGCTCGAGGGGTGGAACGCCCCGCTCCAACCGCAGCCAACCCAGCATCGTTCCCGACTGCTGCATGGTCTCCCTGTCTTCCGCCTGCCGCGCTCGGTCATAAACGGATTCCGCCAGCGCTTCCGCTTCCGGCTCTCTCCCCGTCGCGCCATAGATCGTTGCCAGCCGGCTCTCGATGCGCAGCCGCTCGCTCTCCGCGCGGGTGGTTCGGGCCGCGGCACGCAGGTAGTCGTCCACCTCGTAGACGGCAAAGAGGCGGTCAGAAAGATCCGCGGCCTTGAGCGTCCACTCGTGGATCTTGTCGGACGACTCCGTGGCCAGATACAGGGCGGCGAGCTCCCCGGCGATCTGGGTGGCGCCGTCGCCCATCAGCCTCTCCAACGCTTCGGCCGCTCGCGTCGTCAGGTGTATCCGCCGCTTGCCCGACACACGCTCGCGGATGACTTGTCTCACGCGGGGGTGGCGGAAGCGGAAGCGGGCCGACCAGGATCCGGACGCCCAGCGCCGGTCGCCGATCCCGTCCAGGAGCCCGTGCTTGGCGTCGGCCACCCGCAGCTCGGCGAGGATCTCCTCCTCGCGTTTTCCCGCCTGGTGGGCGACCACGGCGGAGTCGATCACCGATCCGCCGAAGGCGGCGGCCTCGAGTGTCCAGCGCAGGCTCGGTTCCAGGCGATCGAGCCGCGCCGCCACGACCTCATCGATCCCTTTGGCCGGGCTCGGCAGCTGCCCCTCGCGCACCTTGAAGCGCCGTAAGCCCTTGCGAATGATCTTCTCTTCCAGCAGCCAGCGGGCATAATGCTCGGCTCTCAGCGGGTTGCCCTGCGCCGCATCCACGATCCATTCGCCCAGCTCGTTCGCCAGCTGCCCACCTACCGCGGCGCCAGCAAGCTCGAGGATCGCCTCGCGCTCCAGCCCGCGAACCACGAGCTCCATCGCGCTGGCCCCGGCCCGGTGCTGGACCTCTTTCACCGCCGGCGCCTGCTCGGGCGCCACCGATTCGTAGGTCACGACGATCAGCGCTGGCAGCGACCCCAGCGCGCTACCGAGCCGCGCCAGCAGGTCGAGCGACGAGCGGTCGCTCCATTGCAGGTCGTCAAAGGCGAGAACGAGCGGCCGAGCGCGGAGGATCGCCCGGCAGAGCGCCAGGAATTGATCGAACAGGGCCGGGCGGCCCGGCGCCTGGGCAGCATCCGGCAGCCAGCCGGGCGCCGCTTTTCGGACCAGCGAGGACAGACCGGCATCGCCGCCGGCCTGGGTCAGCTCGGCGAGGATATCGCGAAAGGGGCCGTAGGGTCGATAGGCGGTTTGGTGCTCGACGCAGTGGGTGGTCAGCGCGATGACGCGCGGATCCTGAGCCCGAATCTGCCCGAGAAAAGACTGGGCCAGCGCCGTCTTGCCGATGCCCGTGGCGCCGGTCAGCGTGACGAGGCGCCCGCGGGCCTCCCGGCCCTCACGGATCTCTTGAAAGACCCGCCTGAGCTGGGCCAGCTCGGTGGCTCGGCCGACGAGGCCGCGAACGGCTCCCCTCTCGCTCATTCCCATCCGTCACCGTCTGCGGCGCTCACTGAGGCGCCGGAACGGCCGGACTGCACGCCCGGGCCATTCACGTCAGCCCTTCGACATCTCCAGTACGCGGGTCCAGAGCGGCCTTGGAACCGGCATGACGGAAAGCCGTGGCATGCGCACCAGTTCCCATTCTGCGAAGACCCGCTCCGCCTTGATTTCCGCCAACGTAACCGGCTGAGCCAGTCTTCTCTCCGGACCGATGTCGAACACGACGACGCGCTCATCCTCGCTCTCGGGATCGGGATACGGCTCACTTTCGACGCGCGCGACGCCGACGATCGCCTTCACTTTGCCGGTGTGATAGAAGAACGCTTTGTCTCCCGGTCGCACCTGACGCATGTGGTTGAGCGCCAAAGCGTTACTGACGCCGTCCCAACGGACGCGCTCTTCACGTTCCAGGTCGTCGAAGGAGTACTCTCCCGGCTCGCTCTTCAACAGCCAGTAGCTCGCCACTATTCGACGTCCGCCTGCAGCTCGGACTCGGCGAAGCTCTCGCGCCGGACCACGCTGATCACGCCTTTCACCTTCCGCATCGCCTTAATGATCTTCATCAGGTGAGGCAGATCCTCGACCTCCACCACGAACTCGCCGCGCATGCCACCCTCGACCGCCACGGTCTCGGCACTCTGGATGTTCGTCCCGGTGTTGGTGATCGCCCGCGCCAGGTCCGAGAGCAGGCCCCGGCGATCGGTGCCCTCCACCAGGATCTTCACGAACACCAGCTGCTCACCCCCGGCCTGCCAGTCGATCTCGATCCGCCGCTCCGGGTACTTGGCGAATTTCAAAATATTGGGGCAATCGCTCCGGTGGATCGAAACCCCACGCCCGCGGGTGATGTACCCGATCACATCATCGCCAGGCACCGGTTGGCAGCACTGGGAGTATCGGACCATCAGATTGTCCAGCCCCTGGATCTTCACGCCCCGCGGGCCGCCGCGTATCCCTTCGACCAGCCGCGTGAGCGCCGACGGCTTCGCCACCGCTTCCGATGCCTGCCCGTCCGGCCACAGCTGCTTGAAGATCTGCGAGAGCGCGACGTCACCGCGTCCCAGGGCGGCAAACAGGCTCTCGGTCGTGCTGAACCCGGCCGCCGACCCGGCTTCGGCCAGCTCCGCGTCGGATACCCGCTTGCGACGCTTGCGAAGCTCGCGCTCCAGATACTCCTTGCCGATCTGGGTCGCGCTGTGTTGCTCCTCCTGCCGGATCCACTGCCGTATCTTCTGTCGGGCCCGTGCGGTGCGGACGAACTTGAGCCAATCGGGCGATGGCGTCTGCCGCGGGCTGGTCGTGATCTCCACCGTGTCGCCGCTCTTCAGCTCGCGTGTCAGCGGCGCGATTCGGCCGTTCACCAGCGCGCTTGCACAGTGGTAGCCGACTTCGGTGTGGACGGCGAAGGCAAAGTCGATGGGTGTCGCGCCCTTGGGCAGCTGCTTCACGTCCCCGGCCGGGGTGAAGACGAAGATCTCGTCCTGGTAGAGGTCGATCCGCAGAAACTCCAGAAACTCTTCGGGCTCCTTGGTCTCCTGCTGCCATTCCAGGACCTGGCGAAACCACGCCAGCTTCTCATCCACCTCATCGGGGGCGCCCTTGTAGCCCTCCTTGTACCGCCAGTGCGCCGCGATCCCATATTCCGCCGTCCGGTGCATCTCGTGCGTGCGGATCTGTATCTCGTAAAGGCGCCCACCGGGCCCGAAGATGGTCGTGTGCAGCGAGCGATACATGTTCGACTTGGGCGTCGCGATGTAGTCGTGGAAGCGCTCGGTGAGCGGCGTCCACTTGTTGTGAATCACGCCCAGCGCGTGGTAGCAGTCCTTGATGCTCTGCACCAAGACCCGGATCGCCATCAGGTCGTAGATGTCTTCGTACGGCCGACCCCGCTTGACGATCTTGTTGTGGATCGACCAGAGGTGCTTGGGCCGGCCCTGTACCTCACACGCGATGCCCGCCCGCTCCAGCTCTTTGCGCAGTGGCTCGCTCAATTGGCGAATCCACTCCTCGCGCTGCATGCGCCGCTCTCGCACCTTCTTGGCCAGCTGCCGGTAGGCCGAGGGCTCCAGCACCTTGAAGGCGAGGTCTTCCAGCTCCCAGCGCATCTTGGCCATCCCCAACCGGTGGGCGAGCGGAGCGTAGATATCCCGGGTTTCGAGGGCGATCCGCTGCTGCTTGCCCGACGCCAGCGCCCGCAGCGTCCGCATGTTGTGCAGCCGGTCGGCCAGCTTCACTATGATCACCCGCGCATCCCGGGCCATCGACACCAGCAGCTTGCGGAAGTTCTCGGCCTGCTGCTCTGTGCTCGAGCTGAACTCGACGCGTCCCAGTTTCGTCAGCCCGTCGACGATCGAGGCGATTTCGTCGCCGAACTTCTGGCGGATCTCCTCGACCCCGACATCCGTGTCCTCCACCACATCGTGAAGGAATGCCGCGGCGATCGAGGCGGTGTCCAGATAGAGCCCGGCGAGGATCTTGCCCACCTCGACGCAGTGGGTGATATAGTCCTCGCCTGACTTGCGCTTCTGCCCCTGGTGGGCTCGCTGGCTGTAGTCGAAAGCCTCACCCAACAGGTCGAGATCCAGGCGTACCCCGGCCTCCTCGACCGCCTGCAGGAAGTCCGCCGGCAGTGAGCTGGGCGCGCTTTCTTTGGACGCCGTGTCCCGCTGAGCGATCTTCTCGACCATCTCCGGTCTGGCGATGTGAAGGGAACTGCGGCGGCGAGAATCGGGGGAAACCATGAACAGGGCAGCGCCCGCCTTACCGCGTTGTCCGACCCAGCCGAGCAGGGCCCCGTTCGGGCTCTGCGGTAGCTAGCCTCGTAGAATCGCTAGATCGCGGCTGGATGGCAAGTTAGGGGCCGACGCCTACTCCCGGGCGCCGATCAGCCCCAGGTCCAGGAAGCTCACGTAGCGGCCGTTCCCAATCACCACGTGGTCGCGCACGGGAATACCCATCACGTGGCCTGCCTCCACCAGCTGCCGCGTGATCTCCCGGTCCGCCGGCGAGGGGGTGGGGTCGCCGCTCGGGTGGTTGTGGACGAGGATGACGGCGGCCGCGGCCTCCCTGAGGGCGGGGGCGAAGACCTCCCGAGGGTGTACGACCGAAGCGTCCAGGATGCCACGGGTAATCATGAGCTCGTTGAGCACGGCGTTCTGCGTGTTCAAGAGAAGGACATGAAACTCCTCCTGTCGCAGATCCCGCAGGCGAAGCTCGAACCGCCGGTAGACGTCCCGGGGCGTGGCCACCCGCTCGGCGTCGCTTCGGACCTCGACCGCGAACCGGCGCCCCAGCTCGAGAGCCGCCTGGATGGCGACCGCCCGTGCTTCGCCGATCCCCGGCACCTCCATGAGTTGGCTGCCGGACGCGCCTCCGAGGCGGCGGAGCGAGCGCCCGAAACGCTCGTACAACGCCTCCGCGACCTGAAGCGCGCTGCGTCCAGCCGACCCGCTGGACGCCAGGATCGCCAACAGCTCGGCGGTGCGCAGCGCCGCCGGGCCCAGCGCCAAGAACCGCTCGCGGGGCCGCTCCTGGGAGGGCCAGTCTTTGATGGTGATCCGCGCCGTGGCCTCGGGCATCGTCGTGGTCGATCCGGGTTGAGCGTCGATGCCGGGCAACTTGAGGCTGTGACGTCAACGGATCGTCACCGGTCGCGCACCGGCCGACGCCCGCTGCGGAGTGGCTTTACAGAGGTGGCGCTCCCGGCCGCCCGTGGCACTTCTTGTACTTCTTGCCCGACCCGCAAGGACACGGATCGTTTCGCCCGACCTTGTCGCCGCCGGGGCCCGTCGGCACGGCGTCCACACGCGGGCCGGCGACCCGCCGCTGACCCTCCACGCCGCCCGGCCCGGGGCCGGCGAGCGGGGTCGAGCGTCCGGTCGGAGCACCGACCAGGTCCGCTTCGGCCGAGGCCGCGACCCCCGTCGGCGCAAAGGACCGTCCAGAGACGACGGCGGCGCCCGGCGCATAGCCTTCATCGGTGGTGTCGAGCGTCGGTCCGCTGATTCTCGTGATCTGCGGCGCTCTGAGCGGTTGTGGCGGCATCACCTGCGCCTTGAAGAGCCGGTCGGTTAGCGTGGAGCGGATATCGGCCATCAGGTCTACGAACATGTCGTAGGCCTCCCGCTTGTACTCGATGAGGGGATCCTTCTGGCCCCAGGCGCGGAAGTAGATCCCGGCCTTCAACTGGTCGAGGTCGTAGAGGTGGTCCTTCCACTTTTCGTCGACCGTGTAAAGGAAGACGTAGGAGAGGATCCGTTCGACCTGCTCGCCGAAATCTTCCAGCTTCTTCTTGAACGTGGCCAGAGCCTTCGCTTCCACATACTCGGCGACCGCTTCCGGGCTCTCCCACTCCAAAGCGACTTCCAGAGAGTTCTGGTTGGGCAGCTCGGGACAATGCAGGAAGAAATCGAGCAGCAGGCGATTCTTGAGTCCGGCCAGGTCCCAATTCTCCTCGTGGCTGCCCGCCGGGATGTAATCGTCGATCCGCCGAACCACGGCGGTGCGCACCATCTCCCAGATCTCGCCCTTCAGATCCTCACCGCCTTCGAGCGCGAAGAGCCGCAAGTCGTAGATGACCTCGCGCTGCTGGTTCATCACGTCGTCGTACTCCAGCAGTTTCTTCCGCGCGTCGAAGTTCATCATCTCGACGCGCATCTGCGCCCGCTCGATCGCCCGGGTCACCAGCGGGTGGGTGATCACCTCGCCCTCTTCGGCCCCGAGCCGGTCCATGATCTTGGCGAGCCTTTCGGCCATGAACAGCCGCATCAGGTCATCTTCCAACGAAAGGAAGAACCTCGACTCGCCCGGATCGCCCTGACGGCCGGAGCGGCCGCGAAGCTGGCGATCGATCCGCCGTGAGTCGTGCCGTTCGGTTCCGAGGATGACGAGTCCGCACGGCGGGTCCTCGAAGCACCCGAACTCGCGGGCCCGAGGCGCCGCGAAGTCCGCCTCTTCGTACACCTGGCCAAAGTCGGGCTGCTGGGCTTCGATAGCGCAGACCCGGCACTTGACGACCCCCGGCCCGAGTTTGATGTCGGTGCCGCGGCCGGCCATGTTCGTGGCGATGGTAACGGC
>CAYGAJ010000023.1:0-20740 GCA_964347815.1 uncultured Gemmatimonadota bacterium | reverse complement strand
GCCCGTCGCGGCCCGTGCCAGCCGGATCGCCGACATCGTCGCCTCGGTGCCGCTGCTCACGAATCGGACCATCTCGATCGTCGGCACCAGCTCGATGATCTTCTCGGCCAACGCCACCTCTTCCGGGGTCGAGGTGCCGTAATGCGTGCCCTTGCGGACGGCTCTCTCCACGGCGGCGGTCACCTCTGGGTGCGCGTGCCCCAGGATCAGCGGGCCCCAGGAGAGGACGTAGTCGATGTATTCCTGGCCATCGACGTCCCTCAGCCGCGGGCCTGACCCGCTGGCCGTGAAGAACGGCACGCCGCCCACCGCGCCAAACGCCCGTACCGGCGAGCTGACACCGCCCGGCAAGACGCCGAGTGCGCGCCGGTTTAGCTCACGCGACCGCTCACCCGCGCTCATCGGCCCCAGACGCTGGTCAGGTCGAGACCCGGCGCCACGCCGGCGGCCGCTGCCGGGCGCTGTAGGCTGACCCTGTTCTGCACGACACCCCAGAGGTCCGCGTCATCCGCGCCGGTGATCGTCACGTCGACCAGGTCACCGGGCCGCAACAACTCGCCCAAGCCGTCGAGGTAGGTCAGTCCATCGATCTCGTAGGCCTGACCGCGAGTGCGGGCCTCGATCGCCGCCTCGCCGTTGCCGGGGTCGCCGATCCGATCCACGATCGCTTGCAGGCGACGGCCGATCTGTTCCGCGTTGCGCGCCGCCACGATCGAGCGCTGGAGGTCGTTGACCGCCGACAACCGCTCCATCTTCAACGCCTCGGGCACCGGGTCGGGCATCTCGGCGCCCGGTGTGCCCGCCTGGGGCGAAAAAGCGAAGGCTCCCAGACGGTCGAATTGCATTTCGGCGATGAAGCCGAGCAGTTCTTCGAAGTCCTCATCCCGTTCGCCGGGGAAACCGACGACGACCGTCGTCCGCAGGGTCAGGTCCGGGATCTCCCCTCGCAGCCACGCGATCTTCTCGCGCAGCCGCTCCGGCCGTTCTGGCCTCCGCATGCGCTCGAGCATGCGGGCGCTCGCGTGCTGAATTGGCATGTCCAGATACGGCACGATCCGGTCCTGGCCAGCGATCAGCTCCACCAACGGCGGCCGCAGACCGGCCGAGTAGAGGTAAAGCAGCCGGAACCAGGGGATCGCCGTCGACTCGAGCAGCCGTTCCAACAGGCGGTCGATCCCTTGCTCTTTCAGGTCGCGGCCGTAGTGGGCGAGGTCCTGGGCTACCAGGTTGAGCTCGACCACGCCGCGCGTCTCCAGCGCCCTGGCTTCCTCGACCAGCGCCTCGGGGTCGAAGGACCGGTGCCGGCCCCTCCAGAGCGGGATCGCGCAAAACGCGCACTTGTGATCACACCCCTCGCTCACCTTCAGGTACGAGACGTGTCGGAGGCCGCCCACCGGGAGTCGCGACCCGGGGTGCTTGCGCAACCGCCCGTCGAGCAGACCCCGCACGACCAGCTGCGGCACCAGTTCGGTCATGTCGCGCAAACCGAGGAAGAGATCGACCTCCGGAATCGCCTTCGCCAGTTCCTCGCGGTGACGCTCGACCAGGCAGCCCACGGCCACGAGCGCGCGCAGCTCGCCCCGATCTTTCAGCCGGGCCGCGGCGAGCAGCGTGTCGATCGATTCTTCTTTGGCGGGATCGATGAAGGTGCAGGTATTGACGAAAAGAACTTCAGCCGACTCCGGTTCCGGCGTGTAGGTTGCCCCGTGGCCGACCAGCGTGGCCACGATGCGTTCGGAGTCGACTGTGTTTTTGTCGCAACCGAGGGTGATGACAGAAAACCTCAACGCGTGAATACCTCGACGCCTGCCGGCGGTGAGAACTTGAACATATCGTCGGGAATCGGAACGCCCGCCTCGACGTTACGCAAGGTGATCGTTCGGATCGTCTCGTTCTCTTCGTAGATCTCGAATTTCCTCACGAGGTAGTCTTCGGCGTCGATCCAGACCCGGACCAGCGTGTAGGGTGCCTGAAACTTGGGGACGAGTGCGATGAGATGAGCCCCACGCCCGCCGACCGCTTCGCGCTGAACGTAGGTGGCGACGTATCGCTCGCTGGGTTTCACCAGGAACTGGCCACCCAGGGTCGCGCCTTCCGTGGTCTGGTCCATCGCGGTGCGGATGACCTGGTCGGGCTGCGCGCTGGGATAGTACATCCAGAAGTACGAGCCGTCCGCGACCACGATGTCGCCCTTCGGCTCGTCGAACTTCATCAGGAAATACCTCGGCTTCTTCTGATAGACCACGCCCCGCCCTTCCTTCTCTCGCTCGAGCGCGCGAATCTCGATCTTCTGCACGAACTCGGAGCGCAACGTCGTCGCCGCCTGATACGCCTTGGCGGCGCGCTCGAGAATGCGGTCGGCGTCGTCCTGGGCCGGCCCACCCAGCCCGCCGAACAACGACATGCATACGACGAGATTCGAAATCTGAGTCCACATCAAGCGCCACCCCGTTCCTGGCCGTTTCCGGCCGCGCATATCCGTTCCAGATCTTGAAGTGTAACCAATACCTCTCGCGGTTTCGAGCCCTCGGGCGGTCCGACGATCCCCGCGTGCTCCAACTGGTCGACGATCCGAGCCGCACGGCCATAGCCGATCTTCAGTCGGCGCTGCAGCAGGCTGGTCGAGCCCTGCTGGTGCTGGATCACCACTTCGGCCGCCCGTCGAAACAGCGGGTCGCGGTCGGCCAGCGCTTCCAGCGTGCCCTCGGCCTCGGCCTCCGCCCGCTCGCGCTCGTGCACCGCCTCGATGATGTTCTCCTCGCCCTCGGCCCCCACACGAGGCGCTTCCAGCCGTGACCTGTACCAGTCCGTTAACCTTTCCGTATCCTCGGTGGAAACGAAGGTTCCCTGGATCCGGACCGGCTCGGACTGACCCGGCGGCAGGAACAGCATGTCTCCGATCCCGAGAAGCGTCTCAGCGCCGTTCTGATCGATGATCGTCCGGCTGTCCACTTTCGACGCCACCCGGAACGCGATGCGGCAGGGGAAGTTGGCTTTGATCAGCCCGGTGATCACGTTGACCGACGGCCGCTGCGTCGCCACGACCAGGTGAATCCCCGTCGCCCGAGCCTTCTGAGCGAGGTAGGCCAGCGGCCGCTCCACTTCGCTCTGAACCGTCATCATCAGGTCGGCCAGCTCGTCGATCACCAGCACGATGTACGGAAGGATTGCCGGCTCTGCGATCTCGACCCCGCCCTCCGATTCAGGCGAACGGATCGGGCCGCCACGCGAAATCCGGCGGTTGAACTCGCGCAAATTTCGGCAGCCGTTGGCCGACAGCCATTCGTACCGCCGTTCCATCTCGTAGACCAGCCACTTGAGCGCCGCGGCGGCGTCGCTGTTGTCGGTGACGACCGGGTGGCGGAGGTGTGGCAACACGTTGTAGCCGCCCAACTCGACCATCTTCGGGTCGACCAGCAGCAGACGAAGGCGCTCAGGCGTATACCGGTAGATGAGGCTCGAGATGATCGCGTTGATGCAAACCGACTTTCCCGACCCGGTCACGCCGGCGATCAGCAAGTGGGGCATCTGGGCCAGGTCGTAGACATCCGGTCGGCCCAGCACGTCCTCTCCAAGCGCGAGTGGGAGCTCGCCCTTGCTATTCCGGTAAGCGCCGGACTCTAGGATCTCGCGGAGATAGACGACCTTGCGCTCGGGGTTGGGCACCTCGACGCCCACCGCGCCTTTGCCGGGTATCGGCGCCACGATCCGAATCGAGGGCGCCTTGAGGGCCAGCGCGAGGTCGTCCGCCAGCGCCGCGATCTTACCGACCTTCACCCCCGAGGCGGGCACGACCTCGAACTGCGTCACCACGGGACCCGTGGTCCGGCCCACGATGCTGCCTTCGACTTTGAAGGTCGAGAGGGTTTCGACGAGCACGTTACCCAGCCGGTCGAGGGCGTCCGTGGCGACCGAGTACTCCTGTTCGGGTGGCGGCGCGAGCAGCTCCAGTGGCGGCAACTCGCCGAGCAGCCCCACCTCGTCGAGCAGGTCGGTTTGGGCCGCGTCTCGGTCCTTCCGCCGCTTTCGCCCCACCGATGGCGTCCGCGCCGCAGGCTCCACACCCTGCGGCGTCTCCTGGCCCGTTGCGGACGGCCCCGCCCCCGAATCGGCCGCGGCCAGCGCCGGCTTCCGCCGGAACCACTGCGCGGCGGAGCGGCGCACCTGGCCGAACAGCTGCCCGGTCTTGGTTTTCGCGAACCGCAACGCCGTCATTCCAGCCCGGACCCCCCGCCCCAGCAGCGCGCGGAACCGCGTCGCCCCTGCGCGAACGCTGTTCACGCCTTTGCCCAGCGCCTGAAACGGTCCCGGCCCCAGGATGAGAAGGGTGGCGATGACATAGAGCACGCTGGCGATGAGCACGGTGCCGAACCAACCGAACAGCGACGCCAAGGCTCGGCCGGCCCAGGCGCCGTAGCCCCCAGTGAGCCAGCCGGGCCCGGCCCCGGCGGGTGGACTGGCGATCGAGGCCAGGAGTGGCGGGACGAGGATGAGGGTCGCCGCGAAGAATCCGGTCCATCGTGCGGCGTTTCGGCGCTCGATCCGACCGAAGCTGTGAAGACCCCAGAGGAGGAACGCGACCGGTACGACGACCGTGCTGATCCCGACAGCTTCGACGAGGCCGCCGGCAAGCAGCTCCCCGACTGGTCCCACGAGGTTGCCCGAGGGGAACAGCGCTTGAACGCGCGAACCGAGGAGGGCGGCCGGCAACAGCGCCAGGAGAGTGAACACTCCCACCGCGCTGAGACCCACGCCGATCAAGACGCGCTGGATCCGATCCCCACCCGTCTCACCCATCCCGACCTCGCCCTTGCCCCCTCGCTAGCGCTTCGCCGCCCCGCTTCCCGGCCGGGCCTGAGCGGCCTCGGAAACGATCTGGCGATCGCGCAGGACCGGCAGCTCCGGTATGGAGTCGAGTCGCGCGCAAAGCTCGATGTCGCCACCGTGCCCGATCGCCTCGAGCGCGCGGCCCGCCTGAGTGGCCCGCAGAAACTCGGCGCTCACCGGTGAATGCTGTCGCGCCAGCGCCCAGGCCGCCACCGCGCCATCGCCCAGGTCGGGCTGGGGCCGGCTCGCCGATCCCCGCCCGGACTTCTTCGAACACGCCGCGACGATCAGTCCCGCGCACAATGCGTCCTCAACGCTCACACGGCCATCGCGACCGGCGCACACGATCAGCGTGTCCTGCTGCGCCGCCTCCAGCGCTTTCGCCACCACGCTGAGATTGACCAGCGCCGCAACGTAGACGACACGGGCACCCGACAACGACGCGAGGGTCCGTGTGCCATTCGTCGTAGTCATGACGATCGTTCGGTTCTGCACAACCGGTGTCGCGAACTCCGCCGGGGAATTACCGAGCCCAAAGCCCTCAATCCGCACGCCACCTCGCTCGCCGCAGAGGAGGACCTCGTCGCGGCCCAGGGAGTTGGCGATGCGCACAGCCTCTTCGATGGACGCCGCGGGTACCACCGCACGGGCCCCGCTGTGGATCGCCGCGGCGACGGAGGTACCGGCGCGCAGCACGTCGACCAGGACAGCGACGCGGTCGTGAACCTGGACCTGCTCCAGCTCGGACGGCGCCCAGAGGACGTCGAGCTTCACCGCGCACCCACGGATTTGAGGGAGGGCGCCATGAACCGATCCAGGAAGTGCGTATCGATGTCCCCGGAGCGGAAATCCTTGTCGTCGAGAACTTTCCTGAGGAATGGGATCGTCGTGTGGACGCCCTCGATGACGAACATCTCGAGCGCCAGGCGCGCCCGGGCGATCGCTTCGTCACGGCTCCGGGCCCGCACGATCAGCTTGGCGATCAGCGAATCGTAGAAAGGGGGCACCGTGTAGCCCGAGTAGACGTGAGTGTCAACACGAATGCCGAGTCCGCCCGGTGGATGGAACGTGGTGATCTTGCCCGGGTTGGGCCTGAACCCGTTGTCCGGATCCTCGGCGTTGACGCGGCACTCGATGGCGTGTCCGCGGATCTCCACCTCGTCCGGCAGCGAGAGCCGCTCGCCCGCCGCGACGCTGAGCTGCTCTTTCACCAGATCGTAGCCCGTGACCTCTTCGGTCACCGGGTGCTCGACCTGAATCCGCGTGTTCATCTCGAGGAAATAGTAGCGACGGTCGCGATCGAGCAGAAACTCCACCGTTCCCGCCCCCACGTAACCGATCGCTCCCACACCGCGGATCGCGGCCGCGCCCATCTCACGGCGCAGCTCCGCATTCAGGGCGGGGCTGGGCGATTCTTCAATCAGCTTCTGGTGGCGGCGCTGAACGGTGCAATCCCGCTCACCCAGGTGAACCGCCCGATTGTGGCGGTCGCCCAAGACCTGAATCTCGACGTGGCGGGCGCCCTCCAGAAGCTTTTCAAGGTAGAGCGCGCCGTTTCCGAAGGCGGCTTCGGCCTCCGACTTCGCCATGCGAAACAGCTCTTCGAATTCCTCGCTGGAGCGGGCAATCCGCATCCCCTTGCCGCCGCCGCCGGCGGCTGCTTTGATCATCACCGGATAGCCGATGCCCTCGGCCGCTTTCCGCGCGAAGCGCACATCGGCCAGCGCTTCCTCCGTTCCCGGTATGACCGGCACGCCCGCGTCGGCCATCGTTCGGCGCGCTTTCACCTTGTCGCCCATCATTCGGATCTGCTGCGCGGTCGGACCGATGAAAACGATGTTCGACCGCTCACAGATCTCCGCGAATTCGGCGTTCTCTGCCAGGAAGCCGTAGCCCGGATGGATGGCGTCGGCGCCGGAGATCTCCGCCGCCGCGATGATCCGTGGGATGTTCAGGTAGCTCTGACCCGGCTTCGAAGGACCGATGCAGATATCTTCATCCGCGAAGCGGACGTGTAGCGAATCCCGGTCGGCCTCGGAATGGACCACCACAGTCGGCAAGCCCAGCTCGCGGCAGGCGCGGATGACCCGGAGGGCGATCTCACCCCGGTTGGCGATCAGGACCTTTCGAAACAAGCGGCGACCTCTTGGCGGCTTTGGGGCTGGGGCTGAACGTCAGTCGGGCAGAACACGGAAGAGCACCTGGCCGTATTCCACTGGCTCGCCGTTATCCACGGCGATTTCCCTGATCGTCCCGCTGACCTCCGCCTCCAGCTCGTTCATCAGCTTCATCGCCTCGAGAATGCAGAGCGTCTGGCCGACCTTCACCCGATCTCCGACATCGACGTAAGGATCGGCGTCCGGGGCCGGCGCCCGATAGAAGGTGCCGACCATCGGTGACGTGACTTCGACCAGCTTGGCCTGTTCGACGGGGGACGCCGGCGCGGCCTCGCTCACCGGTGCGACAGCCGGGCTTGCCGCCGCCGGGGGCGGCGGCGTCCCCTGGCCCGCGTTCGTGTCCGCCCGTACGGTCAAGCTGGACGGCCCGACGGCGTTACCGCCAAGCACGAGGGACGGGCTCTTGGAGATGCGGATCTTTGTCGCCCAACGTGATATCTCCAGCGTATCGATATCACTGGACTCGACCGCCTCGATCAGACGTTTAAGGAATGCCAGGTCGATCATGAGGTGACGCGCTCCAGGTACTTGTTCTCGCGACGATCAACCTTGATCACATCGCCGATTTCGACGAAGAGCGGGACCGAGACGATCGCTCCGGTCTCCAGCTTCGCCGGCTTGGTGCCACCCTGCGCTGTATCCCCACGCAATCCCGGCTCGGTCTCGACCACCTCGAGCTCCACAAAAAACGGAAGCTCGACGGAGATCGGCTGGCCGTCCCGTGACAGCGCCTCGCACACCATGTTCTCCTTGAGATAGGCGAGCTGGTCCGCCCCGATCGTCTCGGCCGGCAGCGGGATCTGCTCGTAGGTCTCCTGGTCCATAAAATAATAGAATTGGCCATCGGTGTAGCTGTACTGCACCGGTCGCCGGACCAGCCGCACCTCTTCGACCTTCTCGCCGGCGCGAAACGTCTTGTCGGTCACCGCCCCTGTCAGCACGTTCTTCAGTTTCGAGCGTACGAATGCGCCACCCTTTCCTGGTTTCACATGCTGAAAATACGTGATCGTGAAAAGCACGCCATCGATCGCGATGACCATCCCGTTACGAAAGTCTGCCGTCGTTGCCATGTGTGCAGTCGAGGACGCCCTCGCGGCGCCCGCGTTGTCTGTTGTTGCAACCTCGGGGCGAGCCGCGCTCGTGCCTCCGGCGTCAGTCCAAAAGGGAACGCAGGGAGCCCTTTTCCAGCGCCACCAGGGCTCGTGGCTCGCCATCGCTGACCACGAAATCGTCTTCTATACGGATGCCACCCCACTCCGGAAAGTAGAGGCCCGGCTCCACTGTAACAACCATGTTGGGCCGAAGCGCCTCCTCCGCCCGCCGATAAAGGCGCGGGCCCTCGTGTACCTCTAGCCCCAGCCCATGCCCCGTGCTGTGCGCGAACTGCGGTTCGCACCCCGCCCCCTCGAAGACCCGCCGGGCGGCCGCATCCACTTCGGCTCCCGACACGCCCGGGCGAAGGCGCTCGCACGCCGCCCTTTGCGCCGCGAGCACCAGAGCATACATCTCCGACTGCCGCTGCGTCGGGGTGCCGGTCACGAAAGTCCGGGTGAGGTCGGAACAGTAACCCCGGAGGCGTGCTCCAAGGTCACAGAGCAGCAGGTCCCGGTGCTCGACTTGTCGGGAGCTCGTCTCCGCGTGGGGGAGCGCCGTGCGGGGCCCACTCGCGACGATCGTCGGGAACGCCGGACCCTCCGCTCCGAGCCGCGCCATGCGGTAGTCCAGTTCGGCGGCGATCTCGGCTTCCCGGACGCCCGGTCTGACCAGCGCCAGCGTCTCTTCGAGAGCCTGGGCGGCGATGCGGCCCGCCTCGGACATCGTCGCGATCTCGTCGTCACTCTTGATCATCCGGAACCCCTCGACGACACCTTCGACCGGCTCCCACTCAGGGCCGCCATCGGTCTCCGCGAGACGCGCCCAGTCGGCATAGCTGACGTGCTTTCCCTCGAACCCCGCTCTCCCGGTCGGCCAAAGCTCCGCAGCCCTCCGGGCGATCTCGCCCAAGATATCCTCTCGCGGCACCAACAGTTCGAAACCGACTTCCCCTGCCAGCTGCTCCTCGGCCATACGGTGGTAACGGCCGTCCGTCACAAAGATCGCGCGTTCGTGGGCGAGTAGCAGCCAACCCGCGGAACCGCTGAATCCGGTCAGGTAGCGAAGATTGGGAAGATGGGCGACGAGTATGAGGTGTACGTCGAGCTCAGCCAGCCGCGCCCGCACTCGCGCGACCCGATCGGCATAGCTGGACACGCTCACGCGCTCGCTGGAGCGAAGGTAACGACACAGCGCACTCCGAGCGCCGCACGCCGCACGCCGATCGCGCCCACCAAAACCGTGCGCTGCGACTCGATCGAAAGCTCGCGACTGCGGCTGTTCAGGAGGCCCGCGTTCAGCGCTTCAAGCTTCGCAGCCACTCCTGGAACTTCTCTAGATCGTCCGACCCGGCCGCTTCCATTCCGCCGGCAGCCTCGCTCGGCGCGGCCTCGGGAGCTTCCTCTTCGGGCTCACGCGCTTCGGCCTCCAGCAGAGACGCCAGGTATTCTTCGATCGTCATGTCCTCGGCCTGCGAGGCCGGCGCCGCCGGTTCCACCTCGGGCTCCTCCAACGCCTCCTCCGCGAACGGCTCAGCCTCAACCGGGATCTGTACTACATCTTCCATATCAGCCAACGGAACTTCATAGTCCGCCGGAACGATTGGGGGCTCGGAAACGATCTCCATTTCCGGGCGCGCCGGCACCGGTTCCGGCGTGACCTCCTCGCCGGCCGCTCCGATGACCTCCTCGATCGGCTCCTCGGTTGCCGGTTCCTCCACCTCGAACTCCTCCGGCTCGAACCCCTCCGCCTCGAACCTCTCCGCCTCGAACCTTTCGGGCTCGAAGCCTTCCGCTTCGCGCTCTTCCGCCGCCGGCACCGCGGCCGGCGCGGCTGGCGGCTCTTTCATGGCGAACACATCGAAAGACGCCGCGAAGGGATCGAGGTGCTCGAGGCCCGCGACCGGAGCTTCGTCTTCGAAGCGGAACCCGTCCCCATCGCCCCCTTGCAAATCCGTCGGCTCGGCGCTCGGAACATCGGCATCAGCCCCGACGGTGCGTCCGGCTTCCGTCAATTCCAGCAGCTCGGCCAGCTCCTCCACCTCCTCGTCGCGGTCGGGAGCCCGCCCGGCGAGCTGATCCTCGAGCTCCCGAATGCGGTCGGCCACACCCTCGTCGTCCGGCCGCGCCTCCGCCAGCTGGCGGTAGACTCGCAGCGCGTCCTCGTAGAGCCCCTGGTCCGCGTACAGTCGGGCCATAGTCTCCGTGACCACGGGCTCGCCCGGGGTCTCGTGCACAGCCGGCTCGACGCCCTCGCGTTCTTCTTCTTCTTCTTCTTCTTCTTCTCGGCCCAGGTCCACGGTGAAACTGTCTTCCAGCTCCTCGAAGAAGTCCACCGCGCTGGCTTCTTCCGTTTCTGACTTGGCCGGGCCCTCATCCCGGTCGAGCAGCGCCGGCGTCCAGTCATCCATAATGCCAAAATCGATCTCCATCGATTCGGCACCGGCCGCCTCCGAGACCGGCTCGCCTACGCCTTCCGGCTCGGCGGCCGGCTCGGGTCCGATCTCCTCCTCCTCCACCTCGCCGGCGCCGCCGCCCGTTGCGGCCGCGAAGGCAGAGTCGAGCTCGGCATCGAGCTCGTGCTCGAAGGGCCAGCCGCCAGCGTCCTCGGTCTGCAGTGCCTCGACGCCGGCGTCCCCCTCCGCTTCGATCTCGATCGGAAACGACTCGGGCTCGAAGCCAAAGTCGGCGGACGGTTCGCTCCCGGGTGGCTCCGGCACATCACCATAGGCCGGCTGCGCCGCCGGCATCTCCGGCGGGACCTCGACTTCGGCCTGCAGGTTGGCGAGACCGGCCCTGGCCTCCTCGCTGCGAGGGTCGACCTGCAGCATGCGCTCGTACCAGGTGCGGGCATCGCCAAGGCGGCCGTCGCGCTCGGCCAGGTCGGCCAGCGCCCTCAGGGCAGCGAGGTTGTGCGGATCGAGGTCGAGAACTTTTGTGAACTGCTGCTGAGCTTCCTCGAAGCGCTCGCTGTCCAGGTAGACGCGGCCGAGGACGTTGTAGGCGCTGGTGTAGTTCGGGTGGTTCTTCAAACCGTGGAGGATGAGTCCTTCCGCCTTCCCGAACTCGCCGGCTCGCCGATAGGCATCGGCCAGGTGGGCGAAAACCAGGCCTTGCGAGTTCTCGGCGAAGCGTTGCTCGAGCAGCTCGATTTCTCTCTGGACATTGTTGTCCGGGGGCATGCCGCGTACTCCTGGGGCGGTTGCGGTTTTAGGGACGTATCGACCGGGCAGGGGACGGCGCAAATATATTCCGCTCAACACGTTAGTGTCAACGTCACCGCCCCGGGCGACGCCGTGGGTGGAGGGGGCGGCCGGCGCCCAAACCGGTGCCCGTCAAGGTGGCTTTTTCGGCCGCGCCGCGTAAATTTCTCCCCCACCTGAACAACTAAGAACTCGGGCTAGCGAGGCCAAGCAAGAGGGCAGAGTCATATGCTACGCTCAATGCGCCGCAACACCAAGATCATCATGCTCGTCGTGGCTGTCGCCTTCGTCGGGCTGATGGTCTTCGAGTGGGGCATGGACATATCGGGGCGAAGTGGCGCGCAGTTCACGGGCGAGGTCGGCCAGGTCAACGGGACCGAGATCACCTACCAAACGTGGACCGTAGCCTACCGAAACCTGACGGATCAGGCCCGTCAACAGAAGGGATCGGCGCTCAACGACCGTGAGCTGGATCTCATCGGGGACCAGACTTGGGAGCAGCTGGTCAACGACATTCTCATCGCCCAGGAGATTCGACGCCAGGGCATTCACGTAACCGACGACGAGATTCGGCTGGCCTTCCAGACGAGTCCACCGCCGTGGCTGCGGAACAATCCCCTGTTCCAAACCGGGGGAGAGTTCGACTTTGAGAAGTACCGCGCCTTTTTCGGAGGACCCGCCGCGGATCCTGCCCTGCTCAAACAGATCGAGGACTACTATCGCGACGTGCTGCCGCGAATTCGACTGTTCGAGCTGATCGCGAGCGGCATCTATGTGTCGGACTCCGAGCTGTGGCAGATCTATCGAGACCGCAACGAACAGGTTCAGGTCAAGTACGTCGTGATCGATCCCGAGACACGGGTCGCCGACTCCGAGATCAACCTCACGGAAGCGGACTTGCGGCGCTACTACGACCGGAACCGTGACGATTTCCGGCAGCCCGCGACCGCCGAGGTGATGCTTATCGAAATCTCGCGGGTGCCGGAGGCGGAGGACACCGCCGCGGCGCTGTCCCGCGCCGAGCAGCTGAGGCAGGAGATCCTGGGCGGTGCCGATTTCACCGCGCTGGCCTCGGAGCACAGCGCCGATCGGGCATCTTCGGCGGCGGGCGGCGATCTCGGGTGGTTCGAGCGTGGAGATATGGCACCCGAGTTCGAGCAGGCCGCCTTCGACCTCCAAGTCGGCCAGATGTCCGAGCCCGTGCTCACCGCGTTCGGATACCACTTGATCAAGGTCACGGAGAAGGAAGACGAGCGGGTTCGCGCCTCTCACATCCTGATACCGATCGAGCTCAGAGGAGACAGCGAGGATCGACTGCTGGCGACGGTCGACCGGCTGGAGAGGGTCGCGTTGCGCGAAGGGCTGGCGGCCGCGGCGGATTCGGTGGACGTGGATACCCGCCGGGTGGTGCTGACGTCGGGCAGCGACTTCGTTCCGGGCATGGGCGCGTTTGGCCCGGCACCTCAATGGGCCTTCCACGACTCGACCGCCGTGGGCGACATCAGCCCCGTCTACGAAACGTCGCGGGGGTTCCACGTCTTCGAGTTGATTCAACGGAGCCCGGCGGGAATTCTGCCCTTTGCCGAGGCCGACGCCGCGATTCGCCGGAGGTTAATGCGAGACAAGAAGCTCGAGACGGCGCGCTGGCAAGCCGACGCCTGGGTCAAGGAGCTGGAGCGAGGCCGTTCGCTCGAAGAGCTGGCCGCCGAAAACGCCTTGCAGGTGCAAATGAGCCCCAAGTTCACACGTCTCGACTTCGTCCCCGGGCTGGGCCAGGCCGATCCGGTGGTCGGTGCCGCGTTCGGTTTGTCCGTCGGAGAGGTGGCCGGTCCGATCGAATCGCAAGGGCAGCTGTACTTCCTCGAGCTGGTCGAGCGCGTCGAGGCGAGCCGTGAGGTGTACCAGGCCCAGAAGGAAACCCTCCGGGCTCAGGTGACGGCCCAGCGGCGTCAGTCGGCTGTGGAAGAGTGGCTGCGTGATCTGCGCGAGCGCGCCGACATCCAGGATTGGCGCGCGCAGTTCTTTGTCCCCCGGTCATGAGCGACGCCCGCGGCACGGGCTGAACACGACTCGGCGACGGTTCAGAGCATCATCCGCGCCAGGTAGGCGACCACCAGCACCCCGGCCACGCTGAACAGGTTCACGTTCAGGACGATCGGGCCGAGCGTGAAAGCGATGACCAGCAGGTCGACGGCCAGGGGGCCGATGCTGGCTGAGATCGTGGTCGTGAAGAACTCTCGAAACGGCCCCTCAGGTAGGAACCAAAGCGACAGCTTGGTGAGGATAGCCCCGAGCAAGAAACCGAGTACGAGAATCAGCCCGATCCGCCTCGGTGAGCGTCTCGTCGGATGAACGAGCAGCGCATCTCCCCGCATCATTTGCGGCGCTCGACGGTGTAGGTGACGGCCTCAGCCAGCGCCGCTGCGCTGGCGCTTTCGGGCAGTTCGGCGATCGCCGACATCGCCTCCTCAGCGTACTCCCGCGCCCGGGCCCGGGCGAACGCGATACCCCCGCGATGCTCGGTGGCCTCGACGACTCGTAGGATCAACTCATCGTCGGGCTTGGGATCTGCAAAAAGCGCGTTCACGGCCAGCCGCTCCGAGCGATCAAA
Source organism: uncultured Gemmatimonadota bacterium (assembly GCA_964347815.1). Lineage (GTDB taxonomy): Bacteria > Gemmatimonadota > Gemmatimonadetes > Palauibacterales > KS3-K002 > CAYGAJ01. Next base: position 6,831 of record CAYGAJ010000023.1, on the reverse strand, counting down.
CTTCGGCAGCGCGACGATCAGGGGGAGGGTCACCTTGTGCTCTCGCAGGTCGTGGCCCGTCGGCTTGCCTGTGACTCCCTCCGTCCCGGTGTAGTCGAGAATATCGTCGACGATCTGGAACGCCATCCCGAGAGCGTAGCCATAGTTCCTCAGCGCCTTGCGGTGTGCCGTATCGCCCACCATGGCGCCCAGCTCGCACGCGGCCGACATGAGCGAGGCGGTCTTGGCGCTGATCAGCCGATAGTAGTCGTCCTCGCTGAAATCGAGGGAGTCGTGCATGGCCAGCTGGCGCATCTCGCCGATCGTCATCGCGTTCGCGGCCTTGGCGAGAACCTCGATCACATCGACGCGCTGCAGTCGCGCCATCTCCATCACCGAGCGTGAATACAGATAATCGCCCATGATAATGGCGACCTGGTGGCCCCATATCGAGTTCACGGTCGGCATCCCGCGGCGCAGAACCGAGTGGTCCACCGCGTCATCGTGCACGAGCGTGGCCAAGTGCACCGCCTCCACAACCGCGCCGAGCAGGATCGCATCGGCGCTCGGACGCCCGCCGATCTCGTTACTCAGAAGCAGAAGCGTCGGTCGGAACAGCTTTCCACGTTTCAGCAGCAGGTAGTCGTTGACCTCGTCGATCAGATCGAACTCATCGACGACCAATTGCCGCAGGTCTTCCTCGAGCTGCTCCAGACGCAGGCGCACGGGCTCCTGGATCCTCGTCAGCTCTGGCAGGGCGGTACGCAGCATCGATGCGATGGGTTCAAAGGTGCATTCAGCATTCGAACGGAAAGCACCGGGCTGGGGTCGGCGGACTCTCCGTTACCGGCTGGCTCAGTTCCTCAGCGCTGAGACGCGCTCCGCTGCATCCTTGAAGCCGACGTCACAGCCGATGACTCGCTCGTACCACTCCAGCGCCGTTGCCGTATGGCCGAGGGCCTCGTTGGCAAGGCCGAGGGCGTAGAAGATACCGACCAACTCCTCGTCCCGATAGCCGGGCACCTGCAGAGCTCGGCTCAGCACCTTGAGGGCGATTCGATAGTCCTGCTTGTCGAGGAAGCATGCCCCCAGCATTTCGATCGCCTGCAGTCGGTACTCGAGGGTGCGCGCGGCGATCTGGAACTCCGCGACCGCCTCGTCGATCAATCCCATGTCCCGAAAGGCACAACCGAGATCGTAATGGCTCGATGCATCTTCCTTCTCGATCGCCTCGGCAACCTTCGACTTGAATTGATCGAGCATCTCGCTGAAGTTGACGTCAGCCTCGCTCTGCGGATCGGACGTCGGGACGGTAAAACGCGTGCTTCTTACCGGCCGCTCCTCCTCCAGCACCAGCGACCGCAGATCCACAAAGTTGCCGCCGCTCGCGGCCCGCCGGCCCGCCTCCCCGTTCGCCGCCGTCTCCGCTCCCAGCATCTCGAGCGCCATCGAAGCGCGGTGGTTCGTGGGGTCGAGATCGAGCACACGGCTGTATACCGTGCGCGCCTTGTTGCCGGCATCGGTTCGATCGAGACAGTCGGCCAGATCGAGATACGCGTCGATCAGCTTCGACCGATCACCGGACTTCGTCGCCAGCTCCACGCGCTTTTGATACAGCCGAACATCGTTCAGGTCGAGCCGCAACAGCTCGTCCAGCACTCGATCGACCTGTCTCAACGCGCCCTGCGCCTCGTACAGCTCCGCCGATTCGCGCAGGCTCTCCGCACCCCGCTCCCGCTCGCCGATCTCGAGCAGCGCCTCTCCCAGCTCCAACAACAGTCCGGGCTCGCGTCCTTCCGCCTGCAGCCGCGCCTCCAGCTCGGCGACCCGATCGACCACCGGCGGCACGGCCTCCGCGGGGGCCTCGGCAGGCTCGTCGGGCTCCGCGACCACTGACGTCCCTGTCGGCCAGTCGTCGAAACCGCTGTCGATCGGTCCCGCCTCCGGTCCGCCGGCAAACTCCGGAGGGGCCGCCGCCGTGATCTCTTCCGCCGCGTCGAGACCCTCGGGCTCCTCCACCCCTTCATCCACGCCGGAAAGCGATGTGGGGAGGAAATCCAGGGACTCACCACCCAGATCCTCTCCGGTGTCCAGATCGACCGTCGAGTCCGCTAACGAGGTGGGAACGATCTCCAGATCGTCTTCCCCGAACTGCGCCTCATCCGCCGACTCATCCAGCGCCTGCAACTCCGGAGTCTCTTCCTCGACCACCTGCGGGCCCGGCTGGCGGGTCTTCGGCGGTGGAGTCTCATCGTACGGCAGGATTTCGGGGAGATCGAGCACGCCCTCCGCATCCAGCGTCCCAGCCGTGAAATCCTCTTCCGGCGGGTCGACTTCCGGATCACGATTCGGCGCCAACTTCATGATCCGCCCCCGCACGTCCTGCGCGTCCGCGTCGCGCCCCTCCTGCTTCAGGTCGCGCCAGGCCAGGCGCAGCTGCTCGACCGCCTGAGCACTCTTATCGTGCTCCAACAGCTGATCGGCGATCATCAGCCGAACCTCAGGGTCCGGAGACAGATTGGCAAACTCGATCAGCGCGGCGAACGCTTCATCGAGCTTGTTCGCTTTCTGCATCCGCTCCGCGTACTCGAGGAAGTGCCTGCGGGCATCTGACAGGAAGCCCTTGGCCGCGCCGATCTTGCCCAGCTTGAGGTAGGCGGAGTGCCGGTTCGGCTGATTGCGCAGGATCTTGTTGCAGAGGGCGATCGCGTTGTTGTAGAAACCGGCCGACAAATGCCCGTCGACCGCTAACTCGTAGTAGTGCACCGCCTTCCCGACGTCGCCCACCCGCCGGTACAGATCGCCCACGCGGTTGTACAGCGTGAGGTCGACTTCCCGCCGGGTCTTCCTGTCCGCCTCGATGGCAAGCTCGTACGCTTCGATCGCGCGCTTCCAGTTCTCGCGCTGCTCGAAGTCGCGGGCTCGCTGCCTGTACCGGGCTCCGTCGCTCATCCCTGTATCTCTACTCGGCCCACCACCGGGCTCCTCGCCGCGCTCGCCTCACCCGCAAGCGCACGGCCGTAGCTCCGCCGCGCTCCACCCGCCGGGCCGACCGCTTTGTTGTAGGAGCGACCCTCGGGAAGACCGGAGGGACCGCCGCTGGGGGAAGGCGTACCGTCACTAGCCTAGTCGCAGTGGCACCCTGACACAAGGTTCGGCCGGCGGCCTCAGACTACGCGCACGCCGCGCTTCCACACAGCGACGCAGTGGTTGACTCCGTAAAAGTAAGGGATCATACGGTAGTCATCCACCCGAAAGGCCGCCAGATCAGCCGGCGCTCCCGGCTCCAGCGTACCCCGGCCATCGGAAAGCCGCAGCGCCGCCGCGCCGTTCGCCGTTGCCCCGATCAGCGCCTCGGCCGGCGACATATGTAGAACGCTACAGGCGAGGCTCATGATCAGTTGGAGGTTGACGGTGGGGGACGAGCCCGGGTTGAAGTCGGTGGCCAAGGCGACGGCAGCGCCGCGGTCGATAAGGGCGCGCGCCGGTGGGTAGCGGTCCTTTCCGAGAAAGAGGAGCGTCCCGGGCAGCAAGGTGGCGACGGTTTGCGACTGCGCCAGGGCGCCGATCCCGGCATCGGAGACGGCGCCCAGGTGATCGGCGGAGGCGGCGCCGAAGCGCACCGCCAGCTCCGCGCCGCCGCTCGACTCGAACTCATCGGCGTGGAGACGCGGCACGAGACCGTGCGCTAGGGCCGCCTCGACCACCCGGGCGGTCTCCTCGGCGGTGAAGGCGCCCGGCTCCATGAACACATCACAAAAGACGGCCAGACCCGCGGCCGCGACCCTGGGAACCATCTCGTTGCAGACGAGGTCGACGTAGCCGGTGCGGTCGTTGGTGTACTCCGGCGGGATCGCGTGCGCGCCGAGAAAAGTGGGGACGAGGTCGAGTGGGGTCTCCTGGCTCAAGTCCTGGATCACTCGCAGCATCTTGAGCTCGTGCTCCAAGGTGAGCCCGTATCCGCTCTTGACTTCAACTGTGGTCGTCCCGTGCTCGAGCAGTTGGCGCAGGCGCGGGCGGGTGAGCTCGACGAGCTCGGCCACCGATCGTTCGCGTAGATCGCGCACTGACGCGTTTATGCCCCCGCCCCGCCGCGCGATCTCCATGTACGGCACACCGGCACAGCGCTGCTCGTACTCGTCGAGGCGCCAGCGGCCGAACACGGCGTGAGTATGCGAGTCGATGAGACCCGGCGTCAGCACGTGACCGTCGAGGTCCACGCGCTCCGCCCCGGGATAACGCGCTCGAAGCTGGTCGCGCGGCCCGACCGCCTCGACGCGCCCCTCGCGGATCGCCACCGCGCCATCTTGCAAGAGCCCGATCTCGGACTGGGCCGGGCCGCGCCGCGGGGCCGAGCCGCCGGGGCAGGAGATGACCTGGGAGGCCTCCAGTAGCTGGCGGCCGGCGTCAGGCATCGGCCATGGGGATGCGAATACCTCGACGCTGAGCCGTCTCGACCGCCTCCGGGTAGCCGGCGTCGGCGTGACGCGCTACACCGATACCGGGGTCGTTGGTGAGCACCCGCTCGAGACGGCGCGCCGCTTCCGGCGTTCCGTCGGCGACGATCACCTGGCCCGCATGCAACGAGTTGCCGATGCCGACACCGCCCCCGTGGTGGAAGCTCACCCAGGTGGCGCCACTGGCCACGTTGAGCATGGCGTTCAGGATCGGCCAGTCGGCGATCGCGTCACTCCCATCGATCATCCCTTCCGTCTCCCGGAACGGGCTCGCCACAGACCCGGTATCCAGATGATCGCGCCCGATGACGATGGGCGCTTTCAGCTCTCCACGGCCGACGAGCTCGTTGATCGCCAAGCCGAACCTCGCTCGTTCGCCCTGGCCCAGCCAGCAGATACGCGAAGGAAGCCCCTGGAAGCTGACCCTCGCACCCGCCATCCGGATCCAGCGGCCCAGCGCCTCGTCCTCCGGAAAGAGTTCGAGCACCAGCTTGTCCGTCCTCTGGATGTCCGACGCCTCGCCCGACAGCGCGACCCAGCGGAACGGCCCTTTGCCGAGACAGAAGAGCGGTCGCACATACGCCTGCACGAAGCCCGGGAAGTCGAACGCATCGGCCACACCCGCATCGAGCGCCTGGGTCCGGATATTGTTTCCGTAGTCGAAGGTCACCGCGCCGCGCCGTTGCAGGTCGAGCATCGCCCGAACATGAACGGCGATCGAAGCCATCGCGCGTTTCACATAGTCTTCAGGATCGCGCTCCCGCAGCACTGCCGCCTGCTGCACGTCGTAACCTTGCGGCACGTACCCATGCAGAGCGTCGTGGGCGCTCGTCTGATCGGTCAGGAGATCCGGTACGACACCGCGCTCGACGAGCTGGGGCAGCACGTCGGCGCAGTTGCCCAGCAACCCCACGGAGATGGCTTCGCCACGCTCTCGCGCCCCCAGCACCACGTCCAACGCCTCGTCCAGATCGTCGGTGGCCCGGTCGAGGTATCGGGTCTGCAGACGCCGCTCGATGCGGGCCGGATCGACCTCCACGCCCAGGAAGGCACCGCCGTTCATCGTCGCTGCCAGGGGCTGAGCCCCGCCCATCCCGCCGAGCCCACCAGTCACCACCAGACGTCCCGCCAACGAGCCACCGAAGTGCTGCCGCGCCGCCGCGGCGAAGGTCTCGAAGGTGCCCTGCAGGATGCCTTGCGTGCCGATGTAGATCCAGGAGCCGGCGGTCATCTGGCCATACATGATCAGGCCTTTCCGCTCAAGGTCCCGGAAATGATCCCAATTGGCCCAGCGGCCCACCAGGTTAGCGTTGGCGATGAGCACTCGCGGCGCGTCCGCGTGCGTACGGAATACGCCTACGGGCTTGCCGCTCTGCACCAACAGCGTCTCGTCCCCCTCCAGATCCCGCAGCGTCTGCACGATCGCCTCGAATGCCTTCCACGAGCGCGCCGCCTTGCCCGAGCCGCCGTAGATGATCAGCTCGTCGGGCTTCTCGGCCACATCGGGATCGAGGTTGTTCATCAACATCCTGAGCGCCGCTTCCTGCGGCCACCCTTTGCAGGAGATCCGCGTGCCCCGCGGTGCCCTCACCGTGCGGCTTTCACCCGTAACCGTCGACATATTATCCGCCTCTCTGAGTCCTTCTTCCGACCGCAGCCGCCATCCGCGACTCGACAGCGGCCAGGCCGGGCCGCCGTCAGTTGCCGAGCGAGCCGCGGCTCTCTTGACGATAATCGAACTTGATGTCTTGCAGATCGTTGAGGTTCACCCTGAACTCGAACAAGAAGTTACCGTTCGCCGCCTTGAGGAATTCGAAGGTGGCCGACCAGCGGTGCAGATCGCGGCGAAGGCTCAGGGCCTGATCCACGAACTCGGTTTCCTCGATGTCGAACTGCGTCCGCCAGCTCACCGTCCAGTTGTCCGTCGGGCTGAACCCCAGGTTGGCGCGAACGCTCTGACGGTTGTTCGGTGTCGTCCCACCGGTCACCGGGCGAAATCTGACCAGGCTGTAGTCGAGGCTCAACGTCCAGGGGCGGCGCTGCGCCCCCGGCCCCGGCTCGCGGCCCGGCTCTTCGACCGGCAGCGGCTCTTCCTCCTCGAATTCCCGTGACAGCGGCACGATCCCCCGTCCCCGGCTCACGCCGGCACTCGGCTCGCCGAACAGCCCGCCTAGCGTCCCCTCGCCGAGCGAAAAATTCAGGTTGAGCTGGGTGAGAAACGGATCGAAGCGCCGGTCGCCATCCGTCTCCTCGAAGAGGTCATGCTCAATCCGAATGGTCAGGCCGCGCAGGAGATCCGAGGTGATGTTGTTCGAGATGCGGTCAGTGATCAGCTCGCCCCTGACGAAGTCGTAGGTCAGGGCCGTCGTGCGGAGCGCCATCAGCGTGATCTTGC
>CAYGAJ010000022.1:0-20920 GCA_964347815.1 uncultured Gemmatimonadota bacterium | reverse complement strand
CGATTCTCCATGTTGGGGTCGCGGATCGAGGCGCAATCTTACGACCGGGTACGCTGGCGACGCAACAAAGCCGTGCAGCCGCCATGGGGCTGCACCCGGCTGGCGCGGGCACTTGCGTATGGCGCTATAATTGGAGTAGGAACATTTGGAATCAGAACTTCCAGCACGAGGAACGCCACGTGACGAAGCCGAAGGTTCGCAAAAGCGAGGCCGACTGGAAGCAGCAACTGACGCCGGAACAGTATCGGATCACCCGGCGGAAGGGCACCGAGCCGCCTTTCACCGGCGAGTACCACGACAGCAAGAAGCACGGAACGTACCGCTGCATCTGCTGCGGTACCGAGCTGTTCGGCTCGGACGCGAAGTACGATTCGGGGACGGGCTGGCCCAGCTTCTTCAAACCGGCCAACCCGGAGAACGTGGCGACGGCACCGGACAACAGTCTGTTCATGCGTCGGACGGAGGTCTTGTGTGCCACCTGTGACGCTCATCTGGGGCACGTCTTCGAGGACGGCCCTGAGCCGACGGGGTTACGGTACTGCATCAACTCGGCGGCGCTACGACTCGATCCCGAAGACTGATCACCGATCGCGTGAAGCCGCCGAGGCGGTTGGACGGCGGCGCTCCACCTGCGTTACGTTGTAAGCGGCTCACTTGCAGCTCAGGGATTTCGACCCGGGACCCGTAGATGCTCAAGCTCAAGGATGTGATGCAGAGCGATGTCGTGGCGGTGTCCCCCGACCTCACCTTGCGCGAGCTGGTCGAGGTGCTGAGCGAGCAGGAGGTGAGCGGCGTTCCCGTGGTGGTGAACGGCAAGGTCGTCGGCGTCGTTTCGACGACGGACATATTCGATTTCCGCGAGGAGACCTCCGGGTCGCGGCCCCGAGACCCGGATGAGGGCCCCGACGGCCCGCTGCGCCGTGGATCCTCGGCCGAGTTCTTTTCGGACAGCTACGAGCTGGCTGATGCCGAGGCGCTCGAATGGATGCGAGCGACCCGCAGTCGCGCCTGGGACCTGCTCGACGAATCGACGGTCGCCGACATCATGACCCGCGAGGTTCTCAGTCTTTCGTCCAAGACGTCAGTGAAGAAGGCGGCGGCGTACATGCTGGAGGCCGGCGTTCACCGCTTGCTGGTGATCGACGGCGGCGACCTGCAAGGAATCGTCACCACCACCGACATCGTCCGCGCCGTCGCCGAGGGCCGCCTCAAGGGCTGACCGGACACCGCAGCCGGCGCGGCGTTCCGAACGGCACGGCACCCTGACTACCTGAAGGGAGAGTCGCGTGACCAGCGAGATCCCGAGCTCCCTGAGGCCGGAGCAGCTGCGCCGGGTCTGCGAGCCGGCGTCGCTTGGGTTCGAGAGCACCGCCGAGCTGGAGCCGCTGAAAGAGGCGATCGGCCAGGATCTCGCAATGCGCGCCGTACGCTTCGGCCTCGATGTCGATCACCCGGGCTACAACGTCTTCGCCCTCGGGCTCCCGGGCTCGGGGCGCGCTACTATGATCCGCCAGCTGCTGGAGGACCGGGCCCGGACCGAGCCCCCCGGCTCGGACTGGTGTTACGTCTACAACTTCGAGGCGCCGCGCGAACCCCACGCCCTCAGCGTTCCGGCCGGCCGTGCGCCCGAGCTGCGCGGCGACATCGACGCCATGCTGCGGGATCTGAAGGCGGCGCTGCCCCGGGCGTTGCAGAGCGAGGAGTTCCGGAAGGAGCGTGACGACATCGCCGAGGGCGCCATGCAGCGCCAGCGCGAGCTGATCGAGGAGTTTCAGACCCGGATCGAGAACGAGCGCAACGTCACCCTGGTTCAGACACCGGCCGGCTTCGTCGTCGCGCCGGCCCTCGACAACGAGCCGCTGGACGAGAAGCGCTTCAAGGAGCTGCCCGAGACGGCACAGCAGGAGATCATGGAGCGGCGGCGCCAGCTCGACAAAGCGTTCGGCGAGGTTCAGCGGCGCATTCGTGAGGCCGAACAAAACGCCCAGCGCCGGGTGGTCGATCTCCAGCGATCCGTGGCACACAGCGTCGTGGCGCATCGCGTGGGCGAGCTGAAATCGCGCTGGGAAGGGGTGCCGGAAGTGATCCGCCACCTGAATCGGCTGGCGGAGGATGTCGTCAAGAACGCGCAGCTCTTCGCCGACTCGGCCCCCGAGCCCGGGTCGATCCCCCTCCCCAGCCCCGACCTCCCCACCTCGGAGATGGAGGATCCCCTGTCACGCTACCGCGTCAACGTCATCGTCTGTCACTCGCCCGACGGCGGCGCGCCCGTGGTGGAAGAGAAGAGCCCCACCTACCACAACCTGATCGGAAGTATCGAGCACCGCGTTCAGTTCGGTACGATGGTCGCCGATTTCAGCCACATCACGGCCGGCGCCATCCACAAAGCGAACGGCGGGTATCTGATCCTGGATGCCTCCGATGTGCTGAGGCAGCCGATCGCCTGGGTCGCTTTGAAGAACGCGCTGCGCACCCGCTCGATCCGGCTGGAGGAGATCACGGAGTACACGAGCGTGCTCGCCATGACCACGCTCAAGCCACAGCCGATCCCGCTGAAGTGCCGCGTGGTTCTGATCGGCGACCCTTACACCTTTCATCTCCTGCACGCCTACGACGACGAGTTCAGCGAACTCTTCAAGGTCAAGGCCGATTTCAGCCCGTACATGGAACGCGATGCGGGCGCCGAGCGAGGCTACGGCGAGTTTATCGCGGCGCGTTGCGAGGAAGAGTCGATTCCCCCCTTCGATGCGACGGCCGTGTCGCGCGTGGTCGAGTTCGGATCGCGCCTGGCCGAGCATCAAGACCGGTTGTCGACGCGCTTCGGTGCCATCGGCGACCTGGTCCGTGAAGCTGGCTTCTTCGCCCGCTCCGCCCAGCGCGAGAAAGTGGCGCTCGAGGACGTCGTACGCGCGATCCGAGAGCGCGAGGAGCGCGTCAACCGGGCGGAGCGCGAGCTTCTCAATCTGATCGAGGAAGACACGCTCACCGTCGACCCGAAGGGCGCCAAGATCGGTCAGCTCTATGGCCTCGCCGTGCTCTTCGCTGCCGAGCATGCCTTCGCGCGCCCGATCAAGGTCGAGGCGAGCGCGTTCATGGGCACGAGCGGAGTCGTCGACATCGAGCGTGAGGTCCGACTGGGCGGCCCCTTACACAACAAGGGCGTGCTGGTGCTGTCGGGCTACCTCGGAGATCTCTTCGCACAGGATCACCCTCTCATCCTGTCCGCCAGCCTTTCGTTCGACCAGCTCTACGAGGAAGTCGAGGGGGATAGCGCGTCGGCGGCGGAGCTTTACGCTCTGGTCTCGGCCATTGCGGCGGTGCCCTTGCGCCAGGGCGTGGCCATCACCGGCGCTGTGAACCAGAAGGGCGACATCCAGCCCATCGGCGGTGTGACCACCAAGATCGAAGGCTTTTACCGCGCCTGTCTGCGCCGCGGCCTGACGGGCGAGCAGGGTGTGATCATCCCGGCGCGCAACGTGTCGAACCTGGTGCTTACGGACGAGGTCGTGGACGCCGTGCGCGCCGGCCGCTTTCACGTCTGGCCAATCCGCGAGGTCGAGCAGGGTTGGGAGATCCTGGCCGGCATCCCGGCGGGGTCGCGAGACGCCGACGGCCGCTTCCCCGACGACTCGGTCTACGGTCGGGCGTCGGCCCGGCTCTGGCGTTGGGCGCAAGACTGGCGCAAGTTCGGCCGACCCAAGCGTGAGGGGCGTCGCCCCCAGCAAGAGATCGCGTCTCAACCGCAACCGGCCTCGGAGCCGGACGGCGAGCGGCGGCCGCCGGAGGAGTGAGATCGTGGCGCGCCGAGATGCCAAGCCGGCCAGCGCCGAGGACCCCGAGTCGGCCAGCGAACGGATCGAAGAGCTGCGGGAGGCAATCCGTCACCACGATTACCTCTATCACGTCCTCGACAAACCGGAAATCCCGGACTCGGACTACGACCGCCTCTTCCGCGAACTGAGGAAGCTCGAAGAAAGCCACCCCGAACTCATCTCCCCCGACTCGCCCACCCAGCGCGTCGCCGGGCAACCGCGCGTCGGCTTCAGCGAGATCGAGCACACGGCGCCGATGCTCAGCCTGGACTCCGGCGACGACGAGGAGGAGGTGCGGCGCTTCGACGGGCGCCTCCGCGGCGCCCTCGACGACGGCACCGTCGATTACGTGGTCGAGCCCAAGCTCGACGGCCTCTCGCTCGAGCTGGTTTACGTCGACGGCGTGCTGGAGCGGGCCGCCACCCGCGGCGACGGCCGCGTCGGCGAGCTCGTGACGCCCAACGTGCGGACGATCAGCTCCGTGCCGCTGCGCCTGCGCTCGCGGCCGCGCCCGGTTCCGCGCCGCCTCTCGATCCGCGGCGAGGCGATCATGCTGATCGAGGATTTCGAGCGGCTGAACGCTCGTCTCACCGAGGAGAGCAAGCCGGCCTTCGCCAACCCGCGCAACGCCGCCGCCGGCTCGATGCGCCAGCTCGATCCCAGCATCACCAAGCAGCGCCCACTGGTGGTGTACGCCTACGAGATCATGACGGCGGAGGGGCTCGAGCTCTCAACTCAGGCACAAGCGCTGGATTCGCTGCGAGACTGGGGATTCAAGGTGACGGGTCTGACGCGGGTCGGCGTCGACATCGAGGAAGCGATCGAGATTCACCACGAGTTGGAACGTCAGCGCGACGACCTCGAGTACGAGATCGACGGCGTCGTCATCAAGCTCAACGATCTCGGCTATCGTGAAAGACTGGGCGCCACCGCACACCACCCGCGCTGGGCCTACGCCTACAAGTTCGAGCCACGCCGTGAGGTCTCCGAGATCCTGGACATCGCCATACAAGTCGGACGCACCGGAAAACTCACACCCGTAGCTATGCTCCGTCCTGTGGACGTCGGCGGCGTCACCGTCTCTCGCGCTTCGCTTCACAACCGCGAGGAGATCAAGCGCCTCGATGTCCGAAAGGGCGACAAGGTGCGGATCCAGCGGGCTGGCGACGTCATACCCCAAGTGCTCGAGCGCGTCGAGGAAGCCGGTGCCCGCCGCGGCAGCCGCTTCAGGATGCCGACGCGCTGCCCGGTCTGCAAGACACCGGTCATCAGCGAGGGGCCTCTCGATTTCTGCCCGAACGGTCTCGCCTGCCCCGCGCAGCTCAAGGGTCGCATCCAGCACTTCGCCTCGCGCGACGCTCTGGACATCCACGGTCTGGGCGAGCGAACCGTGGTGCAACTGCTCGAAGAGGAACGGGTGCGAAGCGTCGCCGATCTGTTCACCCTGACTCAGAAAGACCTGGTCACGCTGGAAGGCTTCGCCGAGCAGTCCGCGAGCAATCTGGTGGAGGCGATCGAGCGGTCCAAGCAGGTGACCCTCGACCGGTTCCTCTACGCGCTCGGCATTCCCGAGGTGGGGACGCAGACCGCCCGCGACCTGGCCGCACACTTCGGCGGGCTGGACGCGCTGCTGGCCGCCTCGCGCGAGCAGCTGGAGGCCGTGCCCGGGATCGGACCGAAGGTTTCCACCGCGGTCATCGACTTCCTGCAAAGCCGCAGCACCTGCGACGAGATCGAGCGGCTGAAGGAGCGGGGCCTGCGCCTTGAGGAGCCGGAGACGGCCGCCGGCGGCGAGCTGGACGGCCTCACCTTCGTCTTCACCGGGGCCTTGGAGACGCTCACCCGCGCCCGGGCCGAAGAGATCGTCCGCTCGCTCGGAGGGCGGACCTCGTCCAGCGTCAGCTCCAAGACCGACTACCTGGTGGCCGGGAGCGACCCGGGCAGCAAGCGCGACCGGGCGCGCGACCTCGGAGTCAAGATCTTGTCCGAGGAAGAGTTTCTGAAGATGCTGCCGGAGGGCGTGAGCTGAGATGGAGAACATCGATTACGCCCGCGTGTTCGAGGAGATCGCCGACCTACTTGAGATCCAGGGCGCGAACCCGTTTCGTGTCCGGGCCTATCGCAACGGGGCCCGCACGCTCGAGACGCTGTCTCAACCGATCGAGTCCGTGCTCAAGGATGAAAACGCCCGGCTCGAGGACCTGCCGGCGATCGGCAAGGACTTGGCCGCGAAGATCCGTGAGCTGTACGAGACTGGCAAGCTCGAATCGCTGGAAGAGCTGAAGAAGGAAGTGCCCAGCACGCTCATCGAGATCATGAACATCCCGGGCCTGGGGCCGAAACGGGCGCGGCAGCTTTGGGAGGGCCTCGAGATCACGACGGTGGCAGAACTGGAAGCGGCGGCGCGCGACGGCCGGCTGGACGACCTGCCCGGATTCGGCAAGACGCTCGAGTCACGCATCCTCAAAGGGATCGAGGACCTCAAGGCGCGCGGCGAGCGGTTCAAGCTGTCCGACGCCGACATATACGTGCGCCCGCTGATCGACCACCTGAAGAAATCGAAGGGGTTGGTGGACCTGGAGGTGGCCGGCAGCTATCGGCGGCGCTGTGAGACGGTGGGCGATATCGATCTTTTGGCCACGACGGCCGACGGATCGTCGATCATGGACGACTTCGTTGGCTACGCTGACGTCACTGAGGTTCTGGCGAAAGGGTCCACCAAGAGCTCGGTTCGTTTGCGGGGCGGTCTGCAGGTGGATCTGCGTCTGGTGGACCGCGAGAGCTATGGCGCGGCGATGGTCTATTTTACGGGTTCGAAAGCGCACAACATTGTGATCCGCGGCATCGGACGGGAACGGGGGTTGAAGATCAACGAGTACGGCGTCTTCGAGGGGGATCAACTGGTCTGCGGCGCCACCGAGGCCGAGGTTTTCGAGGCCGTCGAGCTCCCCTGGATCCCACCCGAGCTGCGCGAGGACCGCGGGGAGGTCGAAGCGGCGCGGGAGGGCCGGCTCCCGAAGGTCATCGAGCTCGGCGATCTGCGTGGCGACCTGCAGATGCACTCGACGTACAGTGACGGCAAGAACAGCGTCAAAGAGATGGTTAGCGCCTGTCGCGAGCGCGGCTATGAGTACATGGCGATCACCGATCACAGTCCGGCTCTGGCGATGACGGGTGTGAAGGAAGACGACTTCAAGCGACAGTACGAAGAGATCGATAAGTTGCAGAAGAAGCACGATGACATTCGGATACTCAAGTCGGCGGAGGTGGATATACTCGCCGACGGGTCGCTCGATCTGAGTGACGACCTGCTCGATCGGATGGATGTTGTCGTCATATCAGTTCACACCCAGTTCAACCTGACCCGCGCCGAGATGACGCGCCGGATCACCCGAGCGATGCAGCACCCGCGCGTTCATATCCTCGCCCACCCCACCGGGCGGCTGATCAACCGCCGCGAACCCTATCCCGTAGATGTCGAAGCGCTCGTCAAGGTCGCCAGCGATCACGGGGTGATGCTGGAGCTGAACGCACAGCCGCACCGCCTGGATCTACGCGACTTCCACCTGCAGATGGCGCGGGAAGCCGGTGTGAAGATCGTGATCAGCACGGACGCCCACCGCGTGGGCGAGCTCGACTACATGCGCTACGGCGTGGACCAGGCCCGTCGCGGGTGGCTGGAGAAGTCGGATGTGGCGAACACCTATCCTCTGAAGCGATTCATCAAGCTGCTAGAGAAGTAAAAGGAGGTGAACCATGGCAGTCGCGCCCGAAGTTGAACGTTTCCTGAAAGACGCGGGTGTGAAGTACGACGTCATCAAACACCCCACGGCCTACACGGCGGCTGAGGAGGCGGCGGTCTCACACATCTCCGGCTACGAGTGGGCGAAGACCGTCATCTTCTTCACCGACAAGGACGAGCCGATCATGGCGGTGCTGCCGGCGTCCTATCATGTCAACGGCGAGAAGCTGGCCAAACTCGTCGGCTCCAGCGCGTTGCGGTTGGCCGAGGAATCGGAGTTCGCCGGCCTCTACCCCAACTGCGAGCCAGGCGCCATGCCGCCGCTCGGCAACCTGTACAGTCAGCGCGTGTTCGTTGACCAGCGGTTGACCGAGGACGAGACGATCGTCTTCAACGCCGGCAACCACACGGAAGCGGTCCGTATGGGTTACGGCGATTTCAAGCGTCTCGTCAAGCCGGTGGTGGGAGCGTTCGGCGAGAACTGAAGCAGGTTCGAGACCGCCCTCGAGCGGCACATATAGGAAGGCGGAGTCCGGGTCAGTATGAGACTGCTGACCCGACTCCGCCGTGCGGTGTTAGTGTGTCTCCTCGCGTGACTTGGCCCCGGCCTCTCCGCTGGTCCCCTCGCCCGACCCGATCTTCGGCTCTTCTTCCGGAGATGTGAGCGACTTCTTGAACTCGCGGATCCCTTTGCCGAGGCTCTGACCGATCTCCGGCAAGCGGCGAGCGCCGAAGAGGAGCATGAGGAGAAAGGCGATCAGTACGACCTCGGTCCAACCCAGGTTGCCGATACCGAAGATCGCCGCGCTCTCAACTTCGAAAACTTGCTGTCCGATCATTATGCTACCGCTCCAATCATGCCTGGATGGCTATCACTTTCAAAGTACTCGGTCGCTCGCCATCCACCAGGGGCGTCCCCTCTCTAACTCAGCCCGAGCGGTCGTACGCCCTCGCCGACATCGGCTCCGCGCCGCGCTCGCTCATCGAGCACGCCCGCGGATTGCAGAGCTTCCTGACCCAGGTGGCCCAGAAGCTCGTGCTCGCGGTCCAGCGTCTCGCGGGTCACATCGCGGGCCGCCAGCTCTCCGTTCCACGCGTCGTCGATCACCCGCCAGCCGACATCGCGGGCGATACGTTCCAGCACGTAAGCGCTAACGAGGTTGTCGTCCAGATAACCGTAGGGCCCATACTCCTCCTCGGGCACGGCGTCATTGGGAGCGACGAAATAGGCCAGTGCCGCGTTGACCCAAGTCCGGTGACGTGACTGCAGGCGGGGGTCCTGCGAAAGCGCCATCAGTGTGGCCGCGAAAATCGGCGCCCACTTCACGGCGTTGAAGAAGGAGCCTCGATACTCGGACACATTGTCCTTGACCACCTGCGTAAAGTCTCGCACTTGGACACCTCCCGATTCGGCGTGAGCGCGAGGGTCAACCGGCGCCGTGCTCCTCCGGCGCGGCCGCGGGCGGATCACCCCTGTACCCGACTCGCCAGATCCGACCGCCGTAGTCATCGCTAACATACAGCGCCCCGTCCGGCCCCACCAGCGGCTGAACCGGGCGGCCGTAGAGCTGGCCGCCCGGCCCGATCCAGCCGGTCAGGAAATCCTCCCACCCCAGTGGCCGGCCGCCTTCCACCCTCACCCGTACGACCCTGTACCCCGCCAGCGTGGAACCGGTTTCCGACCCGTGCAGCGCGACGAAGGCGTCGCCCCGATACCCGGGCGGGAACGCCTGCGCCGTGTAAAACACGAGCCCCGTAGGATGGGAGTGAGCCGGGAAGGTCAGCACCGGTGGTTCGGTCGTGTCGCAGCGAGTCCGATCGGCGAACTCCGGGCTCGGTACGCGGGCGCCGTAGCAATAAGGCCAGCCGTAGTGCGCGCGACGCCGAATGACGTTCAGCTCGTCGGGCGGCAGCTCCACTCCCAAACCGTCACGGCCCGCAGAGGTCGCCCACAGTTCGCCCGTATCCGGATGGTGCGCCAGGCCGAGCGCCTGGTGCAAACCCCGCGCCCACACCTCCTCGCGCTCAGCCCCGAACTCGACACGCAGGATCGCTGCCCGGCGCCCGTCGGTCTCCCGGCAGATGTCACACGAGGCGCCGATGGCGATGAAGAGGGACGACCCGGTCGGCGCTAGCAGAAGCGCACGGATCGTTGGGCTGTCGGCGGGCAGACCATCGAGAACCACCACGGGCTGCGCCACCTGCTCCGCGGCGCGCGACAGGCGGAGGACTCGACCGGGCTCGGCGATCAGGACGTCGGTGCCCTGCCACACCAGACCGCTCGGCCGATCCAGCCCCGCGACAATCGTGACCACGCTGTCGGCCCGTGCGTCTCCATCACGGTCCGTCAGGCGGATGACCCGGCCGGCACCCATCTCGGCCACGTAAAGCTGGCCGTCGGGTCCGAACGCGTGACCCCAGGGCCGGTCGAGACCCTCGGCGTAAACCGAGACCTCGAAGCCGGCCGGCGCCAGGAGTCTGGCGCTTGCCTCCTGCGCCGAGGCGGGCGCCTGTGCGATGAAGCAAGGCGCCAAGCCCGCAAGCAGCGGCCATCTCCAGAGTGGAAACCGTCGCATGCAGTTCTCGATAAGCGGTGCGGAAGAAGGCTAGCGTCGCCCGCGCCAAGCTAGAGCGTGGGCGGAACCTTGCGCAACATCGCGTTGAAATCGAGACCCCACTGCGCCCAGCCCGCTTTCAGCACGTCGAGGTACTCGTTGGACGGCGACGTGCGCTTTAGGTCCCTGACCTTGATCAGGATACCAGAGTGAATCAGCTCGCCGTCCGCGCCCTCGACCTGGGTCGAAGACCAGACGTATCCGTCCGCCTGGCCGGAGCGCTCGATCTGATCACGATCTGCAAGCTCGATCTCATAGAGGGCGCCCCAGAGCTCCGCCTCCGGCGCCAAACCGATCGTCGCCGTACCGCCGCCCCATGTCGCGGAGTTCCCGGTGAAGCAGAGCGCCTGATGGCTGATCTTGGCGGTGCCGATCGGTTTCGCCGTCGGGCAAAGCCTCAGCAGGTGGTCTCGATTGACCAGTGAGCCGTAAGCGAAGTATAGCATGTGCCGGGGATCGGTGCCGTTTGCGCTACTGGGCGCGCCTAACCTCGTCGATAAGAAAACAAAGTTCCTTTTCTGTAAGTTCCGCGAGGCTTGGCGCTATCGCCTCACCCCGAAGCAGGGGCCCGGACGCGTCCAGCGACTCGAAGACCAGCTCGATCCGCTGCGGGCTCGACCGGCTCGCCATAATCACTTTCCACCGGGAGCCATCGGGGCATACGACGGTTCGTTCATCCATTCCAGAATTCACAGTTCCCAACGCGCAATTCTCAATTCCCAGGTTGGACGCTTTGGGGCAGGCGAGCCCCTAGGACATTCGACATTGAGGGTTAGAGACTGAATATTCAACCCTGGATTCTGCACGGCTTCGACTCACAGCCCACGCCCGCTGCAAGGAGGCCTCCGATGCCCCAGCGCCTCAGCTGCCTCACCCTCGCCGCGACGCTCCCCTTGTTCCTCATCCCGGACCTTTCCGGCCAGGAGCGTTTCACGCTGGAACAGATCATGAGCTCCCCCTTCCCCTCCAGCCTCGCCGCCGCCCCGACCGGAGACCAGGTCGCTTGGGTGTTCAACGCCCGGGGCGTCCGTAACATCTGGGTCGCCCAGGGGCCCGCATACGAGGCGCGCCAGCTGACCGGTTACACCGAGGACGACGGCCAGGCGCTCTCCGACCTGAGCTTCACCGTGGACGGCGGCGCCATCGTGTACGTGCGCGGTGGCAGCCCGAACCGTGCTGGGGAATACCCCAACCCCTGGAGCCTGCCGACCGGAGTCAGCCGTGAGATCTGGATGGTGAGTAGCGCCGGCGGGGCTCCGCAGCGGATCGGCGAGGGCGCGGCCCCGGCGCTGGCCCCCTCGGGCGATGGGCTGGCGTTTCTGAAAGGGGGCGACATCTGGTGGGCGCCGCTTCCCGAGGGCGAGCCCGAGCGTCTCGTCCAGGCCCGGGGGAGCCTCGGCTCGCTCCGCTGGTCGCCCGACGGCCGCCGCCTCGTCTTCGTGAGCGGGCGCGGCGACCACAGCTTCGTCGGCGTCTACGAGCGCGCCAGCCAGCGCATCACCTGGCTGGATCCCGGAGTCGATCTCGACCGCGAGCCCGTCTGGTCCGCGGACGGGCGGCGCGTCGCCTTTATCCGAACGCCGGCGGGAGGCAGAACGCTCCCCTTCGGTCCGCGCCGGGCGGCCGAGCCCTGGTCCATCCGTGTGGCCGACGTGGCGAGCGGTACGAGCCGGGAAGTCTGGCGGGCCGAGCCGGGTCGGGGCAGCGCCTTTCGCGGCGTCGTTGCCGAGGATCAGCTGTGCTGGGGCGACGGCGACCGCATCGTCTTTCCGTGGGAGCGTGACGGCTGGCTGCATCTGTACTCGGTTCCCGCATCCGGCGGTGACGCCCGGTTGCTCACACCGGGCGAGTTCGAGGTCGAATACGTGACGATGAGCAGGGACGGGCGTCGGGCCATCTTCAACTCGAACGAGGGCGACATCGACCGCCGCCATCTCTGGAGCGTCAGGATCGACGGCGGCAAGCCCGAACCACTGACGCGCGGCGACGGTATCGAGTGGTCGCCGGTCCCGCTCGGAGGCAGCGGAACGATCGCCCTGCTCCGCTCTGACGCGCGCCGCCCCGCACGTCCCGCCCTTCGGAACGAAGCGGGTGTCGTGCGCGACCTCGCGCCCGACGCCATTCCCGCCGACTTTCCCAGCGCGGCGCTCGTCGTTCCAGAGGCGGTTGTCTTTTCGGCCGCCGACGGCATGCCGATCCACGCCCAACTCTTTCTGCCTGCGGGCACACGGAGAGGCGATCGCCGGCCCGCGGTGCTCTTCTTCCACGGTGGCTCGAGGCGTCAGATGCTACTCGGCTGGCATTACAGCGGCTATTATCACAACGCCTACGCCCTGAATCAGTATCTGGCGAGCCGTGGCTATGTCGTCTTGTCGGTGAACTACCGCAGCGGAATCGGCTACGGTATGGAGTTCCGGGAGGCGCTCAACTACGGGGCGACCGGGGCCAGCGAGTTCAACGATGTGCTGGGCGCCGGTCTCTACCTGCGCAGCCGGAACGATGTCGATCCACGGCGCATCGGTCTGTGGGGAGGCTCCTACGGCGGTTACCTGACGGCTCTGGGCCTGGCGCGCGCCTCGGATCTCTTCGCCGCCGGTGTGGACCTGCACGGCGTCCACGACTGGAACGTCGTCATCAAGAACTTCGTCCCTTCATACGACGTCAAAGAGCACCCCGATGCGGCGCGAGTCGCCTTCGAGTCGTCGCCGATGGCCGCGATTGATACCTGGCGCTCTCCGGTCTTGCTGATCCACGCCGACGACGATCGCAACGTCCCCTTCAGCGAGACCGTCGATCTGGTGGCCGCGCTGCGAGAACGAAGCGTGGAGCATGAGCTGCTGGTGTTCCCGGACGAAGTGCACAGCTTCGTGACCCACGTCCGCTGGCTGGAGGCGTATCGATCCGCGGCGAACTTCTTCGATCGCTATCTGGCCGCGGCGACCGGAACCCGGGCGGGCGACGCCACGCGAACTCGCAACTGATGCGACGCCGTTAGCCGGGTCCCTGCGCGTTCGGATCGGGCAGCGCCCCGGGCTCTGTGGCGGCCTCGGACTCGAGCGGCTGAAACAGCAGTTGGTCGAGCCTCTCGAACCGGTTGAGTTGCTCGATCTTGCCCGGCTCCATCGCCCGCATCTTCTCGAACAGCGCAGCGCGGAACGCGGCGAAACGACCGGCAAACTCGGGGTCGCGGACCTGTGTCGTGCGCGCCCGCGCCAGCTCTGTCTGAACGTTCCGATAGAAACGGCTGAGCTCTGCCTGCTCCTCCATCGATAGCGCCCCACCTCCCTGTTCGGCCGCGGCCAGTCGCGCCTCGATCTCGTCACGGCGCTCGAGCAGAGCCTTGTAGAAATCGGACGTCTCCCGCAGGCGCGTCTCAAGATCGGCGTTCAGCGCCTCCCAGCGGGCGGCGATCGTCGAATCGGCCATGGCCGCCCGCTGCAGGGGATTCAACTGCTGTGCCAGGGACTGGTACTCGCGACGCAGCTGCTCCAGGCTGTCCACCTCCGCAGGCTGAGCCGCGGTGGCGGCCGCGGCTTGGGCTGCCTCCCCCGCGCCTTCCGGCATCTCCCGGTCCGCCCAGCCCACGTTCTCCGAGCGGCCACAAGCGGCCACCATGATAAAGAGGCCGGAGACGACCCAGACCGGCGTGCCAGCCCCGATTCGCATCGATCTTCCCACGAGACGACCTGCCCTTTCCGCTGAGGCTTCAGGTCCACTTGCTGATCGGCGAGCGCCGACGTATTGCATCGCCTGGAGCGCCTTCAACCTAGCCGGATTGGACGACCCGGAGCAAACGCGGCTCAAAGCTGCGGAGGTGACATGAGCGTACTCGGCGACATGCCGGTCGAGGACTTTCGCCGCGCCGGCACCCGCGCCATCGATTGGATCACCCGCTACCTGGAGCACCCGGAGGACTACCCGGTGCTCTCGCGCGCCCAGCCGAACGAGCTGAAGACCAAACTGCCGAAGCGGCCGCCGGTCGTCGGGGAGCCGATCGACGCGATCCTGGATGACTTCGAAGAGCACATCGTCCCGGGCATCACTCACTGGAACCACCCCGGTTTCTTCGCCTACTTCGGCATCACCGGTTCGGCCCCGGGCATCCTGGGCGAGCTGCTATCCGCTGCACTCAACGTGAACGGCATGCTGTGGCAAAGCTCGCCCGCCGCCACCGAGCTGGAAGAGGTGGCCGTCGATTGGCTGCGCCTGCTGCTCGGGCTTCCGGCCGGCTTCGAGGGTGTCATCATGGACACCGCCTCCGTCTCCAGCCTTTGCGCCATCGCCGCTGCTCGCCACGCCCTCCGCGACCTCGAAATCAATGAATTGGGGATGACGGGCCGTCCCGAGCTGCCACGGCTCTGTTTGTACACCTCCGAGCAAGCGCACTCTTCGGTGGAGAAAGCCGGTCTGGTGCTGGGGCTCGGAAAGCTGGGAGTGAGAAGGATCCCCACCGACGATGAGTTCCGCATGGACGTGAGAGAGCTGGCCGCCGCCATCGACGCGGACCGAGCCGCGGGCCACCGTCCCTTCTGCGTGGCGGCGACGGTCGGGACGACCTCGACGACGAGCATCGATCCCGTGCGCGACATCGCGCGCGTCTGCCAGCAAGAAGGTCTCTGGCTCCACGTCGACGCCGCCTACGCGGGTAGCGCCGCGGTGATCCCCGAATACCGCCACGTGCTCGACGGCTGCGAGTCGGCCGACTCGATCGTCGTCAACCCGCACAAATGGCTCTTTACACCCATCGACTGCAGCGTCCTCTACACGCGACGCCCCGAAGTCCTGACCGGCGCCTTTAGCCTGGTACCCGAGTACCTGCGCACGAACGTGAGCGGCGAGATCCGCAACTACATGGACTGGGGGGTCTCGCTGGGACGCCGGTTTCGCGCGCTCAAGTTGTGGATGGTTCTGCGCAGCTTCGGCTCCGAAGGCATCGCCGACCGCTTGCGGGAGCACATCCGGCTGGCGCAGCTCTTCGCCGGCTGGGTCGACGAGCACCCCGACTTCGAGCGCCTCGCCCCCACGCCGCTGAGCGTCGTCTGCTTTCGGGCGAGACCTTCGGACCTGGCGAAGAAGATCGCCCGCAGCGGCGACGTCGATCTTGACAAGGCCCTCAACTCGCTAAACCAAGCCCTGATCGAGCGGCTCAACCGGAGCGGTGAGGTCTACCTCTCCCACACCACGCTCCGGGGCCGTTACACGTTGCGCCTGGCGATCGGCAACGTGAGGACGACCGAGCGGCACGTGGCGCGGGCCTGGGAGCTGCTCGTATCCGAAAGCCGCGCGCTCACGGACGACTTCGAGCCATGATGTTGAGCGGCCAGACTATCTTCAGACTCAGGCGGCCCCATGGCGTCTGAGGGCGACAGGAAGAGCTCGACGGCCACGCACCCGGCGGGCTTCGGGACCTTCAAGGGTGTCTTCACGCCGAGCATCCTTACGATCCTCGGCGTCATCATGTATCTGCGGTTCGGCTGGGTGCTCGGCAATATGGGGTTGCCGCTGACTCTGCTCATCGTCACCCTGGCCACCAGCGTCACGTTCCTGACTGGACTCTCCATCGCCGCGACGGCCACCAACATGCGCATCGGCGGCGGTGGTGCCTACTACATGATCTCGCGCTCGCTGGGGTTGGAAGCGGGCGCGGCCATCGGCATCCCGCTCTTCTTCGCTCAGGCGCTGGGCATCTCATTCTACACCGTCGGATTCGCCGAGTCGGTGAACAACGTCTTCCCGGCGATTCCCACTACTGTCGTCGGCGTCGTCACGCTCGTCGCGCTCACCGCGATCGCTTATCTATCGGCCGACCTGGCGCTCAAGACCCAATTTCTGATCATGGCGGCGATCGCGCTGTCGTTGATCTCATTCTTCGCGGGATCGGCGCCAGCCGACGGCTTCGCCCCCGTCGCCATCGTGCCGGAGAAAGAGTCGTTCTGGGTGGTTTTCGCCGTCTTCTTCCCCGCCGTCACCGGCATCGAGGCGGGGATCGCCCTCTCCGGCAACCTCAAGAACCCGGGCCGCTCACTGCCGCTCGGCACGATCGCCGCCGTGCTCACCGGCTACGCCGTCTACATAGCCATCCCGATCTTCCTAGCCCGGCTGGTTCCCGAGGATGTCCTGCTGAGCGACCCGCTGGTGATGCGGCGCGTCGCCTTCTGGGGGGACGCCATCCTCCTCGGGGTCTGGGGAGCGACCCTGTCCAGCGCCATGGGCGCCCTGCTGGGTGCGCCGCGCACCCTTCAGGCCTTGGCCCGCGACCGTGTCGTGCCGCGCTTTCTGGGTCGGGGAGCCGGGCCGAGCGACGAGCCGCGACTCGCCACGGCAATCGCCTTCGGCGTGGCGCTGGTGGGCATCGTGGCCGGCAGCCTGAACCTGATCGCGCCGGTGCTCTCGATGTTCTTCCTCACCTCTTACGGGTTCCTCAACGTGTCCGCCGGGCTCGAGGGCCTGATCGGAAGCCCCTCGTGGCGCCCCCAGTTCCGCACGCCGTGGTGGACCTCCATGCTGGGCGCCTTCGCCTGTTTCGCGATCATGTTCATGATCAACCCGGGCGCGACGTTCATCGCGATATTCGTTTGCGTCGGCGTTTTTCTGCTGATGGAGCGCCGAGAGATGCGCGCCTACTGGGGCGACATGCGGCACGGCATCCTGACGCTGCTTGCCCGTTACGCGATCTACCGGTTGGCCGAGTCGAAGCCCGACGCCCGCACCTGGCGGCCTTACATCCTGGTGCTGAGCGGCTCGCCCACCTCGCGTTGGTACCTGATCGAGCTGGCCGACGCGCTAACGCACGGCACGGGATTTCTGACCGTGGCGACGATCGTGCCCGAGGAGTCGGCGGCCAGCCAGCGTGTGCAGCAGGTGGAAGCGACGATCGCCGACTACTTGCGCAAGCGACAGGTGCCGGCGCTCGTGGACGTTCACGTCGCCGACGATGTCCTGAGAGGCGCCGAGTCGCTGATCCAGGCGAGCGGCGTTGGCCCCCTCTTCCCCAACACCATCCTCCTCGGCGAGACCGAGCGGCCCGAGCAGATGATCGGCTTCGCCCGGCTGATCCGCCTCGCCCACCGCCTCCAGCGAAACCTGGTCATCGTCCGCGAATCGGCCGTGACGCCGCCGGAACGGAGAAACCGGCGGATCGATGTCTGGTGGGGTGGCCAGCGCCGGAACGCCGGTCTGATGCTGGCGTTAGGCCACCTGCTACAGGGGAGCCCGGAGTGGTCGAAGTCTCAGCTGACTATCAAGACGATCGTCCCCTCTGCCGACGAGCGAGAGCCGGCGCGCGCGCGTCTGCAGGAGCTGATCGCCACCGGGCGACTCAAGGCCACGGCCGATGTCGTGGTCCAGGAGGCCGGGGATACGGCCTTTGACGTGATCACTCGGGCGTCTCGCGACTCGGACCTCGTGTTCCTCGGCCTGCGACCGCCGGAGCCGGACGAGGCGCCGGAAGATTACCGCGACTATTACGTGCAGCTCTTAGCGAGCACCAACGATCTGCCCGCCACGGCGTTCGTCCTCGCCGCCGAAGACATCGACTTCCAGCGGATCTTCGAGTAGCGGGTTAGACCGTGTCGCCAGGCTCGAGCCGCGTCTCGTAGTGCCGGGAGCGGTCATCGAATCGTGAGAGCAGATCCCGAGCCTTGGGCGGGACCACCGACGTCTCATAGTCGTCGCCGGCGAATTCGCGGACCGCATCGAGCGAATCGAACCAGCAGATCGTGACAAACTCGACGCCATCCTCGACCTCGCGGCGCAGCAGATGGGCTCCCCGGTACCCGGCGATGCCGCGCTTGGCAATACCCGGCAAGATTTCGCTGCGAAGCAAGCGCTCGTATGCGTCGGCGTGCTCACGAGTCGTCCAACCGTGCCAGATACGACTGATCATCGTCCAAGCCTTCTTTCGGTGGACGCGGCGGGGCCGGCCCCCTATACGCCCTCGACCAGAATCATCTCGGTGTTGGCCGAGCGCTGCCGTAGCTCTTTGGCGGGTTGGTACATCTGCGAGGCCCACCATTCCCGGGCTCTTTCCAACGTAGGGAACTCGAGGACCACGACGCGGCCGGGCACCCAGTCACCTTCCAGCGTCTGGGTCGCACCGCCACGCACCACGTACTTGCCGCCGTAGGCGGCGACGGTTGGCGCAGCAAGTTCCTTGTAGTCCTCGTAGCGAACCGGGTCGGTCACCTCGATATCTACGATCACGTACGCGGCCATCGCTTGCCTCTCCTCTCGTGTTGCGGGCACAACGTTCGGCGCGCGATGGCCTCGGTCAACCCGAACCATCCGCACGGTCGCTGGTGGCGCCCCCGGATCGGTAGCAGTCTTCGGCCTCGCCCTTCGCGCACGCTCGAATCCATCTCAGGTACTCCGCCGGCAGACCGTGTACCTGGCCGCCCCGCAACAGCAGCTCGAGGTATGGGGTATCGGGCCGGCCATCCGGAACGGCGTAACGAGGCTGCCCGAGATAAACGAGTGCGGCCTGGCGTGCGCGACGACCGCGCGGCTCGACCCAGATCGTCGCGCGCCGGTAGTGCTCGGGCACATCCTCGAAGGCATCGAGCGCTTGCAGGGCGTCGTGGGGCAGCCGGTACACGACGCCATGCACACAGCATTCGGCGGACTCGACCAGATTGGCGACGATCCCGAAGCCCGCCGCCTCATCGGCCAGGTTGAAGGCCAGCCGCCAGCCATCGGCGCGGGCCGACCAGCCGCGCTCGATCGGCATCCCGACGACGCCCGCGAAGAACGCCGGGTCCATGTTGCAGCCGTAAGCGAAGTAGAGCAGGCCGGGTCTCAGCATCGGTCATCGATCGAGCAGCGAAGCGATCTTGCGAACCGGTGGGTCAGCGGTCGCCCGCGTCGGCGAAAAGCGACCCGCGCTCCGCGCCGCTTCCGCCCAGCAAGCTTCCGCCGCCACAGTCAACGGGGTTATTATGAGTTGATGGACGTGCTCACGCACCGACCGCCAGCGTTCGGCTCCTCGGTCTTTCCCGACTCGCAGACCGAGCTACGCTGGCGTGACGCCGATTTCTGGCCGGTCCGCCGGCCTTATCCGATCGAGGTCCCCTGCCCCGTCTGTGGTGCCCACGCCCGCTGTGACTTCTTCGGCCGGCAGCGCTGCCCGCACGGGCACCTCTTCGGTCAGCGGGCCTTCTGGAGCGGGCGAGCCACGTCGTGCTGGCTGCTGGTCGAGGACCCGCGCGACGGGCGCACCCTGATCTTCCCGGAAGCGCGCCTGAGCTGGCGGGACGACGTGCGAACGATCGCCAGCCCGCCGGCGCTCACGACAGTTGGCCAACGGGCGCCTGAAGCACGTCCCTGATCGACCCGAGCGCCTCCTCCAGAATCTCCCGGCTGATCACGAGCGGCGGCGCGAAGCGCACCACCTGCTGGTGCGTCTCCTTGGCGAGAATCCCTCGCTCCTGAAGCGCTTCACAGAACGGTCGGGCGGTGCCGGACGTATCCTTGATCACCACGCCGATCATCAGGCCCTTCCCGCGGACCTCGGCCACGTGTGGGGAGTCGATGGCTCGGAGCTGCTCCATGAACCAGGAGCCCAGCTCGGCGGCACGCTCTGCCAGCCGCTCGTTCACGATGACGTCCAGCGCGGCCCTGCCTACCGCGGCGGCCAGGGGGTTACCTCCGAAAGTGGACCCGTGGTCACCGGGCTGGAAGACGTTCATGACCTCTTCGTCCGCCAACACGATCGAGACGGGATAGACGCCACCGCCCAACGCCTTACCCAGCATCACCACATCGGGCCGCACGCCCTCCCACTCACACGCCAATAGCTTGCCCGTTCGCCCCAACCCCGTCTGGATCTCGTCCGCCATGAACATCACATTCGCCCGTCGGCACAATTCGGCGGCGCCACGCAGATAACCCTCCGGTGGCACGATCACGCCCCCTTCACCCTGGATCGGCTCGACCAGGAACCCGACGGTGTTCTCGTTGACGGCTCCCCGCAGCGCGTCCAGGTCACCGTAGGGGATCATCTTGAAGCCCGGCGTGAACGGCCCGAAGCCGTGGCGGTACTGGTCCTCGCTGGAGAAACCGACGATCGTCGTGGTACGACCGTGGAAGTTGTTATCACAGACGACGATTTCCGCCGCATCCGGCGCCACGCCTTTGACCGTGTAGCCCCACTTGCGCACTGCCTTGATGGCGGTCTCCACAGCTTCGGCCCCGGTGTTCATCGGCAGCGCCTTCGGGTAGCCGAGCAGCTCGCACGCCTGACGCAGGAACGCGCCCATCAAATCGTTGTGGAACGCCCGCGAGGTGAGGGTCAGGCGGTCAGCTTGGGCTTTGAGCGCCGCGACGATCTCCGGGTGGCGATGCCCCTGATTCACCGCGGAATACGCGCTCAACATGTCCAGGTAGCGGTTCCCCTCCACGTCCCACACCCAGCACCCTTCACCCCGCTCGATCACTACCGGCAGGGGGTGGTAGTTGTGCGCGCTCCAGCGCTCCACGTCACGTATGAGCTCGTCGGTGCGTCCCATCGTTTTTCCCGTCTCCTGTATCGTTACCGAGTCTTCTAGGCTCCAGTCCGTGTGCGACGCCACCAGGCCCGGCCCCGGGGCCGGCGCTTTAGACTAATCAGGCGCCGGGGAACGTCAATCTCCGGCGTAAAGCGGTCAGCCGCCGCCGCCGCCACCGCCCACCAGCGAGAGCAGCCAGGCGCAGAGCAGGCCGCCGTAGATGCCGATGATGTAGCCGGACACACCCATCAGCAGCCCCACCGGCGCCAG